>NZ_JBIWEO010000026.1:0-54229 GCF_044762555.1 Pseudomonas sp. NPDC096917 | reverse complement strand
ATTACGAAGCCTTGCTGCCGTGGAATTGCTCACCCGCATCGCCTAGCTGAGCGCACCGCCCATCTTGAGTCGGGTGGGGTTTATGGAGCGCTTACAAACCAATGCCCATCACTACGCAGCAATTGCTGCAGAACCTCCCAAACGCCGGCCAATCAGCCAGTGTTTTTGTGTCCGTTTTAAACACCGCCATGAACCACTATCAGATCGTTGGCGTGAAGCACGTGTTGGCCTTCATCGCTCAAACCGGCCATGAGTCCGGCCAGCTCAGTTACGTGAAAGAGATCTGGGGCCCAACCAAGGCTCAGGTCAAATACGAGGGCAGGGCGGACTTGGGCAATACCGTGGCGGACGACGGCTCGGTAATCCCCCCATTTCTAATACTAACCAGAAATAGAGATCAGGCCACAAGGGCCAACTTTCGTTTAGGGGTAATGCCTCCGAGGGCCATATTCGGGCGCTCGTGATTGTATGTCCAGATCCAGTTCGTGCCGTAGTCCTGAACTTCTGTTATCGATTCAAACAACTAATGGCCCAGCCAGTCGTAACGGACCGTGCGGTTATAGCGTTCGACCTAGGCGTTCTGCTGCGGGTTGCCCGGCTGAATATAGTCCAAACGGATGCCCTGTTTCTCGGCCCAACCAGTGAGCTTGGCGCTGATGAATTCGGGGCCGTTATCACTGCGGATTACTTGAGGTTTCCCGCGCCATTCAATGACCTGATCCAGTGCCCGCACTACGCGCTCAGCTGGAAGCGAAGAATCAATTTCCATACTCAGGGCTTCCCGGTTGAAATCATCAATCAGATTAAAAACCCGAAAGCTGCGCCCATCCGCTAATTGATCGTGCATGAAGTCCATCGACCAGCACTGGTTAGTCGCCTCGGGAACGGCCAGCGGTTCAGGCTTTTCGCGCACAATACGTTTATGCGGCTTGATACGCAGATTCAGTTCCAGCTCGCGGTAAATTCGATACACCCGCTTGTGGTTCCAGCGATAGCCCTTCACGTTGCGCAGGTACAGAAAGCACAAGCCAAATCCCCAGTTACGCTGGTTATACGTGAGTTGGATCAGTTTATCGGCGATCTCGGCGTTTTCAGGCGCCAAACGCGGCTGATAGCGATAGCACTTGAGGCTGACCCTGAAAGCCAGACACGCCAACTTGATGCTGCACCGACCTCAGCGAACCGCATCCTGCGCCATCTCTCGTCGCCGAGATGGCTTCACCACTTTTTTGCCATGGCTTCCTGGATAATTTCGGCTTTAAGACGCTCATCGGCGTGCATTTTTTTAAGTCGCCGATTCTCGTCCTCCAACTCACGCAGCCGAGACAGCAACGATGCGTCCATACCGCCGAACTTGGTGCGCCACTTGTAGAACGTAGCTGAACTGATGTCATGTTCGCGACATAGTTCTGGCGCAGGGGTTCCAGCCTCAGCTTGCTTGAGGATGGCCATGATTTGACCGTCTGAAAAACGCGATGTCTTCACGCAAAATTTCCTTGATCCGGTCAGGAGAAAATTCTACTTCTGATGAGCACTTTTTTCAGGGGGGATTACCCTTGCTCCGCAATTCACTTTGTCGGCGTGACCTTTTTGCCAATTCGCTTGCGGATAGAGTTCTCAGTCATCACGACAATTGTATCGCCTGGTTGATCCCGCGCTTGCAGGATGTCTGCGCTCGATTGCTTTCGCGCCGCCGGGAAATGCTTCCGGGGCGACTGGGTTTGCGTCTGATTTACCCCACGAGCCTCGGCACTTGATGGTGTGACGTCTGTCATTGTTTGAAAACTGCTGACGGTTCAATAGCCGCAGACCACCCGGCTATTTCAGACCACCCTTAGCGGAATTCAAAAAGTTCGATGTGCAAGTTGGTTTGTGGAATGTTCAGTGCTCGCATCATTTCACGAACGTTAACCAATAGGCCCTTAGGACCGCAGAAACTGATTTGAACCTTGTCGGGGGAAGTTTTGTTAACGGCTTGACGCATTGTTTCGGCCAGTACATCGAGGCCCTTGTCATTGCTCACAAACTCGACGCCTCGAGCGTGTGCCATACCCAGCAAGTGTTCTGCGGGCGGGAAGGCGCGTGCGGGATTAAAGCAATATACAAGGGTCGCTTTATCCAGATTTTTTGCGTTAGGGTCTTTCAGCCAGGAAACAAAGGGTGAGATGCCCACGCCTGCGCCAATCCAGATTTCGCGTTCAGCCTGTGGCTGGCGTTTAAAGCGGCCATAAGGGGCGTAGATATCTGCGAGCATGCCAATCTTGACCTGTTCACTCAGTTTTTTGGTGTAGTCCCCCAGTGGCCGGATCAAGAACTCGATCTGTCCACTTTCATCATTGGCGCTGGCAATGGTGAAAGGATGAGGCTCGCGCAGGCCATTTTGCTTCATCGCCAGAAAAGCAAATTGCCCAGCTTTGAAGGCAAACCCTTTGTGTACCGGAGTAAGGGTTAAGTGAAGTGTTCCGTTTTTGCTCGTAACGGCGGTTACCCGATATTCTCCAGCGCGGGCGACAAAGGGGTACAGCGTTAATTTGTAGACGGCTGCAATCACACCTAATCCGCAGAGTGAGGCCAGCCATATTCCGCAAGGGCTACTCAAAGTGATCGGTGATTTGAAACTGAGCCAGTGCACAATCACGATCAAGAACAAGGGGCCGGACAGTTTGTGCCACCAGCGCCAGACGTTATAGGGAATATTACGGTTTAAGGCGAGCAACACAATCAAGCCCAGGGCGACGTAGCTCAATTGACGTACGAGCCGAGTCCAGTACTTGGGCAGCTCCCAAATAGGTACGCTGTTCCATACATCCAGGTTGGCCTTGAAAACAAAGTGGTAGGTGGCGAATACCAAGGCCCAGACACCTAACCATTTGTGTGCATCATAGACTCGGTCCAAGCCACCAAAAATGTTCTCAATCACCCTCCATCGACTCGCCAGCAGGCAGGACACAGCCATGTAAACCAAGGCTGTAGCGCCGAGCACCAAACTCAGGGTCGCCGAGGTTAGCCAAGTATCGGCAGGGATCTCGATCAGCAGAGAAATGGCTGTGATTACCAATAAACCGACGATCCAGTGCCAGTTCTTCAACGCTTATGCTCCTTTTAGCAACCCAAGGTAGGGGGTGAGACTTAACTGTCATCTTCATTGAGAAGGCGCGTGTCTCAGACCTTAGCAGGTTGTGAAAAAAGGGAGGGTGATCTCGATCAGCACCATCGCATGTGAAGTGTGAGCCCCGTCGATAATCGAGTGAGGCACAGATAAACACACAATGGGTGTCAGACAGTCGGGCTATGGGCGTTTGGGCAGCATTCGAATCAGTGTGTTGTCGCCAACCAGGTAATGATGGAAAAGTCCTGCGCCGGCGTGCAGGCCAATTAGCCAATATCCAGCACTGCCTAACCACTCATGCCAATGTTTAAACTGCCTCGCCATATCGGGATCCAGAGCTATGGGCGAGGGGAGAGTGAAGCCGAAATATGGAACGGGTTTGCCTGCGGCACTGAGCATTAACCAGGCGAGCACGGGTGTGGCAATCATGAGTACGTAAAGTGACAGATGTGTCAGAAACGCTAATGCCCTCTGCCAGGCTGGAGGACAGGGCAAGATTGGCGGGCTTTTTTTCAAACGACCCAGAAGCCGGACCCATACCAGTGCGAAAATAGCCATCCCGAACATGGCATGCATCCCCAGCAAGGGGCCCTTGAGTGTGCTGCCTCGAGGCAGTAAACCCTTGATTTCTATGCATGCGTATACACCGACAAATAACGCCAGCATTAACCAATGCAAGATAATCGATAGAGTTGCGTAACGCTGAGCCACTGAATCGCGGGTCATGAGAGGCCTCGAAAGAGTCATTGCAGGCAGCCGAATTATTCGCGCTGCCTGGATCGGCCGGTTACCGAATCGACGCTTGCCAATTTATATAGAGAGTCTTAAGGCAATCTGAAGGTGACCTTCAGACTTCGTTAAGAAATGGCCCCGATACTCCTCCCAACATCATCACGGGAGGAGTCCGCAATGCCCCATTTCGACTGGAAAATCCCCATACCCCTGCGTTTCGGTCACGTCGAAAACCGGCAGATGTGTCTGGCCAGAGCGTTGCCAGATGAACCCCTACGTCCCGTATTTGAGACCTTCATTCAACAACGTTTTCGTAAGGCCCACGGCGCCGATATTCGTCATTTTATGCCCGAGTTATTCGGTATGAGTGATGCTGGTGGTGAGCTGTGTGCGGTAGCGGGTGTACGCCGAGCCAACGCCGAGCCACTCTTTCTGGAGTGTTATCTGGATGAGTCGATTGAGCCGCTGATAAGTAACGCTGCGGGGCGTGCGGTGGAACGAGCGGGCATCGTTGAGGTGGGTAACTTGGCAGCCAGCGACACGGGCAGCGCGCGTTTGAGCATCATTGCGATCACCTATTTACTGGCCATGGGTGGACAGGAGTGGGTGGCGTTCACGGGCAACGCCGGCTTGGTGAACAGCTTTCATCGGCTTGGGTTGAAGCCAATGACACTCTGCGCCGCCGATCCGGCGCGTCTGGGTAACGACCGGCACGAGTGGGGCAGTTACTACGAAAGCAAGCCTTGGGTGCATGTCGGCAACATCCGCGCCGGGTTCATCCATCTTCGCAATATGGGGGTGTTCAGTCGCCTTGGACTGACGCCGTCCTGTCAGGAGTCCAGTCATGTCGCTTGAAGTGCAGCGTTTCAAATACACCTTGCGTAGCCATGCTGAACACAAAGCCAGCACCATCGCCCTGTGGGGTGACCAACTGAAACTGGACTACGCCACGCTTTACGCTGAGGTTGTGTACCGCCAGCAGCGTCTGCGCGATGAGCAGATAAAGGTCCTTGCTTTGGCGCTGGACAACGGAGCTGAACTTATTCTCTGGGATTTGGCTGCTCTGTTTGAAGGCGTGACCTGCGTTTGTCTACAGCCATTTTTTAGCCCGGCACAACGTAAGCATTGCTTGCTCCAGAGCCAGGCGCAACGGGTGATTGCCGAGCCGGAGCTAGAACAAGAACTGCAGAGCGCTGGCTATGAGCGAAGCGGGGTGTTCTGGAGTAAAGCCTTCAGCACCGCGAGTCCGATGCACGAAGGTACCGCCAAGCTGACCTTCACGTCGGGTACGACAGGAACCCCCAAAGGCGTTTGTTTAAGCGCCGAGGCGATTCTACGGGTAGTTCGTGAGCTGGATCATGCAAGTAAATCCACCGATTCGCACCATCACTTGGCCCTGCTGCCTCTGGCGATTCTGCTGGAAAATATCGGGTGCTACGCCGCGTTGTACGCGGGTGCGACCTTGAGTTTACCCAGCCAGAACACCCTGGGCATTCAGGGCGCCAGTGGCGTCGATGTGGCGCGTCTGCTCGGTTATCTGGCCAATCGTGCGCCTGCAAGTCTGATTCTGGTGCCGCAATTGCTGTTGATATTGGTCAGCGCCGCCGAGCAGAAAATGTTCAATCCACAATCGTTGCGCTTTGTAGCGGTTGGCGGAGCTCGAGTCAGTGAGGCATTACTGCATCGTGCACAACGGGAGGGCCTGCCAGTTTACGAAGGTTACGGGCTGTCGGAGTGCGCCTCGGTGGTCTGCCTGAATCGGCCGGGCTCGCATCGGCCCGGCAGTGTGGGCCGGCCCCTGGCGCATGTGGACATCCGTTTGGCCGACGACGGCGAAGTACTGATCAAGGGGTCGCCTCTGCTCGGCTATCTGGGAGATGCGCCGCACGTTGAGCCGTGGTGGCCAAGCGGCGATCTTGGAGAGTTTGACCCCGAGGGTTATCTCTACCTCAGGGGGCGCAAGAAACATCAGTTTGTCACCAGTTTTGGCCGCAATGTAAACCCTGAGTGGGTTGAAGCCGAGTTGACCCAGCGCCGCCACATTGCACAGGCCTTTGTCTACGGCGAAGCCATGCCTGGCAACCATGCGCTGCTCTGGCCCCATCGCCCCGATTGTGTCGACGCAGATCTGGCCGCTGCCGTCGCTGAAGCCAACGAAGCCTTGCCCGATTACGCCCAAGTCCATCACTGGACCAGGCTGGATCAACCGTTCACATCTGCCAATGGTTTTCTCACTGCCAATGGTCGTCCACGTCGCGACGCTATCGTCGAGCATTACCAAGTGCAACTCACTCAGTTCGCTTTTTCCGAAGGATCCGCATCATGAGTTTTTTCGACACTCTACAAGAAGCCACTCAGCAAGAACGCCATGAACTGTTCAATTTGCCGATCATCCGCGATGCCCTCGAAGGTAAGGTTAGCCTGGAGAGCTACCGGGCCTTTCTGGCCCAGGCCTATTACCATGTGCGTCATACCGTGCCGTTGATGATGGCGTGTGGAAGCCGTTTGCCGTCGCGCCTGGAATGGCTGCGCAAAGCAGTCTGCGAATACATCGAAGACGAGTACGGGCACGAGCAATGGGTACTCAACGACATTGCAGCGTGTGGCGCAGACATGGCAGCGGTACGTGATGGACGTCCGTCGTTGCCGATCGAGTTGATGGTCAGCTTCCTTTACGACCTGATCGCCCGTGACAACCCGGTAGGTCTGTTCGGAATGGTCAATGTTCTGGAAGGCACCAGCATTGCGTTGGCCACCCACGCCGCGGGAAGCATTCGCGAGCGTCTTGAACTGCCGCAAAGTGCATTCAGTTATCTGAGCTCCCACGGCTCTCTCGACGTTGAGCACATGCAAACTTACCGCCGTCTGATGAACTCACTCGATGATCCTGCAGACCAGGCGGCCGTTATTCACGCCTCGAAAGTAGTCTATCGACTGTATGCCGATATGTTCCGGGGTTTGCCGCGTGACCTGGAGAACATGAATGCGACTGTCTGATGCCCGAGTGGTCCTGACCGGTGCCAGTGGCGGGATTGGCCTAGCGATTGCCAGCGCCCTTTGCGCCAGTGGTGCTCGCGTTTTGGCCGTAGCCCGACACCGCAAAGCGCTTGAACCACTGCTGGCACGCTATCCGCAGCATTTGTGTTGGGTCGCTGCAGACCTGACGACGCCTTCTGACCGGCACAAAGTGTTAGTCGCCGCGCAGGCCATGAGCGGTATTAACCTGTTGATCAATGCCGCGGGGGTCAATCACTTTGCGATGCTTGAACAGCTCGATGACAGCGAGATCAACGCGATGATGGCGCTGAATGTCAGCGCGCCGATTTGCTTGACCAAGCTGCTATTGCCGCTGCTCAAGCAGGCCGACAGTGCGATGGTGGTGAACGTTGGTTCGACGTATGGCTCCATTGGTTATGCCGGTTATGCCAGCTACTGCGCGACCAAGTTTGCACTGCGTGGGTTTTCTGAAGCCCTCAGGCGGGAACTGGCGGACACCCGGGTTGGCGTGCTCTATGTTGCCCCGCGTGCGACTCGTACCACAATGAACAGCCCAGCGGCCCAAGCGCTGAACGAGGCATTGAATGCTAGCGTGGATGATCCACAAACCGTGGCTTTGGCAGTGATCCATTCGATTGCAGGTGACCGACGGGATTTGTATTTAGGTTGGCAGGAGCGTTTTTTCGTCAGGCTCAATAGTCTCCTGCCTCATTTGGTGGACAAGGGGTTACGTAAACACCTGCCTTTGATTCGCCGCCTCAGTATCAAGCCAGAAAAAGAGAAGCACGAACCATGAAAAACTACACCGTATGCTTTCTGTTGCTGGCTTTGAGCCCAGGTGTCTGGGCCATGGATACTGCTGATCAAGGGCGCTTGGCTGGCCTGTAGGTTTTGGCAATGCCGCCAAAGCTGAGCCGTTACTCAAACAGGCCTTGTCACTGAACCCCACGGGCATCGATAGTCTGTACTTCTGTAATGAGCACCTTTACCGTCAAAACCGTTACGCTGAAGCCAAAGTCGCTTTGCAAAGCGCCTTGTTTGATGCGCCCCGACCAGGGCGGGAAACGGCCGATGCAGGACGACGCAAGGAGATCGAACCGTTGCTGGCGGACGTTAATAAAAAATCAACTGACAGGAGCCCGTGTGCGCTTATTACTGATCGAGGATGACGTGGCTCTCGGCGAAGGTATCCATCAAGCCCTGGTACGTGAGGGTTACACCGTCGACTGGCTGCAGGACGGTAGCAGCGCTTTGCATGCGCTCCTCAGTGAAAGCTTCGACCTGGCAATACTCGATCTGGGACTTCCACGCATGGACGGTCTGGAGGTACTGCGTCGTTTGCGCGACAGCAGCTCTAATCTGCCCGTGCTGATTCTGACCGCCCGTGATGCTACCGAAGACCGTATTGCAGGTCTGGATGCCGGGGCAGACGACTACTTGATCAAGCCCTTCGATCTGGCGGAGCTCAAAGCTCGTATACGCGCCCTGTTAAGACGCAGTGCCGGGCGAGCTCAGTTGTTGATAGAACACGCTGGAATCTGTCTGAACCCGGGAACTCAACAAGTTAGCTATCAGGGCAAGCCGGTGGCGCTGACGCCCAAGGAGTACCAGTTACTCCATGAGCTGCTCTCGCCACCGGGTCGCGTGATGACCCGCGATCACCTGATGCAGTTACTCTACGGTTGGAGCGAGGAAGCAGAAAGCAACACCCTGGAAGTGCATATCCATCATCTGCGCAAAAAGTTTTCAAGCGATCTGATCCGCACGATTCGTGGCGTCGGCTACTTGATGGAGGAGCGTGGATGATGTCGATCCGGCGCCGCACCCTGACACTTATCATTGGTTTGCTGCTCGCCGGCCTGGGGGTGATCAGCGTGTATAACCTGCACGATAGCAATCACGAAATCGCTGAAGTCTATGATGCTCAGCTGGCACAAAACGCTCGATTATTGCAGGGCGTCATGCGCATGCCGCTGGCTAGCAAGGAGCAAGCGGATCTTTATCAGGCTTTCAACAAAGCCTTGGGCGAAGCTGAACCCAGGATTGATGGTCATCCCTATGAATCCAAAATAGCTTTTCAGGTTTGGAACGCCAAGGGTGACGTGCTGGTGCACACTGCCAGTGCCCCATCCTTGAGTGCACCTCCATCCACGCCAGGTTTTAACGATGTCATCGACCTGAACAACCATCAATGGCGTGGGTTCATGCTTGAAGACAAACAGAACCAGTTGCGTGTCTGGGTCGGTGAGCGTTCCGACGTACGTACGGACCTGGTGGACCGGATCGTACGGCATACCTTGTGGCCCAATATTCTGGGCAGTCTGATTTTGGCCGCAATGATCTGGCTCGCAATTGGCTGGGGGCTCAAGCCTCTGGCCAATATGGCGGCAACATTGCGGGCGCGCCATAGCGGATCTCTGGAGCCGCTAAACCTGGCACCGTTGGCGGCCGAGCTGGAACCGATGCAAGCAGCGCTTAATCGTATGCTCGCGCAAATTCAGGAGGTGCTAGGGCGCGAGAGGCGCTTCATCGCGGATGCTGCCCATGAAATGCGCACGCCTTTGGCTGTGCTGCGGGTACATGCGCAAAACCTGCTGGAGGCGGGTACCGAGCAGGAGCGTCGTGAATCACTCGAGCATCTGATTGCGGGAGTGGACCGTACCAGCCGTCTCGTTAATCAGTTGCTCACTATGGCTCGAATGGAACCGCAACCAAGTGCAACCACTTCTCAACGTATTGATCTTGCGGCTACGGTTCGTGAAAGCCTGGTTCAATTGACGCCCTGGCTAATGAGTAAAAAGTTAGAACTGGCTTTCGATGTCAGCGGCGAGATAAGTTCAGCCAGGGTTGATGCTTCGGCAATCAATATTGCATTGAATAACTTGGTCACCAATGCTGCAAATTTCTCCCCTGCCAACGGCTTGATTACCGTGCGGTTAGCGCAAAAAAATGATCACTACGAACTTTCAGTTGAAGACGACGGGCCGGGCATAGACGAGTCGGAGCGTGAGCGGCTTTTCGAGCGTTTTTATAGCCGCGAAAATGCTCAGGGAGCCGGGTTGGGCTTGACTATTGTGCAGGCGATAGCCGTCCGTTTGGGCGGGCAGGTCCGCCTGGAAAATCGTGTGTCCGGAGGGCTCTGCGCAACGTTGGAGATAGGGCGTTTCTAAAGGTTTTTTAACAAAGATTGAACAACTGATGTGATTTATTGAATGGAAGGTTGACCTTAACTTTTCCGCCATTCTGGCGGTACCCTGTGAGTGCATTAATTGAAACGCACAACTTTCTCTTTGGTAGCCGCAAAACATTTCACTGCCAGGAAAATCGCGCTTTGCTCAGGCGTCACCTTCGCTCTTCTGCTGACAGCTGGTGGTTACTGGCTATTTAGTCCACCTTCCCCTTATGTACCTCAGGCTGACCAGAACCCCGCGTCACTGTCGATGATTGTTGTTGGCGATCAAGGAAGTGGCAAGTTGCAGCAGTGGCGAGTGGGGCAAGCCATGGAGAAAGTTGCGTCCAATGAAGGGGGGCTGAACATGGTGGTGTTTCTCGGCGACAATTTTTACGGTAACTCGCTCACCAGTACCCATGACCTCAGGTGGCAAACCAGGTTCGAGCGCGTTTATTGGGGCCACTGGCTCAGTCATGTACCGTTCTTCGCCGTCTTGGGGAATCATGATTACCCGGTGTCGCAAAAGTATGAGATCGAGTACGGGCAACAGCACAAGGGGTCAGGCCGCTGGCAAATGCCGGCGAACTATTACGCCAGGGATTTTGGTGATGTCGGCGGGCGGCCATTGGTGCGAATGGTATTCCTTGACACATCGGCACCGCGTGAGAGTTTGCAACAGCAAATTGACTTCATCGATCAGACGTTTCAGGCAGTCGGAGCGGCTCCTGTATGGCGAATTGTTGCGTCCCATCACCCCATACGCAACCAAGGCCAGCACGGTGAGGACCAGGATCTGGTTGTCAGGCTTTTGCCGGCGTTACTACGCAACAAGGTTGATGTGCTTTTATCCGGTCATGATCACAACCAGCAATTGCTGTTACGTGCAGGGGAGCCCGCATGGGTCATCTCTGGTGCTGGAGGCCAGACACTTTATGATCTCAGTGCTCCGAGGCCTGATAGTACGTTCACCTCATCGCGAGCCGGATTTTCCAAGCTCGACCTAGATGCCCATCGACTACGGTTAGCTTATTACGATGAGGGAGGTGACCTGGAAGTCGGCTATCACTGGGCTAGAGAGTGCACAAGCATGGCTAAAGGTTGTTTACTGCCCGATGAACCGCAAAGTACTGGTGTGCAGTTAGCACAGTAAATCCCTCTTTAAGTTATAGAAGTACCTGAAAGACTGCTTTTTGCAGTAGCCGAGCTATCTATAGGGGAGCGTACGCTTAGCTAATTAATGGGCGCTATCAGGCGGCTGCGCCACTCCAGTGTGATCGCGCGCAAATGCGCCTGGCGAATGCCGTTGGCCCCCACCAGCACACCATGGTTGGCGAGCAACCCCCATTTCTCACCTTGCCCTCCTGATCAAGGCGCACGATATCCGAGGCGGTCACGTCTACCGAGGTGAGCGCCCACGGGTTGGCCAAGTAAGTGCCGTCGTTCTGGCGCCCAGTGATGTGACCTGCGATGTGATCGTTACAGCCCTGGTGAAACCCTTAGTGTCCAAGAAGCAGCCGCTCGCCATGGCAGTCACCCAACGCAGTGATTATCCGTGCGCTTTTTAAGCCCTTTCAAGCGCACATTCGCCCTTTGTACAGCGGCCATTTTTTCAGGCCGCTTCATGCGTTTCCACTTTTTGATGTCTTCCTTGCTTCGCCCGCAACTCACACACAGATCACCACTGATATGGCAAACCGAGATGCAGGGGTTTTCGATTTCTTTAGCCATTGTCAGTCACCTTGGTCATATGAAATTGAGCCAGGCGACTTTCCCAGTCGCCACCGTGAGTGCCTTGACACTCTTGATCAGAATCGAAGCGGATACTGTGGTCTGAAGGTGTAAGGCGCTCACCCCGAACATGTTCAGGTTTTCCTGGAGGCCTTGCAGGTTACTTCGAAGGCATGGTGGGAAACGCGGAATCAGACTGTTCGAAATTCGACCGTCAGATGGCTCACTTCGTGGACCGGCTTAAGACGTTCACGAATGCTGTCGGCGTTGGCAGAGGCCTCACCCATCACGCTGACGATGGCCGCATGGGCTTGCGGTCCAACCCGCCAGACGTGCAAGTCCGTGATAGTGGCATCCCCCGGCGTCTCAACCAGTTCGCGGATTTCCTCGGCAACATGCGCATCGGTCTCATCCAGCAGTACACTTGCAGTGGCTTTCATCAAGGTCCATGCCCAACGCGCAATAACGATGGCGCCGACTATGCCTATGACCGGGTCCAGCCACACCCAACCCAGATACCGGCCGGCAAGCAGCGCGGCAATGGCCAGAACCGAAGTCAGCGCGTCCGCGATGACGTGAACGTAGGCCGACTTCAGATTGTTATCGCTCCCGTGATGGGCATGATCATCATGATCGTGCCCATGGCCTAGCAGCAGGGCACTGAGTATGTTGACGATCAAGCCGGCAAACGCAATGAGCGTCGCGGTACCAAACTGAACGTGCGTTGGCTGCAAGAGGCGCATGACAGATTCAACGCCAATTCCCAGGGAGACCATGCCGAGAATCAAAGCCGAGGCGAACCCGCCCAGGTCTCCTACCTTTCCGGTACCGAAGCTGTAGCGCTGGCTTAAAGCATGGCGTTTTGCGTATGCGTAAGCTGCGGCCGCGATACCCAATGCGCCTGCGTGGGTTGCCATATGAAAGCCATCGGCCAATAACGCCATCGAACCTGTGATGTAGCCTGCGATGATCTCGCCAACCATCGTCACCACGGTCAGTGCCACAACCCAAAGTGTGCGCTTGGCATTTTCGTCGTGTGCCGAGCCAAGGAACACATGATCGTGCGTGTGATTTATGTTGATGCGGCTCATTCGTGCTTCCTGAAAAGTGCTCACTTGGAGTAACGACGAATGGCTTCAAGAAGCTCTTCGATGCCTTTTTTACGCTCCTCTTCGCTCAGAGAAGGGTTCGCGACATGTTCGCGCGCGTGCTCCTCGATGATTTCCTCCATCAAGCCGTTCATAGCACCACGAGTGGCGGCAACAAGGTGCAGTGTTTTGGCGCAATCGAGATCAGATTCCAACGCCCGTTCAACCGCTTGGAGTTGTCCGGCTATACGTTTTACGCGTTTGAGAAGATCGTTTTTGTTTGCTGCAATATGCCCCATGGGATACCCCTGATACCTATATTTTCGGCATTATAGGCATACCCCCTATGCCTATGTAAGTCGTTTGTTGAGAGATCGTATACAGCTCTTCGCTGGGAAGAGAGCTTCCATCGCGAGGGGTATTTATAGAGTCCGGAATGTCCATTCCTTGCTTTAGCTCGGAATCAACCAGGCAGCCACCTGCTGGCCAGCCAATCCGTTCTAGAGGTGATCCACTTTTCCTTTGCGGTTCGGGGTGCATTGCTCGGTCATAACGACACTCGTATGCCCACGTTGATCTTTGGCTTTCAGTCTGTAGGCGCCGGATTCTGCTTTATCTGTGCCAGCCTTTGCGCGTAAGTCGCGCATTTGGAAATCAATATTCTTAATGCCTGATGCCGCGATCCAGGCAATTTGGCGTGCAGGCGGTAACAAACTTGGTGGCCGTGCGCGCTCCATACTTCCCAATAGGCGCTCAAGCGTGTTTTTCAGCACAAGGTGTTGGTTATTCATTTTTTAATATTGATTTAATGGTGTTTTGATCTCCGGATGCCTTGACTGCTTAAAGGGGGTGGCTGGATCTATGATGGTTAACCCAGTGGTCAATGGTTTTTCGTTCAGTGGGTAGTTGGTTGTGTTTAGGTCGAGTGCTTAAGTTTGGCAGATGGTTTTATGGGGGCGTTAGATAAGCACTCGAGTTGTATTAAAGCAATGAGCGTGCCCAGCAGATCGAAAATCATAGGTAAGCATAGCCAAAGGGTCTAATGCCTGCTTCGCACCAAGCGCATACTGACATTAGATTGCTTGTATTCAGTGATGTATTGGGATTTTCCCGTTTCAGCAAGCAGCTTGCGCTCTGTGGCACGGCTGATGGAGTCATGACTATGCTTTCGACATTAGAATTACGTCACGTTATTGAATCTGCATTCCTTCCGACACGCTGCTGCTGTCGGGTTGAGTCATTGGGCTATCTTCAAATTGAAATCTACGACTCTGAATCAGGTAGTCGCAAGCTTTTGGTGACGGGTATTTCTCAGTCTGAGCTTGTAGGTAATCAAGAGATAACGAAATTAATAGAAGAAGTTCGCGCAGAACTTCATGTCACCCGTCAAATGAGATTTGATGCGAGTGTGGATAAAGAAGCCAGTGATCAAAAAAACCGTACGGCTGGACTAATTGGGTAGGTTGTAGAAATTATGCTAATTCGTTAGGTTGCCGCAGGAGATGTCAAAACTTTGGTGCTGTCGTTAAAAGGTACATCTCAGTGCAATTTAAATGGCTTGGCAGTTAGTTCATCTATTTCAGGGTTGTGTGTTTTTTTTGATGTGTCTTGATGTTGTTTTATTTTCATGAGGCTCATGCTTTGGACACCATGAACATAAAGGGCTTGCACGCATTTGGCGTGCAGGCCCTTTGTTTTTCCGCTGCGCAATTTTAGACCTTGCTCTGGCATTCACTGTGTTAGCGGTATTTTTCTTTCTGCGGTTGCGGATGGAAGGTCCTGCGCCTTTGAGGGCGAGCAAAGCGGTTCTTTCTTCCATTGAAAAAGGCATGCGTAAATCCTTTTTTAAATGAGTCACAGCCGCTCTCAAGCAACGCTTCAGGAACCCAGGGCGTATTGTTAGGGATACGATTGCCTTCAGTGAAGCGTTTTAACTCTGCGACTTTCGCCCATCCGGATTCTGTCCAATGCTCTGTTTAAAGCGTCCAATGCATCTAGCAGGGCTTTAGCTTCTGCCTCTCTACCATCTCCCCATAGGCGCTCTGCCATTTTGTTAAGGGTCAGAATGGATCGTTCTATATCAGCAGCAGTCGCTTCGGCAGATTTTGCAGCTTGTTTCTTTGGCATTGTCTAAGTTTCCGCAGTGCCAGATCAATCGGGGCATCTTGGCGGCACAATTGCTGGCTGGGTAGGGTGGGGTGCATAGGCTGTATGAGGTTGTTATTCCAGTCGAGCGTGGTGAGAGAAGGATCATCCCAGAAAACTGTTAGGGTCATGGCCGGTACTCCTTATGTTAGAGCGCGCTGGTACGCTAAACCATCTGTTTTCTGATGTCTTGAAGGATCTTGCTACGCATGCCGCGGCGCTATATCTGACCCCAAATGGCCGTTTAACCCTGTGCAGTATTTGGGTAGATTGTGCTCAGCCAGAAAGCTGAAACCTGGATCTCAAGGACGCACCCTGAAACTGAATCACAGACCTGTGAAGGCCGAAGACGTAAAAACCATTTGCAGTTTTTCTTCTGATGCCCAAGAACTGCACACATTCCAATGACCCGCGGTAGAGCGGCCGCCATCGTTTGGTAGGCTCATCGATAAGGACTACTCATGAACTTGACGCCTGAACAGTTGGTCTGTGTCGCGATGACCAACCCGGTCAACGCGGCACTTATGACTCGTTTGCCTTTGTTGGGGGTGGATCAGTGCATGCTGACCGCGGGGTGCCTGTTCCAGGCCGTCTGGAATCAACGCTCTCATTTACCGCCGGCGTTTGGGGTCAAGGACTACGACGTTTTTTACTTTGATAAGGACGTGTCGTGGGAGGCCGAGAACGAGGTTATTGTCGAGTCTCGGCGATTGTTCGAGGATCTGGGCGTCAATGTCGATATCAAGAATCAGGCCCGGGTTCATCTCTGGTATGCAGAGCGTTTCGGCAGGCCTTACCCTCAGTTGCTTTCAGTCAAGGACGGTATTGACCGTTATCTTGTGGCCGGTACGTGCGTGGGGCTCAGCACAGAAACCGCAGACGTGTATGCGCCCTATGGCCTGGATGATATCGGGCTGGGACTTTTGCGCTCGAACCCCAAGACGCCGCAGCCCGATCTGTTTGTTAACAAGGCCAAGAGTTATCAGGAGCGTTGGCCGTGGCTGACGATTGTTGGTGTCGACTGAGGCGAGTGGATCCATCGCCTCTAATACGGCCTTTATCCTGGATAACCGCTATTCGGACGAAAGTGCCTGCACTTTGCTGAATACCGTTCGCACAATGCTCAAATACCTCTAGGGAGATTGCTCGATGCCGCTTCAATCACGCCTCACACCCCTTGCCAATGAACAAATGGATGACGCCCAGCGGGCGGTTCTGGCTGAAATCCTCAGTGGCCCAAGAGGGAATCTGGATGGCCCTTTCCTGGCCTGGATCCGCAGCCCGCAGCTAGCCGATCATGCGCAGCGTCTGGGGGCTTTTTGTCGTTATCACACGCGCCTTGAGTTGCGCCTGACCGAGTTGGCGATTTTGTTCACCGCCAGTTGGTGGCAGTCCCAGGCCGAGTGGCAGATCCATGAGCCCATCGCTCGTCAGGCGGGCGTCAGCGACGCGGTGATTGAGGCATTGCATCAGCAACGTGAGCCTGATTTCGAGCGCGAAGACGAGCGCGTCGTGTACCTGCTTGCCAAGACGCTGTATCAGACTCGCCGGGTAGACGAGGGGCTCTATGCGCAGGCGGTCGAAACCTTTGGTGAGGTGGCGGTGGTCGAACTGGTGGGCGTGTTGGGCTACTACGCGCTGGTCGCCATGACGCTCAATGTGTTTGCCGTACGACGCGACACCCTTGCACCGCTGCCCTTTGTCGAGCCTTAGGCGTCGCAGTCGGGTGCGATGATCTCAACCTTGATCTTGTCCGGGTCTTCACAGTACAGGGCGTAATGCTCTAGCCCAAGCCACCGTTGACGGCTCTCTGGCGCTGCTGCGCGACAATCTGGATGTTGTTCGGCAAGTGATTTGGGCGGGTGCGCAAGCCGTGATGCCAGGCCCTGCGGTATTTCCGGCAATCGACCTGGACCCATCTGCTTGGACGCCGTCCAAAGTCATTGCCCTGTTGCGTGACGCGATCGGATTCGACGGTTTGATCATTTCTGATGACCTTGATGCCGTTTCCATTCTCAGGGGTAACTCGATTACCGATACAGCAGTCAATTCACTTGCCGCTGGAGCGCATCTGTTGCTGGTGTCCAGTGAGTCGGGGCTGGATGCGATTGCCCAAGCGATTGTGGCGGCAGTAGAGGCCGGCACGCTGGACCTTCAGGTTTTGTTGAATCCCTCGCGCAAGGTGTTTGAGTTGGCAGCGAATAATGCTCTTGCCCTGTCGTGTTGATCCTTTGCCAACCTACATAACCCCATAATTTGCAAGAAAAACGGGTCTTGCGCCACCTATCAGTTAAGCCATTATTTCCTGGGATTTTTAAGAGAAGGAGAGGGCGGCTTACTGCTATAAACGGTTATATAAAAATATGTTTTAAGTCTTATTGGCGAATAACGCCTTTTGATAGCATTGCACCGCCGGAACACCGGACACACAGCGCATTTCATCTTGATTGGAGCCCCCATGTCCGGCGCCGACACTTCTCACAGCGAATACGTGGGCGGATTGTTCCGCAGTCATTACCAATGGCTGTGCGTGCGTCTGCGCCGCCATCTCGACTCCAGCGCCCATGCCGAAGACATAGCGGCGGATACGTTCGTCCAGCTTCTGAGTTCGCCCGGCGTGGAGCCTATCCGCCAGCCTCGAGCGTTGTTGACCACCATTGCCCAGCGCTTGATGTACCAGCTCTGGCGGCGTCGTGATCTGGAGCGGGCCTATCTGGACGCCTTGCAGCTGGATGAAACCTTCGAGGCGCCATCGCCTGAAGACCTGGCGCAAATGCTCGAAGCGCTGGAGCGTATTGACCAGTTGCTGGATGGCTTGCCGGCCAAGGTCAAGGCCACTTTTCTGCTGTCTCAGGTCAACGGTCTGACTTACCCTGAAATTGCCGCTGAGCTGGGTATTTCCCAACGCTCAGTCAGTGACTATATGACCAAGGCCTTCAATCGTTGCCTGCGTGCTTGTATGGAATGAAATGAATACCGAAACCTCGCACGATGAGTTGATCGACCACGCCACTCGCTGGATGGTGCTGTTGCGTTCAGGCCATGCCGGCGATGCCGATTGGCAGGCGTATCGCCAATGGCGCGCGCAAGACCCGCGTCATGAGCAGCTTTGCGCGCAACTGGAAACCCGCCTTGGAATGTTTAAGGTGCCGATAGCCCAAGGGGTCAGTGGCACGGTGTTGCAGCAGGCGCTGACTGCGCCCTCCGTCAGCCGACGCAAACTGGTGCAGGGCATGTTGGCCTGTACCGGGGTAGCCATCGGCGCCAGTCTGTTTATCGGTCAGCGCGGCTCATGGCTGGGCGAGCTCACGGCCGATCTGTCGACTGGCACTGCTGAGCGTCGAACAGTCAATCTGCCGGATGGCAGCGAATTGTTGTTGAACGCCAAAAGTGCTGTAGACACGGATTTTTCACACGCGCAACGGGTGGTGCGACTGCTTGATGGCGAACTGCGGGCCAAGGTGACGCTCAACTCGTCCACCCCGTTTCAGCTGTTGACGCCGCAGGCGCGGATCCAGGTGCCAGGGGGCGAATTGTCAGTGCGCGAGCGCGAGGGGCAAGGGTTGGTGATTGCGCTTAAGGGGGCGGCCCGGATCGCCCGTCCGGGCCTGGACACGCTGCAACTGCAGGCGGGGCATGAAGTGTCTTATGACCGCTTTGGATTCGGCGTTGTGCGGCCCATGAGTCTTGGCGCAACAGCCTGGGTCGAGGGTTTACTGGAAGTGCGTGATACACCGCTGACTGAGATTGTCGAGGCGTTGCGCCCCTATCGCAACGGCGTGCTGCGCCTGGATCCGGTCATTGCTGGGCTATGTGTCAGCGGGTTATTTCGACTGGATAAATCAGAACAAGTGCTCGATACGCTGGCGCGGACCTTGCCGATCCGGATTGTTCGTCGCACCGACTACTGGGTCACCGTCAGCCCGGCTTGAGCCCTCCGTCAAAGCCCGGTTCTAAGTTCATAACCAAACGATCTGCAAGTTTTCAATCCTTCGTTACACATCTCTCCCGTAAACGCTGCGGCGAGCAGCGTTGTTCAAAGTTTTTGGGGAGATTCAGTTTGAGCGCGTCTATTTTTTTCACACCTCGCCCTTTGCGGGCTTTTACCATCGGTCCTTTGGCAAGCCTGTTCCTGACCTGCGCCTATGCGGCCGAAGAAGTCCGGCAGGTGTACCACATTGCTTGCGGACCACTGGATGAAGTGCTGTTGAACATCAGTCGCCAGAGTGGTCAGGTGATTTCTTTTACCCCGCAACTGCGCCGTTACTCGTCAGCCGCCGTGAATGGTTCAATGTCGGCCGAGCAGGCCGTTGGTGAAGCATTGCGTGGTACTGGCTTGCAATTGCAAGTCAGCCCGGATGGGGCGTTCATCATCAAGCCGGGCGCAGTGAGCACAGGCAAGGCCAGCGCTCAGGCGCAAAACGCGGCACCCACGACCGCACTGGATCGCGTTGTCGCAATTGGCACCCGACGTGCCAATGCCACCGTATTGAGCAGCGCCGCGCCCGTGGATGTCATCAACAACGAAGAGTTGGTGCAAACCGGTGCAGTCACGCTCAACCAGGCGCTGTTCCAGTTGCTGCCCTCGTTCAACTTTCCGCAAAACCAGAGTGCAACCCGCGGCCAGGATCCCAAAGGCGCTTCTTTGCGTGGCCTGTCACCGGATGAAACCCTGGTATTGATCAACGGCAAGCGCCGCCACGCCTCGGCAGTGGTCAACATTTCGGGCGGGGTTCCGTTTATTGGCGCCCAGCCGGTGGATCTGGACATGATCCCGATCAGCGCCATCGACCACGTAGAAGTGCTGCGTGACGGTGCCTCTGCACAATACGGCTCCGATGCAGTGGCAGGGGTTATCAACATCGTGCTCAAAGAGCGTGACAGTGGCGGACAGATCAATACCCAGCTGGGCAAATATTCTCAGGGTGATGGCTTCAGCAAAACCACTGACGGCTGGTACGGTCTGGGCTTGCCGGGGGACGGCTTTTTGACTGTCAGCTTTAACGCGTTGAACAACAAACCTGACGACATCGGCGATAAGTACGTCGCCGATGGCCATGTGCAGGACCCACGCTGGGGCGGTGCCGGGCGTGACAAATACAATCTGGCGGCGAATGCCGAGGTCGGTCTGGACGATCAGTGGCGGCTCTACAGCTTCGGCACCTTTGGCCAGGACAAGTCGGTCAACAACACGCCACAACTGTTGGCCAGCAGCCCGAATAACGTCTTGGCGATTTACCCCAACGGCACTATTCCCAAATACCGTTATCGCTATGAAGATGGCGCGTTGACGGTGGGGACACGCTACGAAGATGAAAGCCTGGGTCGCTTCGACCTGAGCGCGACTTATGGCCGGGACGAGCATGACGAGCTGGCCTACAACACCCTCAATCCAAGCTTTGGCGTGGCCAGCCCGACCAAGTTCGACATCGCCACCTTGATCAATGAGCAAACCAACCTCGGCCTGGATTACGTCAAAGACCTGCCAGTGGAGTGGTTGAGCAACCCGTTAAACATTTCGGCCGGGGTTGGTTACCGCAATGAGCGTTATCGACTGGAGGCAGGGGATCCGGACTCCTACTCGTTCGGCGGCGTAGACGGCGTGCAAGTGGGGGGTGTTCAGGCTTCAGGCTTGACCCCGGACGATGCGGCCACCTATAAGCGAGAGGTGGCCGGCGTGTATTTCGGCCTCGAAAACCAAGTCACCGACAAACTGCAATTGGGGCTGGCGGCGCGTACCGAACACTACTCGGATTTTGGCTCTGCCACCACAGGCAAACTCTCGGCACGCTACGACTTCACGCCTCAGATTGGTGTGCGTGCCACCGTCAACAACGCTTACCGCGCCCCGACCCTGGGCCAGATTGGCACCTCTTGGACCACCACAACCAACGTTGATGCCAATGGCAACCCGGTACTGACGCGCATGCTGCCAGCCAATAACCCGGCGGCGCGTGCCTTGGGCGCTGAACCGCTCAAACCTGAAAAATCCACCAACTACTCGCTGGGCCTGGTGTTGCGTGCGACCGAGCAAGCGTCTGTGACCATCGATGCTTATCAGATCTCCATTCGCGACCGGTTGCTGTTCAGCGGTGGCATTTCGGGGCCGGAAGCTGAGCGCATTCTCGCTGCCGCTGGCTATAGCCAGTACAGCTGGGCGCAATTCATGACCAACGCCGTTGACACCCGAACCCGTGGTGTCGACATCGTCGGCAAGTACAACCTGGACTTGCAGCAATACGGTGCGCTGGCACTGACTGCCGGGTATACCCGAGCCAAAACCACCATCGAAAAGACCTATGAAAACGCTAACGGCTTTGAAACCGTCACCCGTGAAAGCCGTGGGTATCTGGAGCATGGTTACCCGAAAGACAAATTCGTACTGGGCGCGATTCATCGTTACGGCCCATGGAGCGTCGCGCTGAGCGAAACCCGTTACGGCGAGTACAGCAAGTTCGCATCTTCGGCCAGCGATTCGCAATACGACCAAACCTTTGCGGCGCAATGGATCACTGACCTTGACATCAACTACGCCTTTACCAAGCAACTGCGTTTGTCGGTGGGGGCCAATAACGTGTTCAACAGCAAGCCGGATGATTTCGACACTCACCTGCGTCAAACCCCAAGCCAGAAATACAGCTACCTGTCACCGGCTGCACCTGAAGGCACGTTTTACTACACCCGTTTAAGCTACGCGTTCTGATGTGAGGTGGCGGGGTGACTCGCCACCTTTGAAGGGCGTTCGTAAACCTTGACCTTGAAATGCATCAAACGCCGCGTCACCCGCTCGCAGCCTCGCTGCGCTCTTGAGCGGCTATCAAGTTAACAGGAATGAGGTTTTCACGATTCAGGACTTATGTCAGCTCGCATTGAGGGGGCTCTAAAACGGCCTAAAGACTATCCGGGTCGCCGAAAAACATCTGAATCCGTGAGCGCAACCAACGCTCCCCCGGATCGTTGTCCTGAGCCCCACGCCAGGCCATGTGTAATTCAAAGGCCTGAGTGTCCAGTGGCGGGTCTTCTGCCCGTACCCCACCCGCGGCGGTGAGGGCTTCGGCGGTGTAGTCAGGCACGGTGGCGATAATGTCGGTGCCGGCCAGCAGTGTGCTAAGGCCATTGAACTGTGGCACGGCCAGCACTACGTGACGTTTACGGCCCATTTTTTCCAGTTCGGTATCGATAAAGCCGCTTAAATCACCCGCGAATGAAACCAGGGCATGCGGTCGCTCACAAAAGTCATCCAGGCTCAGTGCGCCAGGCATGGTGTCGGCACGCAATAATTTGGATTTACTGCGTCGCAGCACTTTGCGCTTGGCGTTGGCGGGCAGGTCGTTGGTGTAGCTGACGCCCACCGATATTTCGCCCGAAGCCAGCAGCGGTGGCATCAGAATGTAGTTGACCCTGCGAACCACCAGTACGATGCCCGGCGCCTCTGCGCGCAAGCGCTTGAGCAGCATGGGCAGCAGCGCAAACTCTACATCATCGGATAATCCAATGCGAAACACTGAGGTGCTGGTGGCAGGATTGAACTCTGATGCACGGCTTACGGCGGTGGAGATGGAGTCCAGCGCGGGTGACAGCAAGGCGAAGATTTCAATCGCCCGCGCTGTCGGTTCCATGCTGCGCCCAGTGCGGACAAATAGGGGATCATCGAACAGATTCCGCAGGCGTGACAACGCAGCACTGATCGCCGGCTGCCCCAAAAAAAGCTTTTCGGCCGCACGGGTCACACTGCGTTCATGCATCAAAGTTTCGAAGACGATCAGCAAGTTCAGATCGACGCGACGTAAGTCGTTACGGTTCATCTGGCGGTTTCACTGGAGGGTCAACGAGGTAAGGGTACGGATCTTACTGGCAAAGATGATAAATCGTCACTCGGTAGATTGGCTTTCTTGGTTTGATGCTCGCGATGTCGCCCATCATAAACGCGAATTTCTCCCTCTTTATCGACACAAGTAGCCCCGTTTCAGGGTGAGAAAATGTCTGCCGATCAATGACAGGCATGTCGACTATTAATGCTGTCTGTTAGTCTTGCGGACAAAGCCCGGATAAAGTCCTGTGGTATTAGCGATTAATAAGGCGAGGTTTGCGATGTCGCGCACGATCCGTTTTCACAAGTTTGGCTCAGCTGAGGTGCTCAAGTGTGAAGAGCACGAAGCCGCTGCGCCTGCGCCTGGCGAAGTCCAGGTGCGTGTCGAGGCTATCGGCATAAGCTGGTATGACGTGCTCTGGCGGCAGAACCTGGCTCCAAGCCCTGCACGTTTGCCAGCGGGCATCGGCCATGAAATGGCGGGTATTGTTACCGCTGTCGGAGCGGGTGTTGATGATTTGTCGGTAGGCGACAAAGTAGCGAGCTTTCCCGCCCAAAGCGCTAACGACTATCCCGTGTACGGCGAGCTGATTGTGATGCCGCGCTCAGCTCTTACGCGTTATCCGGACATTTTGACCCCGGTTCAGGCCAGCACTCATTACACCCCCCTGCTGATCGCGTATTTCGCATACGTCGATCTGGCGCGGGTCAAGCCTGGGCAAACGGTGCTTATTACCGATGCCAGCCACTGTGCCGGGCCCTCGTTTGTGCAGTTAGGCAAGGCCTTGGGCGTCAAGGTGATTGCTGCAACCAAAGAAAGCGAAGAGCGTGATTGTCTGATAGGCCTGGGGGCCGACCACGTGATCGTGACCGAAGAACAAGACTTGTTGATGCAAATTAACAAAATCACCGATAACAGAGGTGTCGACGCAGTTTTTGACGGCCTTGGCGGCCCCCAAATGTCGCAGTTGGGCGATGTTCTGGCCCCTCGTGGCAGCCTGGTGTTGTATGGCCTGCAAGGTGGCAATCAAACTCGGCTACCTGCGTATGCATGCTTTCAGAAGAATATTCAGTTTTATGTTCACTGCATCGGCAACTTCACCGGCAAGCCGGAGTTGGGTATTGCCCAGAACGTAGAGGCTATACAGCGGGCCTTGCTTGCGATTAACCAGTTGACTGCCGACCGTGTGTTGCTGCCCCTGGAAGTAAAAGTCTTCCCGTTTGAAGACTTCGTTGAAGCCCATCGCTTTATGGACGACTGTCCATGTCGAGGCCGAGTGGCGTTGCAATTGACCACTCCTTGAAGCCTGACGCTGCCTGCAAAACGCCACACCTGATATTAATGATGCCGCCCTTGAACGCTGAGTTCAGGGGCGTATTTTTATGGGCAGTATTAAACGCATTTGTTCGATTGTGTTTATCCGGGAGCTGGGTAGATGTATTTTCGAACATTTCAATAGATTTATTTAGATGCTCTCTGGCTGCATAAATATTCTTTTGGATGTGCTTTTTGTGTAGGTCTATTCCTGTGCATATGTGAGTCCTGTCTGTAATGGGCTTAAGCGGTAAGGTAAGTGTGGGCGTGTTCCATAGGGCTGCCGATAATACAGCGCTCTAAATGGAGGGATAGCCCATGAGTAATTATCATGAACAAGCCATGCGTTTTGTTTATCAACAAGTTCTGCACCGGCTATTGGGTTTCTTTAGTCGCTCTGAGCGCGTTGCCTTGCAGTTACTTATTCAACGCTTAATGGTCGCAGCGGGGGGCGTTGAAGGGATTGGTAGTTATCGGGTCATGGTGGTGCATGAAGGGGGCAAAGAATGCGCCTACACGTTGGCTTTTCTGCGGGCCGCTCAACTCAGTATTGCGGGCCGAACGCCCGAAACGTTTGTCTTGCGTATTGCTGTATTGCGCCAGCCCCGAGTGACTGCAAAGGTGATGGAGCGGATACACACTCAATACAGTGAGTTGTTTATGTATGACGATCCGCGCGTAGAGTTAGTGCTCGTGGATGAGACTCAAGTCAGCCGACTGGACAAAAACAGTCCCATAGCCTTTGAGCGACTGCAGCCGGTCATGGATCGCACGAAAGTGTTGATGTCAGGCCACCTCACTCAAGGCGAAGCCCGCGCCACCTTCTTTTATCCGGATCTGTTGTCACGCGCTGAACTCTATCGCCGTGCCTGCGAATGGGGCGGGGAGGTGGATGCTTTAATCGATCGACGCCCACCCAAACACTTGGGCAAATACATGGCGTGGGTTCAGCGGGTCGCACATCAACAGGGGTATGTGCTGAATGACCCGCACTTGCAAGGTTTTCAGGGGGCAGTGAAGTTATGTTCAAAACTGGACGATGACTATAAACATTTGTTGTGCCTGGCGGCGTCGATGCGGTTCATTGCGGCAGAGGCTGATAATGAAGTGAATGTGATTAACGTGTTCGACTGCCTTTCCTACGAAATAGATATTTTGCAGTCTCAGGTACTGATGTTTGTTGAGGGCGTATGGAATATAAAAGTGCTGGATATTGAAGAGCCGCAAGCCGCTGTGGTGTTGTTGGCCGCACACTTGCAAGGCTTGCGCGGCATCTATCGGCAGGGGCTTGAGTATCGTGTGGGGGTAGAAGATTACTTGCGTCGCATGGCCATCGAAAATCAAACGAACGATCGCTATAAAGGGCAATTGATAAAACAGCTGGGTGTCACCTTTAATACGCCTAAGCGCATAGAGAAGTTGCGTATCACTGCGACGCAATACTTAGCTGAGTTACACGCGATCAGCGACGAGCACTTGGGGTGCCTCATGTATTCACCTTTTGTCGAGCAAGCGCTTGGCCTCGAGGCTTTTCTGGCACATTGCCACCCCGGAAAACTGCAATCACTCGATGAGTTTCGACGGATCCTGATGAGCTCGAGTGGTGCTTCAACCCCTGACGCCCTGTGGCTTGAATCTGTGAGCGGGTTGCCTTTGTCATCGCTTCGCGTGTTGTTCAACATGCACAAGACCGATCTCACGTCCTGCAACTCCCTGATTGCCGCCCTGTGGGTCCACGACCCTAACCATCAAACCTGAATGGCTTTATCCAGTGCCCGCCAGCCTGACTGACGGGCACAGTGAAAGCAGCCGCTCATCCAATAGGATTTGCCACAGCAATGGGCTAACTGCTATCTGTATGCATAACCAGTAACCAAAACCAGTGGTTTGTTCTGCCTGTGATTTCTGATCCCCTTGAAGACCCGCTTTATTACCTTAAAAACTTTCAGCATGTGCTTGACTGGGTTGCCGCGCGCTACGCGGACGTCTTGACCCTCGACGAGCAACAGTTCATTGCCGGTTTCGCAGAGTTGCCTGGGGCTGCACAAGCCTTGTGGGTCCGCATGGCCATGCGCAAAGGCGCGCATTTTCGGGCCAGCAAACTGAATTACCCCGAAATCGGTGATACGCGCTCTGCGGCGACAGACCTGGTGGCGCATGGGTGGGTGTGTGATCACGCGCCTTTAGCACTGGTCGAGGTGTTTGATGTGTTGACCAAGCCCGAAATTATTGGCTGTTTTGGTCCATACCTCACCCAACCCAAGGGTAAAAAAAGCGAATGGCTTGAGCAATTGGCCGTCGATTTCACTCAGTTGCAGAGCCTGGCCGAATGGCATCCAACGTTGGACGAACACCTTTACACTCTCAATCATCGTGCGTTGTGCGATCGCTTGCGGCTGATGTTTTTTGGCAACTTGAGCCAAGGCTGGTCAGATCTTGTATTAGCCGATCTGGGGTTGTTCAACTATGAAAAGGTTGATTTCAGCCCCGAATCCCGCGCCTTGCGCTCCCGTGCCGATATTGACGGCTATCTGCACCTTTATGCCTGCCGCGAACAGTTTGAAGCGGGGGGCGATGCGAACCAGGTATTGGCGCAGGTTCTCGACTACCACACCGACAATAGCTGGCTGCAAAGGCGTCGCGCACGTTTGTTGTTCCAGTTGGGGCAGTATCACGAGCGGGCTGGGGCGTTGGCTTTGGCATTGCAGGTTTACCAGCACAGTGGCCACTCAGAAGCGCGACTGCGCAAAGTTCGAGTGCTTGAACTGCTGGGTGAGTACGAGCAGGCCATGGCCCTGACGGAACCCTCCGAAGACGCGCCTTTCACTGATGCCGAAGAGCAGCAACTGCTGCGTATGATCCCTCGTCTGCGGCGCAAGCTGGGGCTGGCGGCACTTGCGCGCCCCAAGGCCTTGCCGATCCAGCGTTTGGACCTCAGCCTGGAGCACAACCAAGCGCTGTCCGTTGAGTTCAAAGTGGTGAGTCACCTGCAAGCTCCCGAAGCGCCGGTGTACTACGTAGAAAACACCCTGATAAATGGTTTATTCGGCTTGCTGTGCTGGCCCGCCATTTTTGCGCCGTTACCCGGAGCGTTTTTCAATCCTTATCAAAGTGGCCCGGCCGACTTGCTGGAACAAGATTTTTACCCGAGGCGGGTCACTTTGTTCGATGTCTGTCTGGCGCAGTTGGACAACGGCGATTACCTCGACACCATCCGTGCCACCTATACCGCCAAATTTGGCGTGCAATCGCCATTTGTGGCGTGGGATTACGTGAGCCAGAGCCTGCTTGAAGACGCCTTGTTGTGCCTGCCGCCGGCACACCTGAAGGTCTGGTTCCGACGTTTGCTGCAGGATATAAAAACCAACCGTGCAGGCATGCCTGACCTGATTCAATTTTGGCCCGCGCAAAAAACCTACCGCATGATTGAAGTCAAAGGTCCCGGTGACCGCCTGCAAGACAACCAGCTGCGCTGGCTGGCACTGTGCGAGCAGCACCAAATGCCAGTGACCGTGTGTTATGTGCAATGGCAGGAATCCGGCGCTTGAGCTATCGCGTAGCCGTACGTGCCTTGTGCGAATTCACGGCCAAGGTCGGCGACCTCGACCTGCGGTTTACCCCGTCGCCCACCGCGCAGCAAGGCATCGCGGGGCACCGCACCGTGGCCTCGCGCCGCAGCCCTGACTATCAGGCCGAAGTGAGTCTGGAAGGGCAGTACCAAAACCTTGACGTACGCGGTCGCGCGGACGGTTACGACCCGCAGGGCAATGTGCTCGAAGAGGTCAAAACCTTTCGCGGCGACTTCGCCTCTATCCCGGCCAATCATCGGCAACTGCACTGGGCTCAGGCCCGAATCTATGGCTGGTTGCTGTGCCAGACCCGGCAGCTGCCCGCGGTCAGTCTGGCGCTGGTGTACTTTGATATTGTCAGCGAGAAGGAAACCCGGGTTCAGGAACACTGGAGCGCGAGCGACCTGGAGCAGTTCTTCAATCAGCAATGCGCGCTGTTTTTGAACTGGGCAGAACAAGAGATGCGTCATCGTCAGGCCCGTGACGACGCGGCGCAGCAGTTGGCGTTCCCTCATGCGCAGTTTCGTACCGGCCAACGAGCCTTGGCCGAGGCGGTATACAAAACCGCCAGCGGTGGCCGTTGTCTGATGGCGCAAGCGCCCACCGGAATTGGTAAAACCATCGGCACCTTGTTTCCCCTGATCAAGGCCATGCCCAAGCAGCAACTCGACAAGCTGATGTTTCTGACGGCCAAGACCCCCGGGCGCAAGCTGGCCCTGGATGCGGCGCAGGTCCTGTTTCCGGCAGGAACTGACGTGGCTCTGCGGGTGTTGGAGCTGGTTGCGCGGGACAAGGCCTGCGAGTACCCGCAGAACGCCTGCAATGGCGAGGCCTGCCCGTTGGCCAAGGGTTTCTATGATCGCTTGCCTGCTGCGCGCCAGGCAGCGGTTGACCAGTCACCGCTGGACCAGCAAACACTGCGCAGCGTAGCCCTGGCGCACCAGGTGTGCCCGTACTACCTGGGGCAGGAAATGGCTCGCTGGGCGGATCTGGTCATTGCCGACTACAACTACTACTTCGACTTCACGGCCTTGCTGTATGGCTTGGGCCAGGCCAACCAGTGGCGGGTCGCAACGCTGGTGGACGAAGCGCACAATCTGGTGGAGCGGGCTCGGCAGATGTACAGCGCCAGCCTGGATCAGCAAACGCTCAACAACGTGCGCCTAAACGCCCCGGTACCCCTCGACAAACCTTTCAAGCGTCTGAATCGGGAGTGGAATGCCCTGCACAAGGATCAGGTCGGACCTTACCAGGTGCACCCGCAACTCCCGGCCAAATGGCTGAACGCATTGTCGGGCTGTATTACCGCCATCGGCGACTACCTCAACGATCACCCGCAAGGGCTCTCGGGCAACCTGCAAGCGTTCTATTTCGAAGCCCTGCAATTCAATCGACTCGCAGAGTTGTTTGATTCGCACTTTTTATTCGACATCAGCGTGCGTGATGGGGCCAAAAAGCGTTTGTCGCAGCTCAATCTGCGCAACATCGTGCCGGCCGGGTTTATCGGCCCGCGACTGGCCAGCGCACACAGTAATGTGCTGTTTTCAGCCACGCTCAGTCCCCGAACGTATTACACCAATCTTCTAGGGTTGCCCGCTGACACGGTATGGATCGACGTCGAGTCGCCGTTCAGTGCCGAGCAACTGACAGTGCGGGTGGTCAGCCAGATTTCAACCCGATACACACACCGCCAGGCGTCGTTGGCGCCGATTGTAGAATTGATCGCACGCCAGTTTGAACAGCGCCCCGGTAACTACCTGGCTTTTTTCAGCAGCTTTGACTACCTGCAGCAAATTGCCGAATTACTCGCCGAGCGCTATCCGCATGTGCCGCAGTGGTTGCAATCGCGGCGCATGGATGAAGCGGCGCGTCAGGGGTTTCTCGATCAATTCACCTTGTCGAGTCAAGGTGTCGGTTTTGCGGTGCTGGGCGGTGCCTTTGGCGAAGGCATCGACTTGCCCGGTGCGCGGTTGATTGGCGCGTTTGTTGCCACCTTGGGTCTGGCGCAATTAAACCCCGTCAACGAGCAGATCAAACAGCGCATGGCCGGGCTATTTGGCGCCGGTTATGACTACACCTACCTTTATCCAGGGGTACAAAAAGTGGTACAGGCCGCTGGGCGCGTGATTCGTACCCAGACCGACCAGGGCACTTTGTTCTTGATCGACGACCGATTTGCCGAGCCCAAGGTGCAGCAGTTGCTGCCCAGTTGGTGGCAATTGGGTTGAACATGTGGCGTGTGGCACACTGCCCAGCCTGTTCTTTAGTCAAGCGAGTTCAATACGATGAGCATCAAACGTTTCGGAACCGGCGCTGTGGGCGCTGGCGGTCAACCCTTGCCATTCGCCCGTGCTGTTGAGGCCGATGGCTGGTTGCACGTGTCGGGGCAGGTGGCCATGGAGAACGGTGAAATCATCAACGGCGGGATTGTGGAGCAAACCCACAAAACCATGCAAAACCTGATCGCCATCCTCGAAGAAGCGGGTTATGGCCTGGAAGACGTCGTGCGCGCCGGTGTCTGGCTGCAAGACCCGCGTGACTTCTGGAGCTTCAACAAGGTCTTCGCCTCGTACTTCAAAAGCGAGCATGCCCCGGCTCGCGCCTGTGTGCAGGCCATGATGATGGTCGACTGCAAAGTCGAAATCGACTGTATCGCCTACAAAGCCAAAACCTGAGCACGAGGTCTGCCAATGCCATTGATCAAAGCACAGGTGCCCAAGGGGGTTGCCAACCCTGGCGATAACCTGCTGCGCGACGTCAGTTTGCCTGCGCTGGTGATTCACCGTGCTGCGCTTGAGCACAATATTCGCTGGATGCAGGACTTCGCCACCCGCAGCGGCGCGGTGTTGGCTCCACACGGCAAAACCAGCATGGCCCCGGCCTTGTTTCGCCGTCAGTTGGAGCAGGGCGCCTGGGGCTTGACCCTGGCCAACGCGGTGCAAACCCGTGCGGCCTATGCGGGTGGCGTGCGTCGAGTGCTCATGGCCAACCAATTGGTGGGGCGCCCCAACATGGCGCTGATTGCCGAGTTGCAAACCGACCCGGTGTTCGAGTTTTACTGCCTGGTGGATCACACGGACAACGTCGCTGCGCTGGGCGAGTTTTTCGCCGAACGCGGTCAGCGTCTCAACGTGATGATCGAGTATGGGGTAGTGGGTGGGCGCTGTGGCTGTCGCAGCGAGCAAGAAGTGCTGGCACTGGCGGCCGCAATCAAGGCACAACCGGCCTTGGCCCTGACCGGCATTGAAGGCTACGAAGGGGTGATACACGGCGAGCAGGCCGTCAGCGGGATTCGGGGTTTTGCTGCATCGTTGGTAGGTCTGGCCTTGCAACTGCAACAGGACGGCGCGTTTGCGTTAGACAAACCCATCATCACCGCCTCCGGTTCAGCCTGGTACGACCTGATCGCCGAAGCGTTTGCCGCAGAAGCGGCCAACGGGCGTTTCCTCAGCGTGCTGCGTCCTGGCAGCTACGTGGTCCACGATCATGGCATCTACAAAGACGCGCAATGCTGCGTGCTGGACCGTCGTACCGACCTGCAAGAAGGCTTGCGCCCGGCGCTGGAAGTCTGGGCGCATGTGCAATCGTTGCCAGAGCCAGGGTTGGCGGTCATCGCCCTGGGCAAACGTGATGTTGCCTACGATGCCGGGTTGCCGATGCCGTTAATCCGCTACCGCGAAGGTATCGTACCTGCTGCGAGCGATGACATCAGTGAGTGTAGGGTGACGGCCGTGATGGACCAGCACGCCTTCATGACTCTCGCGCCGGGCGTACAGCTGCACATTGGCGACATCATCAGCTTTGGTACCTCGCACCCATGCCTGACCTTCGACAAATGGCGCAGCGGTTGCCTGGTTGACGAGCAGTTTTACGTGCTTGAGCCGGTAGAAATAGAGTTTTAATTCCTGTGCGAGATTCTATTGCGGGCAGCCAAGCGATTTCGTAGCAGTGCCGAGCCTGCAAGGCTACATCCGATTGCGAAGCGATCGTAAACCCTGAGTGCAGGGTTTCACTGCAACACCGCAGTGCTTGATGTTACGACTGCTGCGTCAGGGTGCCGCACCTAGCAGACGCAGCCTTGCAGGCTCGGCAACTGCTACGAATTCGTGCGCATTGATGGGTGAGAGCTGACCTTGGCACGTCAGGCCAAGATTCAGTCCTGCCCACCCCAAATGATGGTGGCGTTATCTCCCGTCATGTACTCGCGCACTTCCAGTGGCAGCGATAGATCGCTGGGCAATAGTACCGTGGCATTGCGCAGGTGTTGCCGACGAATCTTGCCAATCGCCTTGGCGGTGGTGGCGATTGCGCTGCTGGTGGTGACGGCGACTGCTAAGTCAATCCGGACCTGACACGCGTCTGGTATGTCGTGGTGAGCGTGACATCCACACCAGCAGTACCAGCATGCCTGCTGGACACAGCGTGACTGCCAACAGCCCCATGCGCAGGTCTGAGTATTCTGAAATGATCCCCACCAGCCATGGGATCAGACTGCACCCTGCATTGCCGAACGCTGTCAGCACCCCAAACATGGTGGCTCCGCCCTGAGGGTAGGCATCCGCCGTGATGGCGAGCATGGTTGGCCACAGACAACTGCCGCTGAAACCGGCAGCCATTGCCGCGGCAATCGCAAGTGCAGGGCTCGTGGCAACGCTTATGACGATAAACAGCGCCGCGGTAACGGCGCAGCACCCGAGCATCAGGGGGATCGCCGGTATCCGCTCATGCAGCATCGCCGCGCCAATGCGCCCGAGCGCCATGCCGATGGAAAAACCGGCCAAGGCAAGCCCGGCGAATTCTTTCGAATAGCCGAGTGTTTGTTCGGCATAAGTCGGTAGCCATTGAGAAAGTCCCATTTCCGTCGCACCGCCCAGGAAGATGGCGATCAGACAGGCGATGAAATAGGGTTGTTTGATGAGCTTTGGCAGGGATTCACGCTGCACGTGTTCCTGTATCAAGGGCGGCAGCGGTAGCCGCACAAACACCAGCAAGGTCGCCAGCGGTGCAAGCATGAGGATCAGTGCCACCATTCGCCACGAGACATTCCATTTCAGCGCCAGGCTGGCGATCAACACCGCTCCGACCGCTCCTGCGCAGAAAAACGCGTGCAGCCAGTTCATAGCCGCACTGCGACGGTTTGGCTGCAGGGCCGCTACAAGGGGGCTGAGAATCATGTCCAGCACCCCCGCGCCAAACCCCATGAGGGCGACAGCGAACAGCAGCAACGCATAGGACGGTGCAGCCGCGACTGCTGCCAACCCCAGCGTTGTGGTCACCAGCCCAAACACTGCGATTAGCCTGGCGTTGAAGCGGTCTGCCAACGGCCCCGTGAGCAAAATGGCAATGATAAAACTGAGAAACATGATGGCCGGGATTCGGCCCAACTGCTCGGTGGTGAGCACTGAGCCGGCACCAAAGGTGTGGCTGAAGGTGGTCAGGTATACCGGTAGAAAGTTGAGAGCCATGGCCAGGCACATCATGGCGGCATAACACGCATAAAGCGCATGGCGGTTCTGAGTGGGTGAAATCATCATGGCTTGCGAGACTCTGGAGATTAAAAACGCGGGCTGTTGTGCTCTTTCCAAAGGCATTGCGTCCATTCGATCTCAGAGAAGTGCGCGGCAAAGGAAGAGTCTCCAGGGCTACTGGCAAAGAAGCCGAAGCGAACGCTGTGTTGTGCATGAAACAAATGGAACATGCGCATCATGGAGAAATGCAGGCCGTCAGCAGAGTTCTCAAGCAAAAAGTCACTGCCTCTACGGCTCAATCGGTAATACATGGTTTGCGTCACCCGATCGAGGTTGGTCATGGACCAATCAGAAAAGCCGTTATTGGTCACGACCGAAAAAAGCTGCTGATAGCCATTGCTTTGATATTCGATTCCACTTTTCAGCCAGTTATTTTCATCTTGATAGATGAAGAGCCCACACTGATCGAAATAGGCATCTGAATGAAAAGCCACCTTGGCTTTGAGTGTCCAGAATTGCTCATCACTGGTGAGTACAATGCCAGGGGCGTTGTTGTATTCAAGACCGTAATAAGTTCCTCGCCAGAAGTCGGTGTCCGGTGAAGTATGAATGACAATTTCGCTGTCGGTGATGGATGAGTGTTCAGGGGCATTAATCCAACTCAATGCCGATGTATTAAATGCCCTCATAGGTGCTTGTGCTCCATGAACCAATGCCGGATTTCATCATGGCTATGAACGCACCTATCGGCTGCGCTCAGATTCTGCTCCCCTGAGTTTGGGTTTAACAGGCCGATGCAAAACATACCGGCAGCTTTTGCAGCGGCCACGCCATGGCTTGAGTCCTCTATGACCAGACATAAATCGGGATTTACGCCCAGTCGTTCGGCGGTCAGCAGGAAAATATCGGGCGCAGGCTTGCCTTGTTTGACATCCGAGCCGCAAACAACGTGCTGAAAATAGGGGCGTAATTGAGTGTCGCGCAAAATGACTTCAACCAGTTCACCGCTAGAGGATGACCCTACGGCACAGGCTGTTCCTGCGGCATTTAATGCTGCAAGCAACGTTTGCGCTCCCGGCATGCTCGCCAGCGGATCACTGCCCATGGCTTGAATTAATTGCCGATGATGCTGCGCCACTAGAAACTCCAGTGGCTCGGTGAGCCTGAACTCATCTTTGATGGTGCTCCACATGGAGCCCTGGGTCGTGCCCACAAAGCGAGACAAGGCTGATTTTTCAAGGGCAATGCCATAGCGCGCATAAGAAATCAGTTCCTGTTCCATATAGAAAGGTTCACTGTCGACCAGAACCCCGTCCATATCGAAAATAACCGCTTGAAAACGCTGCATCAGTGCGCCCTCTGAAGCTCAAGTTCACGTGTGAAATGCAACAGGTTGTAATTGGAGCGCTCTTCAAAGGTATGCAATTTGAAAGACTTGGTCAGTGCAATGTCCTGATAGCCTTCGCCATCAGTGAGTGTGGTGGTATCTGATCCGCCGATAATAATGGGTAGTTGCATAAGAATGATTTCATCCACCAGATCAAGATTGAATACTTGCCAATTTAACTGGCCACCGCCCTCAACCATGATGTGGTTTATTCCGCGCGCTTCCAGTAGAGGGAAGAGCAATTGGAAGTCCACTTTGTCGGCACCGACAAACACGACCTCTTTTCCTTGGGCTCGGATCTGGTCGACCATGTGGTGATCGCGGGCTGATTCAGTGGTAGCAATAATGGTGTGTTCTGGAGAACTCAGGACTTTGGCCGAAACAGGGAAGTCCAGTGAGGTGGTTGGAATAATGCGAATAGGGTTGCGTTCGGCCTCATAGCGATTGGTCAGTTGTGGGTCGTCAGTAACAATGGTATTGCGCCCGACCATGATGGCGTCTACCTCACCACGAAATTTATGGATAAAACGCATGTCTTCATCGTTGAAGCGCTGGAACAGTCCTTTACTGGAACCGCCATTGCCCAGGGTTAATTTGCCATCAATCGATATCTGGCTAAATACAGTGACTTTCACAATGATTCCTTTTTATTGTTAGCTCGAGGTTGGAACTTATAAGTACTTGGGGTTGGGCGCGAAAACGCTTTTTATAGCGGGGGATGCAGGGTTATTTAATAAACTGTCGAATGCGTGTGAAAATGCGTCCAGGGCATACCGGTGAGTGACCAGTTTTCCAAGGTCGGGGAGGCTAAGTGCCAAGTCCAGCGCACGAGGAAAGTGCTGATTATATTCCCCCGCGGCAATGATGCTGATGGCGTTGACGAGAAAGTGTTTTACAGGCAGCGGGTAAAGGTAGTTGCCATTAAAGCCGAAGAGCACAATCCGCCCGCCCCGGCGAATAGCGCGAGCCGCTGTGTCGAGTTGATTGCCAACGGTGTCTATGACTGCATCAACGGGGTCTTGAGTCTGCAACCTTGACTCAAGTTCGTCAGAATGAACGATGTCCAAGCCAAGTGAGCGGCCGAAGTTGATTCGATTGCTGTTTAAATCGGTGGCCAGGGTAGTCACGCCCATGGCCCGTAAAAGTAATTGAGCGACCAGACTCATTGGGCCGGACCCCAGCAGTAGCACACGTTCACCAGCGTTTATGGACGCGCGGTCGATAGTGTTCAAAATACAGGCCACGGGTTCAATCAATACGCCTGTTTCCCAACTCATACTGTCTGGGAGTGCATGTACAAAGCATTCGCGAGTGATAAATCGCTGAGCGAAAGTACCGTGTTTGTTAACGCCGGCTATATCTAGAGTGAAGTGCATCCCACCCTGGCATAGATGTGTCTGGGCTGAGCGGCAAGGTTTGCACGACCCGCAATACTCATTAGGATCAATCACGACCCGCATACCGACGCGCAGGTTATTTACCGCCGCTCCTATTTTGACAATGACCCCGACTGCTTCGTGACCGCGAATGATGCCAATTTGGCCCTCTTCGCGGCCCGACAACACAGCCAAGTCTGTGCCGCAAATACCTGATAGTACAATATCAATTTCGACAGAGTGCTCAGTAAATGCACCCATGTAGTCGTGTTCTATCAGGCCAAGTTTCTGTTTGCTGATTAAGCTAATCGCATTCATGGACTTTCTGTGGCTCCCACTGTAGCGCTAAGAAGGTGGGGATTATGGAGTGACTAGTTTGGTTGTTTCAGCTGATAAATAGTTGCAGATAAATTCACGATGATGCGTTATGTTTCCGGTTATTGTTTCAGTGGGTTTTTATTTGTGAGTTGTAGATGAGTTTAGGGGTTGATGTTCATGTTTTCATATGAGCTCTAACGATTATTCTGACTTTTTGACGACATCGCTCACGCTTAGGAACGTCAAATTTTGACGCCTTTTAATTGAAAATCTACGCGCTGAAGTCTGATGGTCTTTACTGGGTAGCGGGGTGCAATGCGGCTGACTTGAGTTCGGCTGACGGCGTTTCGGCGTTGGCAAAGGATGTAGGAGGCGTCGATATTCTGGCAAACATGCTCAAAGCCGAGGTTGAGCGCACGGGTAAAACCCTCGAGTCAGTAGCGACTGATTTTGTTACACAGCATCGGCCCAGCTCGATCATTCAGCGAGCGGCAACCGTGGACAAAGTCGCCAACATGGTCGTTTATGTATGTTCCCCTCAAGCGTCAGCCACGACAGAGGCAGCACTCAGGGTAGACGGCGGTGTACTGGATGACATTGTTTGAGGCAACGCTATAGAGCCGGTCGTTAACCAACCACAGGTGTATCAGCGTGGTGAGGTAACGGCCGTATTATTCAATCCGCTCAGGATCACTCTTTGACGTCCATGAACTCTTTGGCCCAGGCCACGTAGTCTTCTGGTTGCGTGTAGGTGTGAGTCAGCTCTGTAGCACTGAGGTTGCTGGTGCTGTTTGTCAGGTGACGCTGAGCGCGGAGGCTGTCGTAGGTGGCCTTGATCGCCGCAAAGTAGGCGGCATGCCCGGCAACTACAATACGTACGCCCAAACTGGCCAGACGCTGGCTGTCATTGAGTTTCGGATTGCCGTAGGTCACCAGCATCAGTGGCACGGTGAGCTTTTCAGAGATTTTTTCAAGGTGGTCGAAATCGCTGATGCCTACAATGCAGATCCCGTCGGCGCCGGCTTTTTCGTAAGCCTGTGTCCGTTCAATCACCGCTTCAACCGGCAATACACCCGCGTTGGTGCGCGCGATGATCGAGAGCAGGGGGTCGACACGTGCTTCAAGGGCGGCCTTGACCTTGCCGATGCCTTCTTCGACAGAAATCAGATCTGTGGATTTACGGGCAAACTGCGCGGGCAGAAGGGTATCTTCTATCGTCAGTGCGGCTACGCCTGCGCGCTCGAGTTCTTCGACGGTGCGCATCACGTTAAGGGCATTGCCATAGCCGTGGTCGGCGTCGGCGATGAAAGGCAGTTGAGCGACACGGCCGATACGGGTGGCCTGCTCGACAAACTCACTCAGGGTGATAAGGGCAAAATCGGGTGCTGCCAGAACTTGCAGCGAGGCGACTGAGCCACCGAGGATACCGACCTCGAAGCCCAGATCTGCGGCAATACGTGCAGACATCGGGTCAAAAACGGAAGCGGTTTCAACGCACGCAGGCGTGGCGAGCAATTGACGAAATTCATTACGCAGAGCTGAGTGGGACTTTTTGGGCATGATCTTTCCTGGTTCTGGCCATCATCGAAATACGATCTATGCCTGTTCATAGTCCAGCGAGACTACCACGCAGAAAAATAGACGGTTATGACGTTTCAGAATGGGCTATGCAGGATGCGCATAGAGCAACGCAATTGAGGAGGTTGGATGAAGAAAATTTAATTCAATGCCAGCACCCGTTAAGGCTGAAACGTTTCCGTTATTCTTGTGCTACCCAACGACAGGGCTCAAGCGCTTAGACCAATGCCTAAGGATTAGCGCGGCGGTGGTCATCAGGATAGGGCGCAAGCGTACAGGGCGTTTCTTCAGTCGCCTCACGTTCGCTGTGGCCTGCGCACAGTTGGTTGGCAAACTGAACGATCCTATTTCAGTACGTGGGCTGAGCGGATTCAGATTTTAATGTGACGTGCGTTGGCGCCTGTGTTGCTAAACGGTTTCATAACGTGAAAATGCGTCGTAGAGTCTCGCTCGTTAAAAATAATAATCACCACGTGGCCCACCGTTAACCAAGGCATATCAATGATTGATCTGAACCAAGTCTCAGCTTTTCAACAACAGACGCAGGTGTTCGACCGAGTCTCGCTGAAAATTGGCTATAACGAACGCGTGGCGATTCTCGGGCCCAATGGTGCAGGCAAGAGCACGCTATTAAAGCTCATCAATCGTGAGATTTACCCGGTTGAGCGAGAGGGTAGCTACCTGAAGCTATTCGGCGATGAAACCGTGAATCTTTGGGCCTTGCGCAGCAAGATCGGCTTCGTTTCCCAGGACATGCAGGAAGACTACACGCCGTATACCTCTGCACTGGATGTCGTACTTTCCGGCTTTTTCGGTTCCATGGGCGCCCACGCGCATCTACAGCCAAACGAAGAGCAAATCACCTTGGCGCGCAGCCTGATGAAAGAATTGAGCATCGATATCGACGAGCAGCGTATGTTTCAGCGTCTATCTACCGGTCAGAAACGTCGATTGCTGCTGGCACGCGCACTGGTTCATCACCCGCAGGCGTTGATCCTCGATGAGCCCACCAGCGGTCTCGACATGGGGGCGAGCCTGGGACTATTGTCGCTTATGCGCAGCTTCTGTGGTGATGGCCGCGCCATGATCATAACGACCCACCACATTGACGAAATCATCCCAGAGATTGATCGCGTGATTCTTATCAACCAAGGCCAGTTGATTGCCGATGGCCCAAAGCGCGACATCCTTACCAGCGAGAACCTGTCGGCTCTTTATCAAACTCAACTGCAGGTGTCAGAGAACAATGGCTGGTATCGCTGCTGGCATGGATAACGGCAGGGCGTAGCGCTGCAATGTGTGGGGACCTTATTTAGTCGCCCCAAAAACGCATATCAATCGTTAAGGGAAAAATGAATCGTCCGCTGTTTGTTTCTCTAGATGGGCCCAAAGGCACCGGCAAAACCACACTGTTGGAGGCCGTGACGAAATCACTGAGGGCAGACAACCAAAAGGTGATTCGACTGTGCGAGAAAAAAAGTGATCCTTATAGAAGTGCAACAATGGCCCTTGTTAACAAACTTGTCAGAAATCCTGGCCGGGATTTGGAGTGGGAAGTTTGTGAGCGCCTTGCTGACAGTCGCGCCTGGATTTCGCAACACGTACTGACTCAACAGCCATCAGACAGCATCATCTTGATCGATCGCTGGTACCCATCCGATGCCGCGTTTCGCCGCATAGTCCCCTTTGCAGAGATTCTTCAATTAAACATTGATCGAAACGTGCAAGTACCAGACCTGCATGTCGGGGTTGTCACAAACCCTGACACTTCATGGGCAAGAGCCGCTGCACGAAAACGCGGGCTGAGCAGTACGGTGATCCATAAGTTGGAAGAGCAGATCGCTTGTACCCAGGCGTTCGAGCAGGCAATTGCCGATCACGGCTGGGTTATGTGCCTTAATGAAGGGCCGATCGAAGAGGCAGTGATGCAGATTGTGTCGCAGATATACAGAGTTCTGAATATGCAGGACTTTACGAGCTGAACGCCATCATGGTGTCAACAGTCAGCTGTCCCCATGGGCGCTGCGTAAATCACCATTGTCGAAAGGGATGAAAAGCTTGGCTTATCTAGATTGGGTTCAGTGGCCTGCCATGTTGGTGACGGTGCTTGCGGCCTGGCTGATCGGGTCTCAACGACCAGCAAGGCGGATGACAGGATTTGTATGCTTTAGCCTGAGCAACATATTGTGGGTGACGTGGGGGGTGTACGCAGAGGCCTATGCTCTCATCGTCCTGCAGGTTTGCCTTTTCGCAATGAACCTTCGCGGATTTAAAAAGAACCTCGACGTAGATGAGGTATAGCCGTAAACATCATGGGTTTTCTAGGTCTGCTTTTTTTTCAACGTGGGCAGTTTGTCCGATGCGGGTTTGGACGCTGGCACCTCGCAACGATTATCGATGCAGCGACGGCCACTATCTGGGTGAGGTAACCACGCCAAATGGGGCCGTAAGCGACAAAAAAGGCGATAACCGAATTCGAAAAGCGGGCGCAATACATTCCACGTTAGTGGTGCTGCCCAAAAACCCAAGCCGGCGGCTCGCCAGCTCCACAGGGTGGCATCCAGGCCTGTTACCCAGCGCCCATCAGCGAAACGGGCGTGCAGCAAAGACTGCATGCGCTCAGACGTCAACCCGAGTGCCTTGGCATCGAATGTACCGCTGCTGATGTCTACAAAAAGCAGTCGATCCTTTGCAGCGCGTTCTTGCAGGAACTTTATTTCGCGCGCACACAGAGGGCATTCACCGTCAAAGTAAAGCGTCAGCGGCCAATTCAGTTTCTTGTGCATCTGCAATGCTCTTGTATAAGTTTTAGACACGATAGGCTGAAAGAAACGAACTGACAATGGGCACTATGCGGTGACGTAGTGATGGAACCGCACGCCCCGTTTTGTAGAAGTATTGTCCGTATTGCAAGGTGCCTATAGAACCCAGGGCGATACGTTCGCAACAGCTCAGGGCGACGCTATGTAATCCACCTCGCCATCAAAATCTCGCCCAATCGGGGCTTTTGGGCCTACAGTCTTGGATGTCGCTCACTGCAAGGAGTACCCATGAACGTGTTGCCTTCAACCTCTTTACCAAAGCACGTCAGCCTGCTGGGTTATGGCGGTCTTTTGCCGTTTATTTTTCTGGCGCTGCTGATTCCGTTCTCTCTCGACTATCGGCCGTTGTTTGCGCTTGCGCTTGTTAACTATGGTGCAGTCATCCTGAGCTTCGTCGGCGCCTTGCACTGGGGCTTCGCCATGACGGTGCAAGGCATGAGCGTCGAGCAGGGCAGCCACCGGTTTATCTGGAGTGTCATTCCTGCGCTCATTGCTTGGATTGCCACGTTACTGCCAATGCCATTGGGTTGCTTGCTGTTGGTTATCGGCTTGGTTGCCCATCTTCGGGAAGACAGGCAGCTTTTGCGGGTGATGAGCTTGCCCGCCTGGTACCTGCCGATGCGATTACGGCTTACCGTCGTGGCTAGCGTCTGCTTGATGTTTGTCGCGATAGTTGAAGCGCTCCATTCATGAAGCCTCGTGTGCTCGATAGGGTTGGAAATCGGGTAGAACCTGACAGGCTCAGAATTGACCCGTGTGGTTTGTCCCGCAGCTAGCTCTCACGTTATGCGCGCCCCGGAGGTAGGTGGCAATGCTCTTCTTTCGGACGTGGGAAGTTGGATTTCCCGCACATGAGTGGAATTTTGTAGCGATACTTGCTGCGTGATCGAGTCGACAGCTTGAATCAACAAGTGGTGGCTGGCCGGTATCTTGCTTTATGGTTGGCGCCAAATAAAAAACCGAGTCGGACACTGTGAAATTTCATCAAATCAGAGCCTTGGTAGCCATCAACCAGTGCGGCAGCATCAATGAAGCCTCGCAGATGCTGCATGTCACCCAACCTGCATTGAGCCGTTCAATCAAGGACCTGGAGCGCGAGTTAGGGCTGACTCTGCTGCAGCGTTCCTATAAAGGCATGTCGTTGACTGATGAAGGCCGGCGGATCATCCGTCATGCGCACATGGCGGTTGAGAGCATGCGGCGTCTGCGGATCGAGGCCGATAATATCCGTGACATGGCCGTGGGGGAGGTGGCTGTCGGAGTCACGTCACTGACAGCCATGCTGCCGGGTTTTGAGAAGTGCATCAGTGACTACCAGGCGAAAAATCCACGGGTGCGGATCAAACTCATCGAGCAACGCCCCAGCCATATCGTCCAGCGTTTGCGCGACGGGAGTCTGGACTTTGCCCTGACGTCTCAACAAAACACTCAACGTCTAAATCTCGATTGGGAAACCCTGCACCGGATAAAGGGCACAGTGGTGTGCAGTCCGAACAACCCGTTGCGGCATTCGCCCTCGTTGCGGCAATTACAGTACGCCAACTGGATCAGTCTGGACGAGGTCGACGATCGATCTTCACAGTTCTACCAAATGTTTGAGGTCAACGATATTCACCCGCCGCAGAAGGTGATCGAGTGCGCCTCGCTGTTCTTGGCCTTGCGCCTGGTGGAAAATGCCGACGCGTTCATGACGCTGAGCACTCTCGCGCTGGGCAACGCACTACCGCCGGGACGGGTACCCGAACTGGTCCTCGTCGAAGTCGAAGAGGTCATTCCCGAATACCCGATTTATCTCGTGTGCGTTGACCGCCATTCGCTGACGTCGCCGGCCAGAGATCTGTTTTACGGTCTCAAATCCAAGCTGGCTGCTGAGTCATCGGCAGGGCCGACTTACTAGAAGTGGTAATACATACCGACTGCCAGGTTACTGGGGTCGTCACCCGTTTGATCGAGGGGGATTCCCGCATAGCTGATGGCGGATTCCGGACGGTTATTGATCATGGCGACCCGACCGTATATAGCCCAGTTTTTCTTCAGGAAGTGGTCGTAGCCGAGCATGATCCCGATCGCATCCTTGTCACCGAATTCGATGTGGCGCTTGACCAATGCCATGCGCGCCACATCGGCTTTGCCGACGGGGGCGGAAAGGCCTAATGTCCATGCGCTCATGCTCGGTGTCGCGTGGTAGTCGACGTCCTGGCGTTGCCAGGTGACATTGCCATACAGCGGCCCGAAGTCATAAAACGCCGAAGCGCTTTTGAAGTAGTTGTGGGTCTGCCGCTGACGGTCGCCGTCGTCCCACGGATCACTCAAGTAATCATTGAATGAGCCCAGCAAGATCCACCGCGCATTGCTGTACTGAACACTCATGCCTTTGCCGCGCACGGTCTTGCCGGAGCTGGCGGTATCGTTCAGGCCCAGGCTTACGGCAGTGGCCACGCTGAAACCGGCGAATTTGGGCGTGGTGTAGGCGAGGGTGTGCTTGGGGCGCATATCCAGATAATAGGCACCGCGACCGGCCGGCGGGCTGGTCAGGTAGGTATAGGGCGAACCGTAGGTGGCCAGGAACGGATCAGCAAACGTCGGCGTACCCATGCCATAGGTTTTACCGAACTCCAACTTGCCGTACTCCCGCGAACGCAGCGCCGCCACTGCCAGGCGTAGCGTGCCGACCTGCTTCCAGTGCTCGTCCAGCGCTTGGCCATTGAGGTTGAAGCCTTCCTCGACATCGAACTCCAGCACCGTGTCCGAGTTGAGCGCCTTGCGCATGTAAAGTCCGAGCTTGTTGGTCCAGGCGCCGCCGCCCGCGAGTTTGGTTCCAGAGTAATGCCCCGAGTCCTGGTAATTCACAAACGCATCGAGCGTGCCGTAGACATTGAGCTTGTCGGTGTAGCCTTTATCGACGTTGTAATAGCCAAATCCTTGCGCTAATCGAGCGATGGTAGGAAATCCCTCCGCCTGGCTACACGTCGGTAACCCGAGCCCCAACAGCAAAGCGGTCAATGAAGAAGTGCGCGCGGCGGACGTAACCATTTAAGACGCTCCATAGATGTGATGGCTGACGAGTCGCAGCCTCCACGAAAATAAAAACCGACGGAAATGGTCAATTTTGCATGGGTATGCCTATTGGTTAATTTGCTAAGGAGTGATCGCTTCATTGAGGCCAGCAGGCGTTTGGAAAGGTCTCAAAAAAGCACGATTACATCGCTTTGCCGGCTGCATGAGTCTGAAAAATGGAAGCCATTGGTGCGATACCCCCCTTCAAGTCCTCGCGCAGCACCGTTGTAGGGCGTATTCAATGGACGTGACGCAATCAAGTTAACAATTGGTTAATTGCCTGCAAAAAGCGCAAGTGATTCGTCTTCGGAGTTCCCCGATAGTTGGTCTCGCATAACGCCAATAAGAAATCGGAGCGTGCCATGACGACCCTGCATTCGGACACTTCCCTGGCCAACGGAACGCTGCGTTCCAGTCCGGCCACCACCCACTCCAGAAAAGCCACCGTAGCGTGCGCCCTGGGCAATGCCCTGGAGATGTATGACTTCACGATCTACAGCTTTTTTGCCGTGATCATCGCCAAGAACTTTTTCCCGTCCCAGTCTCCGATAGCTTCATTGCTTATGTCGTTGACGGCGTTCGGGGTGGGCTTTTTGATGCGTCCGGTCGGGGCGATGGTCATTGGACGCTTCGCTGACAGGAAAGGGCGCAAGGCCGCGCTTACGCTGACCATTGCACTGATGACACTGGGTACGGCGCTCATCGCATTCGCCCCCACTTATCAGCAAGCAGGGGTATTGGGCACTGTTCTGCTGGTTATCGGCCGGCTGACTCAAGGTTTTTCTGCCGGTGGAGAAGTCGGCACCGCCTCGGTGTTGATGATGGAATCGTCGGCGAAGAAAAATCGTTGCCGCAATGTCAGCTGGCAGGCTGCAAGCCAGGGTTACGCGGCGCTGGTAGGGGCTGGAATCGGTCTTCTCCTGAGCAGTGTCATGACCACGCCGGACCTGGAAGCGTGGGGTTGGCGTATCCCTTTTGTCATCGGTTTGCTGATTGGTCCTGTCGGCTGGTACATCCGCCGCTGCCTGCCGGAAACCCTTGAGGCGCCCGTCATCAGCTCTTCACCATCCACCGTGCATAAAACCCGCTGGCGCGATGTCATTGATCTGCGCAATACCGTACTCGCCACCGGACTGATGGCGAGCGCAACCATCGGCATGTACCTGTTCATTTTCTACATGCCGGCGTATCTGGTCAGTGCACTGCATTATCCGCAGCGCAGCGCCTTGGCGATTGCCTGTGCTTCAGCCGCGTGCCTGGCGATCCTCACGCCGATAGCAGGGCGCTACGCCGACCGCCACGGCCTGCGCAAAAAACTGCTGGTCTGGACGATTACTTTACCGGTTATCGCAGCATGGCCCGCGCTATGGCTGTTGTCGCATACCACTGACTTGTACATCGCGATGCTGATCGTCGTGCTTCTGGTACTGCCCGGGTGTGTGGGCTCCGGGGCTTTTTTCGCGATGATCATGGAAGGCTTTGCCAAGCAGTACCGAGCGCTCGGCACCTCGGTGAGTTACAGCTTCGGCGTCACCCTGTTCGGCGGCTTCTCGCCGTTGATCGCCACATGGCTTACCTCGGCGCTCGACACACCCACGGCCCCGGCGTTCTACCTGCTTGTCGGCGGGGTGATCAGCCTGTGCTGCTTGAAACTGTTCCCTGAAAACATTGGACGAGACTGACCCATGCGCAACCAACACAACTCATCAGCGTTGAGCGACACCGAACTGCAAAGCTTCATCGCTTTGCGCCGGCAAATCCATGCAGCGCCTGAACTGGGTGGCGAAACCCCGAACACCGCTGAACTGATCGCCGCCAAACTGACGCAATGGGGCTATCAGGTGCATCGCGGTATCGGCGGACATGGCCTGGTCGGCGTCCTGAAAAGAGGCGAGGGCACACGCCGTATCGGTCTGCGCGCCGACATGGACGCGCTGCCCATGCAAGAAAAAAACACCTTTGCGCATGCCAGCCAGATTGCCGATCGCATGCATGCCTGCGGGCATGACGGGCACACCGCAATCCTGCTCGCGGCCGCTTACCGTCTGGCCACTCACGGCGAATTCAACGGCACCCTTAACCTGATTTTCCAACCCGACGAGGAGGGCTTGTGTGGGGCCAAGGCCATGATCGACGACGGCCTGTTTCAGCGTTTTCCGTGCGATGCGATTTTTGCGCTGCATAACATGCCCGGTTACCCCTTGGGCACGGCGGTGGTTCAGGCGGGACCCACCATGGCGTCCTCCGAGCGTGTGTCGCTGCTTATCACCGGCCAAGGTGGGCATGGTGCTATGCCAGAGAAGTCGGTTGATCCACTCCCCGTGGTGGCCAGCCTGATCAATGCGATCCAGACCATCAAGTCGCGCAACCTCGGCCCGGAAGAATACGCGGTCATCAGCATCGGCATGCTGCAGGCCGGGAGTGTCTACAACATCATTCCTAATGAGGCCAGCATGCTGATCAGTGTGCGTACCGACACCCCGCAGACTCAGCAAAAGATCAATCAGCGACTCGAACAGATCGTCCGCGGTCACGAGCAATCATTCGGCGTGAACATTGACCTGGAAATTACCCCGCTGGCCCCCGCCCTAATCAATGACGTGACCGAAACACAACGAGTGCGCGAAAGCCTTGCACCACTCTTTGAACCAGGCCACTTGCAAAGCCACGGCCCGAAGGTCATGGGCACCGAGGACTTCGCCTGGATGCTCACAGAAGTGCCGGGGTGCTATTTCTTGCTGGGTAATGGTGAAGGCGAGTTTCACGGTTGCTCCGTGCACAACCCGCACTACGACTTCAATGATGAGCTGATCCGACTGGGCGCCGATTGCTGGGAAAAACTGGTGGAAGATTTTCTCGCCTGACCACCCTGATCAGCCTCAAAACATTGTTCAAGGAAAATTCATGTTCCAGAAAAGCTTATCCCTCGCTGATTTCGATCCAACATTGGCCGCCGCTATTACCGACGAGTCCCGACGTCAGGAGCGACACATTGAGCTGATTGCTTCGGAGAACTATGCCAGCCCACAGGTGATGCAGGCGCAAGGCACCTTGTTGACCAATAAGTACGCCGAAGGCTATCCAGGAAAACGCTACTACGGTGGTTGCGCCCACGTAGATGTCATCGAACAACTGGCGATTGATCGGGCTAAACAGCTGTTCGGTGCGGATTACGCCAACGTCCAGCCACACTCAGGCTCGTCGGCCAACAGTGCCGTTTACCTTGCACTGTTGAAGCCGGGCGACACGTTGCTCGGTATAAGTCGGGGCGTTGCTGATGGTTGATATGGCGCACGTGGCGGGGCTGGTGGCGGCAGGGTTGTACCCGAATCCGTTGCCTTACGCTGATGTCGTGACCAGCACCACGCACAAAACGCTGCGCGGCCCACGCGGAGGGCTGATCCTGGCCAGAAGCAATCCTGAACTTGAGAAAAAACTCGACTCGGCAGTGTTCCCCGGTAGTCAGGGCGGGCCGTTGATGCAAGTTATCGCCGCTAAGGCCGTGTGCTTCAAGGAAGCGGCGCTACCGACCTTCAAGACCTACCAGGCAAGTGTCATCGAGAACGCCCAAGTCATGGCGCAAACCTTTATCGAGCGGGGTTATGACGTCGTCTCCGGAGGCACCGACAACCACCTGTTTCTGCTCAGCCTGATTCGCCAAGGCATTACCGGAAAGGAGGCCGACGCTGCGCTGGAACGCTGCGGCATCACGGTTAACAAAAACGCTGTGCCGAATGATCCCCAGTCGCCGTTCGTGACTTCCGGGCTGCGCATAGGCACGGCGGCGGTGACCACGCGAGGCTTTACGGGGGAGGAGTGCCGGGCGCTCGCCGGTTGGATCTGCGATGTGCTTGATCACTTGGGGGATGCCGACGTCCAAGCGCAGGTCGCTCGGCAGGCCGCTCAGTTGTGCCGACGGTTCCCGGTTTACCCGTCTACTTGCGATTGAGGATCACCTGAGGCTGCAAACCTTGGGCGCAGCGGGTAAACCGATAAGCACGTCCATCTCGAATGATGGTAAGTCCCTATGTTCAGGATGACTGTCGGTTTACCCAATGGTTGACGCAAATAAAGAACAAAAGAGCGGCAGCCAAGACCAGCATTGAGTGGGATAAGCCCTGGGCAAACGCTTACTAGGCGCCAATGGTCGAATATTCACATATTTTTGATTTGGGTAATATTGAGAAGGAACTAACTGTATTAGGTTTTTGAGGAAAAAATTGTGAGTGCGCAAGCGCAAGGTTCAGGATTAAGAATTTTCACCGCAGTGATAACGGCCATTTTTTCGCTTGTTTTATTAATAGGCGGAATATGGCTGGCATCATTGGGTGGTTCTTTGTATTACATCATCGCCGGCATTGGGCTGCTCATGTGTGCGGTCTTGCTTTGGCGACGATCCGCAGCGGCGATCTGGCTTTACGGATTGCTGATGCTGGCGACCGTTCTATGGGGGCTATGGGAGACCGGCTCGGATTTCTGGGCATTAGTGCCTCGCTTCGATATTCTCGGCGTCCTGGGCATCTGGCTGCTGATTCCGGCAGTGACGCGTGGCATTGATGCGCGTTTGAAAGCCAGCAAAGTGTTTTTGTCAGCCACCCTGGCTTTCGCGATCGCTGTTTTGGTCTACTCGATCTTCAACGACCCTCAGGAGATCAACGGCAGTCTGACTTCGGCCCAACCTGCGCAAGCCCAACCGGTTGACGGCATTGCCCCAGGCGACTGGCCTGCCTATGGCAGAAGCCAGGCAGGAACCCGTTATTCGCCACTTAGCCAGATCAACGACAGTAATGTGAAAGATCTCCAGGTCGCGTGGACTTTCCACACCGGTGAGTTCAAAACTGATAATGACTCGGGTGAAACCACTAACGAAGTGACGCCGATCAAGATCGGCGACAACATGTATATCTGCACTACCCACCAAATACTGGTGGCGCTTGATCCAGCGACCGGCAAGGAAAAGTGGAGATTCGATCCGCAACTCGTATCCGACCCTTCGTTTCAGCATCTAACTTGCCGTGGTGTTGCGTATTACGACCAGGCCAACACGCAGGAATTTGCGACCAGCTTGAAAGACGTTGCTCCGGTCCAAACCAGTTGCCCTCGTAAAGTGCTGCTGCCGGTCAACGATGGTCGTCTGTTCGCAATCAATGCCGACAATGGCGAGCGCTGTTCAGACTTCGCGGAAAATGGCGAGCTGGACCTCAAAAAAATGCAGCCCTATACCTATCCGGGCGCTTTGATGCCGACGTCTCCACCCGTGGTGACTGGCACAACTGTTGTGATCGCTGGCTCTACCACCGATAACTTTTCCGTACATGAGCCTTCTGGCGCCATTCGCGGTTACGACGTCAACACCGGCGCTTTGAAATGGGTGTTCGATACGGGCGCAGAGGATCCAAACGCAATTCCTGGCCCTGGCCAGACACTGGTCAACAACTCGCCTAACGCTTGGCCTCCACTGGCGTACGATGCCAAGATCGATATGGTCTACATCCCGACCGGCAACCCTACTCCTGACATCTGGGGTGGTAACCGTACGCCTGTGATGGAGCGTTATGCCAGTGCGATTGTGGCGTTGAATGCTTCAACAGGTAAATTGGCGTGGAGCTTCCAGACTACCCATCATGATCTGTGGGATATGGACGTTCCGTCGCAACCGACCTTGGCGGATGTGAAAACTGCGGCGGGTGACACCGTTCCTGCGGTGTATGTGCCTACTAAAGCGGGCAACATGTTCGTTTTCGATCGTCGTGACGGCAAGCCGATCGTTCCTGTCACTGAAATGCCAGTGCCTGAGGGTGAAGCAGCTCCTGGTGACTGGGTCAGTCCGACACAGCCCCGTTCCGCACTGAACCTTACCCCGATCCAGACATTGACCGACAAGAACATGTGGGGCGCCACAATGTTTGACCAGTTGATGTGTCGAGTGATCTTCGAGCGGCTCAACTATAACGGCCAGTACACGCCTCCTTCAGAAAATGGCACGCTGGTTTTCCCAGGTAATCTCGGTGTATTTGAATGGGGCGGTATTTCCGTCAACTCTGATCGCCAGATAGCGCTAATGAATCCGATGGCGCTGCCTTTCGTATCCAAACTGGTTCCGCGTGGGCCCAATAACCCGCTGTGGCCTGAAGAAGGTGCGACCGGTTCTGGCACTGAAATGGGCATTCAACCTCAGTATGGCGTGCCATATGGCGTTGAGATCAATGCATTTCTCTCGCCGCTGGGTCTGCCCTGCAAAGCGCCGGCATGGGGTTACGTTGCCGGTGTGGATCTGAAAACCCACGAGGTCGTGTGGCGTAAGCGTATAGGTACGGCGCGGGACAGCCTTAAGGGTATCCAGTTGCCGCCGATGAAGATTGGCGTGCCTATGTTGGGCGGCCCGATTTCGACTGCAGGCAACCTCATGTTTATCGCGGGCACTCAGGACAACTACCTGCGCGCCTATGACGTCACCAATGGCGATCTGCTTTGGCAGGCCCGTTTGCCCGCTGGTGGTCAGGCGACACCGATGACTTATGAGTCGAACGGTAAACAGTACGTTGTGATCATGGCCGGCGGCCATGGCTCGTTCGGTACGAAGATGGGCGACTCGTTGATCGCTTACGCGCTGCCCGATTCTAAAGGGAAATGATGTAGGCCCAATCGCTGATAAAAACTAGAGACCTCTGAGCGGCCAGTTGTGTGGACTACAACTGGCTACTTGGGGGTCTTTTTTTTGGCGTCACGATAATCTTCATTGCTCTGTCCCGTATGCAGAAGTTGAGTTAGGCGAAAGACAGCTCGATGGTGCGCGAAAACTTGATCCCACAATGCGAACACTTGCTTGCCAATGTAGCTCGACTAGTCAGGCCCAATCGACGCTGCGCTTTGGGGCTTCTGCCCTAGAATAGTCATTGAGTATTGCCGGCAGATCCAATTGCTGAAGTGATGAGCCTCTTTCCTGGGGCCGGTACGAAACGACTTAACGCTTCACGCAGTCAACATGGAGTCTTTATAGTCATGCCTACAACCTGACAGGACGCACACCCCATGCTCACTAACCTCTGGTATGTCGTTCTCCCATCGTCACAGTTGACTGACGGACTGAAGCCAGTCCGATTACTTGGACTACCTTTCGTAGCGTTCCGTGATGGCGTGGGTGTCGCTCACCTGCTATCGGATGTTTGCGTGCATCGTGGCGGTTCGTTATCGGCCGGTAATAAGGTGGGTAACAGCGTGCAGTGCCCCTATCACGGCTGGCGGTTTGGGGCTGACGGAATCTGTACGCTCATTCCCGCGCAGCCAGATCTGCGTATTCCGGCGAAGGCCCGGGTCGATGCGTACCCAACGTTGGAACGATACGGTTGGATCTGGGCTTTTTTGGGTGACCTCCCCGAAGCGCAACGTCCCCCTTTACCCACGCTCGACTGGGTCGACGATCCTGCGATCCGCACAGTTGCCGGGCATTTCGATTGGGAGGCCAGTTGGGATCGAATTATCGAAAATGGCCTCGATTTCGCGCACGCATCTTTTGTACATGGTTCAACCTTCGGTGATCCGGATCATCCCGAGATTGATTCATTCGATGTCGAAAGCGATACGTGGAGCGGTCGTGCACAAATGCTCATGCGCAGGCCGGTACGCAAAGGTCTGCTGAGGCGCAAGTCATCAAGTGAGTTTGTCAGCGTGGTCACGGTTCCGGGTTTTCATTTGTCCGGCCCCTGTACAACGCTGGAGCTCCAGTTACCGAACGGCTGGCGGATCTACATCGTCTCGGCGCATGTCCCGATTGACGCTAACCGCACACGAACCTGGTGGATGATGGGCAGAACGTTTTTGCGTTCGCGGCTGCTTGATCGCAAGTTCATTGCCAGCAACCTCCGTATTTTTGAACAAGATCATGCCGTGCTAAAAAAGGTACGTCCCGAGCGTGTACCGGACTCATTTCAGCAAGAGGTTTCACTAAAGTCTGATGCCCTGCAGATCGCCTTTCGCAAAAGTGTACAAGTACTTGAACAGCGCGGCTGGCGTATCGATGAAGAGCGTCTTGCGCGAACGTTCACGGGACGAAAGGCTTGCGCGGTACCGTGTCCTGAACGTCGTCATGTTCGCGCTTGGGCGATTGAGCCTATTGCGTTGGTGGATTTCACCCGTGAATACGAATGATTGTGCGCTAAGGCCATTTAGGCGAAAGCGCAAACAGCGTGACCTGTTGCGCGGTGTTTTTCATCAAGCCGCGAAAACGCACTTTCGTGTAACTAAACTGACGCTTGATGACCCGAAGTTGATGACCTGTAAAATTCCGCCGGCCAACTCGTGTTTTCGTAACATCGCCATCAGCGGGTAAGCCGTACGACCGCCGTCGCCCTTCGGATAGTACGGTTTGATCAAGGTAATCAAGCCCTTCCAGTGAATCGCCCCGGGTTTCGTAGACGCCTCTTTGCCTTAAACTGAGGCCCATTAGGAGGTGCCATGAGCAACCCGTGTTATCCCGAAGGGTTAACCAAGTAATCGAAAGAAGCTGCCCGTCGCTGATGTTGCTGCCCGTCGTCGACCTGGCGCCGTCTAACTTTAAGCGTGAACGAGTTTTTTCGGCGATCTCGCCCAGATGATGATCTTCTGGAATAAACGGTGGCGCCAGATAGGGATCACCATAGTGCCAAGGTGTAACCGAGGATGATTCGGTTCTCATCGACAGCGGTGCTCAAGCCATTGCCTGAGCGAAACGTCACGTTTCGCCAGCGTATGCTGACGTCCTTTAATACGCCGCTCTGGATGACATACGCGATATCAGTGTCGCGTTCGCGCTCTGTGCCGTTATCGACGCTGGCGGTCTTGACGTGACGGCCGTCGGTGTAACGGGTCATAAAGGTTAGGCCGGGAATGTCTTGGGCGGCGAAGTCATAGTCGTAGCGCAGTTGCCAGGAGTCCTCGTCGGTTCGGGTGTAAGTGTTGTAGGTCACCAGGTTGACCACGTAGGGATCGCCACCGTTGAGAAACGGGAAAGCGCTGGCCCCGGATAACTGCTGCCAGGTGGCGCTGACTTTGTGTGCGCCCAGGGCCAAGGTGAACATGCTGTTGAAGTTGCGATTGTCAATGCGCCCGGCGCGTTCGGCGCCGTCGCCGCGGCTGTCGAAGTAGCGCAGGTCGCTGCGCAGGCTGAAGCCATTGCCCAACGGCTGGGTGTGTACCAGACCGACGAAATGCTGGCGATAGATCTGATCGAGCTTACCGTAGTAGTAGCTTAGGTTGAGTTGCTGGTTGAAGGCGAAGCTGCCACCGGCAAAATCGAAGTGGTCGCTGCTGGCGATGCCGTAACCGATGTCGTCATTGCTCGACGAGTCGCGCAGATTGGTTTTGGTCAGACGTCCAGTATTGACCGTCAGGCCGCTGATTTCCTGGCTGGTAAGCAATCCTCCTTGGAAAGTGGATGCCAGCATACGGTTGTCGTTATAGGTAGCCACTGGTAACAACGGTTGTAGGGTCCCGATTTTTAGTACGCTCTTGGATACGCGCAATTTTCCGTTCAAGCCTAGGGTGCTGAACTCGTCTACCGGTTCGTGGCTATCGGGACCATATGGAAGTAGGCCGGTTCCTCGCTGGTCAGGGCTGGAGTCGAGCTTGATCCCCCATTTCCCTAGAGCATCGAGGCCAAGGCCGAACGTACCATCGGTATAGCCAGATTCTATCCGTGCCGTGAAACTCTGGGCCCATTCAGCGGCCATAGCTTGCGGTGCATTGTCCTCACGGAAATCGCGGTTGAGATAGAAGTTACGCATTTCAATTCGGGCCTTACTGTCATTTATAAAATCGGCCGCAGCAAGAGAGGAGAACAATGGTGCGCAAATTATGATCATGACCAGCATCAGCTTTTTACGGGCGTGAATGTATGCGGGATTCATTATTTTTATTCCCATGAAACAGATGGTTTTCATTCAAAATAGTGGTGAGTCAGTCTTCGGCCCACCTCTAGTCTTCGGAGAGGACCTACAATGGTCGCCCTCTGGGTATTAGTTTTAAAAATGGCGCCACTACGATTCTCTAATGCGCATTGGCAGTGGCAAAGCGACCGGATCGTTTCTTGCTAGGCAGGTGACTGCGTACGAGCAACAACGCGAAGGCAGAGGCGGCCATGCCGGCGCCGAGCATTACGAGGAAGCCAGAGATCCCCCCATAAGTGATCACGGCCGCTCCAATGAAAGCACTCAAAATCCCCCCCAGCCTACCGAACGCCAGGGCTGTAGCCATACCAGTTGCACGAACTTCTGTCGGATAGACATAAGCGCACAAGCCATAGAGCGAAGTCTGTACGGCATTAACAAAGAAACCGTTGATCCCAAAGCCAGCAATGGCTAAACCCGCGTTATTACTAATATCGAGGCCCAACATCGCGAAAGCGCTCAGGGCGGCCAAGGACGCACAGATCAACAACGGAATGCGAGACCCATATCTGGTGATGGCATAGGCGCAAAATAGCGAACCTAGTGTCTCGAGCGGTTAGTTCATTAGCTTATTCTTCATCACACTCAGCTTTGCCATATGTACCGAGCTGATGATGGCCGCTGCGGTCTTTGTC
>NZ_JBIWEO010000025.1:0-54741 GCF_044762555.1 Pseudomonas sp. NPDC096917 | reverse complement strand
GGTCTGCTCGGCGTTTACGGTGTCCCAGCCACGAGAGTGGAAGTCGCCCACCGCTGCAACACACCAAGCTCTTGCTAACCAGTTTCACCTTTGTGGGACTGCTCGCACTCGCCGGTTGTTCATTCCCCGGGGTTTACAAAATCGACATCCAACAGGGCAATGTCGTCACGCAGGACATGATAAACCAGTTGCGCCCGGGAATGACCCGCCGGCAAGTGCGGTTTATCATGGGCAACGCCCTGCTGACTGATACATTCCACCCTGACCGCTGGGATTATTTGTATAGCCTGCAGCCCGGCGGCGGTGAACGCCAACAAGAACGCATCAGTGTGTTCTTCAACCAAAACGACCAGCTCGTCAGCTTGTCAGGTGATTTCAAGCCTGGCGTAAGCCGCGACGAAGCCATTCTGGGCAAAGAAGGTCCATCCGAGGTGGTCACACCGACAGATGCAGCACCGACTCCTGCAGAGAAGAGTGAGGTTCCGGCCAAACCGGGATCATTGCTTGATCAAATCCAGAAAGACGTCGACGAGGTTAAAACCGTACCTGTCCCGACGCCAACGCCTCTGGAAACCAACGAGCAATAAACGCTCGTTGCAAAAAAGCCCGGCATGCCGGGCTTTTTGTTGTCTGCACTAAAACAGCTGCTTACAACTCGCTCAATCGCTTGGCCTCAGCCGCCTTGGCGGCACGCTGACGCCTGATCTCTTTAGGGTCAGCCAAAAGAGGGCGATAGATCTCGATACGGTCCCCAGCCTGTACCACGCGAACCTGCGGATCCATCACCTGCTTGCCAAAGATACCCACCGGGCAATCGGCCAGGTCCAATTCAGGAAACGCCTGCCCAATCCCGGACGCCCACACTGCAGCACGCACTGTTGTGCCCTCAGGCACCGTCAGCACCAACAACTGCTGGCGATCAATGGCCGCATACACCACCTCAATGTCTATCACCGGCTCAGCCATACAACTGTTTTGCACGCTGACAGAAGGCATCAACCAAGGTGTTGGCGGCCTGATTAAACAGAGGCCCCAGAGTTGCTTTAACAATCGCACCCGCGTAATCGAAGGTCATGTCGAGGCTGATTTTGCAGGCTTTCTCACCCAACGGCTTGAACACCCAAAGGCCGTGCAACTTGGTAAACGGCCCCTCCTCAAGGTTCATCTCAATCGATTGGCCCGGCACCAACGTATTGCGCGTGACAAAGTGCTGGCTCAAGCCACCTTTGGCCACGCCAAGGCTGGCACGCATCAGCACCCCAGTGTTTTCAATAATCTCGGCCGATGAGCACCACGGCAAAAACTCCGGGTAGCGCGCTACATCGTTGACCAGGTCATACAGTGCCTGCGCCGGATAAGGCAGCAAGGCGGAACGTTGGATATGGGTAGTCATGTCAGCGTTACTTCCACAGCTGGGCGGCAAACACAATCAGAATGCCGAGTGGCGCCACATAGCGCATCAAAAAAAGAGTCAAGCCAAACAGTCTCGGGCTGCGCATCGACAATTCATCGCGTACCGCGCCGCGCCCCATGATCCAGCCTGCAAAGACCACAAAGCACAGCCCACCCAAAGGCAGCATGATACGCGAGGTGAGGAAATCGACGACACCAAAGAAGTCCAAACCACTCGCGGCGCCCCATTGATACAAGTGAAAACCGGAGTCTTCACTCACGAAAAACTTGGCCTGTTTCCAGATATTGAACGAAAACACCGTGCCCAAGCCGACAAACCAGCAGCTAAACGCCAGCCAGAACGTCACCCACAAGCGCCGGACTTTGGTTCGCTCAACCAAATAAGCCACCATCGGTTCAAGCAATGAAATGGCCGAACTCCAGGCCGCTACAGCCACCAGGACAAAGAACACCACGCCCATTAATTGTCCGAACGCGACATTGCCAAAGGCAAACGGCAGCGTCACAAACATCAGGCCAGGCCCTTCCCCCGGGTTCAACCCCGACGCAAACACAATGGGAAACAATGCCAGCCCCGCCAGCAATGAGACAAAAGTATCGATCAACGCCACACCGACCACGGTGCCTGAGATCGACGCACTCTTGGGCATATACGCGCCGTAGATCATGATCGAGCCCACGCCTACGCTCAGTGAAAAGAACGCATGCCCCATGGCGGCAAGCAACCCATCAAGTACACGGTCAGGGTTGAAGTCGAACATAAAATGCACCCCTTGCATAAAATGCCCGGTGGTCATGCTGTAGCCCAACAACACCAGCAACAGCACAAACAGCAGCGGCATCATGATCCGCAGGCTGCGCTCAAGCCCCGCCACCACGCCCTTTGCGATCACATACGCCGACAGCAACATAAAACCGGTGTGCCAAAACGTCAGGCGCCAGGGGTTGGCAATTACCCCACCAAAATACTCGCTGACCTGATCAGCGGTAGCGCCCTGAAAGTCGCCCTTGCCCATGTTGATGATGTAATCCAGCGACCAACCGCCCACCACGCTGTAAAAAGAAAGAATCAGCAACGCCGTGATCATCCCGGCGAACGCCCCCCACGACCACCGTCCTGAGTGGCCCGCCTCTACCGCCAATACCTTCAGGGCATTCGCCGGACTGAGCCGCGCGCGCCGCCCGATCAAGGTTTCAGCCAGCATCACCGGCACACCAATCAGCGCGATACAGGCCAAAAACACCAGGACAAACGCGCCGCCACCGTAGACGCCCACCATGTAAGGGAACTTCCAGATACTGCCCAACCCCACGGCAGAACCGGTTGCAGCGAAAATAAAGACCCAACGGCTTGCCCAACTGCCGTGGACAGAAACCTTGTCTGTCGACATCGTTACTACGCCCAACCACCAAAAAAAGAGCGCGCATTGTCCGGGAATCAATCTACGTGCTCAAGCACACAGGTTGACCGTAGCCGACTCGCTCGCAACTGCCTATAATGCCGCCCCTATGGCTAAACAGAAGAAACACCCCACAGGGACCATCGCGCAAAATAAAAAGGCGCGACACGATTACTTCATCGAACATCGGTTCGAGGCTGGTCTGGTCCTGGCCGGCTGGGAAGTAAAAAGTCTGCGTGCAGGCAAAGCACAGCTGGTCGACAGCTACGTGCTACTCAAGGATGGTGAAGCATGGTTGCTCGGCAGCCATATCGCCCCCCTGACGACCGCCAGCACCCACGTTATTGCCGACCCGACGCGCAGCCGCAAACTGCTGCTCAACCAGCGCGAGCTGGAAAAGCTGTTTGCCTCAGTGCAGCAGAAGGGTTACGCCTGCGTCTGCCTCTCGCTTTACTGGAGCAAGCACTTGATCAAGTGCGAAATTGCCCTGGGTAAAGGCAAGAAGGAATACGACAAGCGTCATACCGAGCGTGAGCGCGATTCTGATCGCGAGTTGCAACGCGCGGTGCGCAATAAGGGCAAGGAAGACTAGTTCGTCCTCCCTTGGCTGCAGGAGCGAATTTGCCTCGCGATCTTCTGATCTTTAAATGATCGCGAGGCAAGTTCGCTCCTGCAGGTCACTCACAAACCATTACGTCGCTCTGCCCGCGCTACGCGCTGAACTTCCTGACGCACCTCCTCCAGCACTTCCTGCACATACACGAGATGGCGGCTCGCAACCTCCCGCGCATCCTCTGACCTGCCCTCGATAATCGCCAGATACAACTCGCGATGCTGACCAATCAGCATGTCGCGCGTTTCACTACGCTGCTTGTACATGCCGCCGATGTTGGTCACCACGTTGCGCTTGAGCAAATCAAATAGGCCGCGAATCGTGTGCAACAACACCGCGTTATGACTCGCCTCGGCGATGGCCAGGTGGAAGCTGGCATCCGCTTCGCCCTCCTCGGCGCGACTCACTTCATCGACCCGCGCATAGCAATCCTGCAACCGCTCAAATGCTGCCCGCAAACGCTCGCGGTCCATATCTGTGGCCCGCAACGCCGCGTAATACGCGCAAGACGCCTCAAGCGTATGACGAAACTCCAGCAAATCGCGCTGCGCCTCGGGGTTGCTCTCCAACAGTTGCAGCAGTGGATCACTGAACGTCGAACCCAATGACGTCGCCACGTAATTGCCACCGCCCTGGCGACTGACCAACAAACCTTTGGCGACCAACTTTTGAATCGCTTCACGCAACGATGGGCGCGACACACCAAATTGCTCCGCCAGCGCACGCTCTGCCGGCAAACGTTCGCCAGCCTTTAACGTGCCCTCGAGGATCATGCCCTCAAGCTGCTCGACAATATCGTCCGACAAACGGCGCTGACGAATTTGATCAAACCCCATAACTGCTCTCCACGCTCCCGACCACACGCCGGGCCCTCTATTCTGGCCGATTGACGCTCGCCAGACACCTATCAGAAAAGCTGCCTTTGACCCCATCAGTTGCCCAGACAACGATTATCTCGACTAAAGATTTAGGGGCGGCAAATTGACACATACCGCATAAGGCTTTTAACCTAGCCGACAGCGATTGTAAATTGGTAATACCAATTACCCAAATGCGCTCAGCAGCATCGACCAATAACAATTAGGGGCCACCCCATATGCAAACCTGGCAACAGCTCTACAGCCCGCTCGGCAGCCTCGGCCTGTCCGCACTCGCGGCCGTTATTCCCATCGTGTTCTTCTTTATGGCCTTGGCCGTGTTCCGTCTCAAAGGGCATGTCGCTGGCAGCATCACTCTGGCCCTGTCGATTCTGGTCGCGATCTTCGCTTTCCAGATGCCTGTCGACATGGCTTTTGCCGCAGCGGGCTATGGATTTGCCTACGGCCTCTGGCCCATCGCCTGGATCATCGTTGCCGCGGTGTTCCTCTACAAACTGACCGTCAAAAGCGGCCAGTTCGAAATCATCCGCAGCTCGGTACTCTCGATTACTGACGACCAGCGCCTGCAAGTGCTGCTGATTGGTTTCTGCTTTGGCGCGTTCCTGGAAGGCGCTGCAGGTTTTGGTGCTCCGGTCGCGATTACCGCCGCCCTGCTGGTAGGCCTGGGCTTCAACCCGCTGTATGCGGCCGGCCTGTGCCTGATCGCCAACACCGCCCCAGTGGCGTTCGGCGCACTCGGCATCCCGATCATCGTGGCAGGTCAAGTCACCGGCATCGACGCCTTCAAGATCGGCGCCATGGCCGGTCGCCAACTGCCACTGCTGTCGCTGTTCGTGCCGTTCTGGCTGGTGTTCATGATGGACGGCCTGCGCGGCGTGCGTGAAACCTGGCCTGCGGCACTGGTGGCTGGCTTGAGCTTCGCCGTCACCCAATACTTCACGTCCAACTTCATTGGCCCAGAGCTGCCGGACATTACCTCCGCGCTGGCCAGCCTGGTCAGCCTGACCCTGTTCCTGAAAGTCTGGCAGCCAAAACGCACCGCAGGCGCACAGATTGCGGGCGTTACCTCTGACGTGATTGTTACCGCCAGCGCAGGCGGTTTCGGCAAACCAACCAACCTCATGGTTTCGCCTTACAGCCTGATGCAAATTTTGAAAGCTTGGTCGCCGTTCCTGATCTTGACCGTACTGGTCACCATCTGGACCCTCAAACCGTTCAAGGCCCTGTTCTCGCCAGGCGGTTCGATGTATGGCTGGGTGTTCAACTTTGCGATCCCGCACCTTGATCAACTGGTGATCAAGACCGCGCCCATCGTTAACGCCCCGACTGCGATTGCCGCCGTGTTCAAACTGGACCCGATCTCGGCCACCGGCACTGCGATTTTCTTCTCGGCACTGATCTCGATGCTGATCCTGAAAATCAACATCAAAACCGGTCTGACCACTTTTAAAGAGACCCTGTTCGAGCTGCGCTGGCCGATCCTGTCCATCGGTATGGTGCTGGCATTTGCCTTCGTCACCAACTACTCGGGCATGTCCTCCACCATGGCGTTGGTGTTGGCGGGTACTGGCGCGGCATTCCCGTTCTTCTCGCCATTCCTGGGCTGGCTGGGTGTGTTCCTGACGGGCTCCGACACCTCATCGAACGCCCTGTTCAGCTCGCTGCAAGCCACCACTGCACACCAGATTGGCGTGAGCGACACCCTCATGGTGGCCGCCAATACCAGCGGCGGCGTGACCGGCAAAATGATCTCCCCGCAATCGATCGCCGTGGCCTGTGCGGCAACCGGACTGGTAGGTAAAGAATCTGACCTGTTCCGCTTCACCCTGAAACACAGCCTGTTCTTTGCAACGATCGTCGGCCTGATCACCCTGGCTCAGGCCTACTGGTTCACCGGCATGCTGGTGCACTGATAAATAGCGCTAAGGTTACTGCACGTTAAAAGCGCCGGGCTCACACCCGGCGCCAATCATTCACTACCCGGTCCGCCTTGCGGCTGAAGAGGTGTTTCAGCCGCGACCCTGGACACATAACCGGGACCACCCGGAGACGCCTGATGAGCGAGCTTTTTTACAATGCCGTGCCCAACGCGACCCGTGTCGCCCCACCCCTTCCGACCCCGCGCCAATACCCTGCGCACAAACCCCGCAAGGTCTACCTGTTTGGCACCTGTGTGGTCGACCTGTTCTTCCCGGAAGCCGGGATGGACGCGATTCACCTGATCGAACGCGAAGGCATCGAAGTTGACTACCCGCAAGGCCAAAGCTGCTGCGGACAACCGGCCTACACCTCGGGTTACACCGACCAGGCCCGCGAAGTTGCCCGCGCCCAGCTCGCGCTGTTTGCCGAAGATTACCCCGTGGTCGTGCCGTCCGGCTCCTGCGCCGGCATGCTGCGCGAGCACTACGAAGACCTGTTCAAAGACGAGCCCGATACCTTGAAAAAGGTTCATGCCCTCGCCGAACGGACCTTTGAACTCACCGAATTCCTGCTGTTCGTGTGCAAAGTGCAATTCAAGGACAGCGGCGCGCCCGTCAAAGTCGCCTTGCACACCTCATGCTCGGCCCGCCGCGAAATGAACACCCACCTGCACGGCCGCGAAATGCTCGCCCAACTGAGCAACGTTGAGCGCATCGACCATAGCCATGAAAGTGAATGCTGCGGTTTTGGTGGAACATTCAGCGTGCGCATGCCCGATATTTCCGGGGCGATGGTCGCCGATAAGACCCGCTCCTTGATTGAAACCGGTGCGCACCAAGTGCTGACCGCCGACTGCGGCTGCCTGATGAACATCAACGGCTCGCTCGAAAAACAGAAACAAGCTCTGCGCGGCCAGCATCTGGCCAGTTTCCTGTGGCAGCGCACCGGAGGTGGACAATGAGCACCAGCACTCTGATTCCTACCGTCGCCGTAGAAGAAGACTTCCGCGAGCGCGCCCATGAAGCACTAGGCGACAAGCAACTGCGAAACAACTTTCGCAGCGCCATGGATTCGCTGATGACCAAACGTGCGGCGTCCTTCAGCGATGCCCATGAGCGTGAACATTTGCGCGCCTTGGGCAATGCGGTCAAAGCCCGCGCCCTGTCCAAACTGCCCGACCTGCTGGAACGACTCGAAGCCAACCTGACCCGCAACGGTGTGCAAGTGCACTGGGCTGAAACCGTCGAACAAGCCAACGAAATCGTGATGTCGATTGCCCGCCGCCGCGCCGCCACGCAAGTGATCAAAGGCAAGTCGATGGTCAGCGAAGAGATGGAGATGAACCACGTGCTCGGCGCCCAAGGCATTGAATGCCTTGAGTCCGACATGGGCGAGTACATCGTTCAGCTCGACAACGAGAAGCCGTCCCACATCATCATGCCCGCGATCCACAAGAACGCCGGGCAAGTTGCCGACTTGTTTCATGAAAAGCTCGGCGTTGAATACACCAAAGACGTCGACCAATTGATCCAGATCGGTCGCCGCGTGCTGCGCCAAAAGTTCTTCGAGGCCGACATAGGCGTATCCGGCGTCAACTTCGCCGTGGCCGAAACCGGCACCCTGCTGCTGGTCGAAAACGAAGGCAACGGCCGCATGTCGACCACCGTGCCGCCCGTGCATATTGCCGTCACCGGGATCGAGAAAGTCGTCGAAAACCTGCGCGACGTTGTCCCGTTGCTGTCATTGCTGACCCGCTCGGCCCTTGGCCAGCCGATCACCACCTACGTCAACATGATTTCCGGCCCACGCAAACCCGGTGAACTCGACGGTCCCGAAGAAGTGCACCTCGTCTTACTCGACAACGGCCGCAGCCAAGCCTTTGCCGACAGCGAACTGCGCCAGACCCTGAACTGCATTCGCTGCGGCGCCTGCATGAACCACTGCCCGGTGTACACCCGCATCGGCGGTCATGCCTACGGCGAGGTATACCCCGGTCCGATTGGCGCAATCATCACCCCGCACATGGTCGGCCTGGCCAAAGTCCCGGATCACCCGAGCGCCTCGTCGCTGTGCGGTGCCTGTGGCGAAGTGTGCCCGGTAAAAATTCCGATCCCGGCCTTGTTACGTCGCCTGCGCGAAGAGAACGTTAAATCGCCAGACACCTCGCCTCGCATCATGCGCGGCCAGGGCAGCAAGTACTCTCGCAAAGAGCGCCTGATCTGGAACATGTGGGCCAAACTCAACAGCTCACCTGCCCTGTATCGTGTGTTCCTCAAAGCCGCCACACGCCTGCGCGGATTGACGCCAAGCAATGTCGGGCCGTGGACCCAAAACCACAGCGCCCCCAAACCCGCCGCCCGTTCGCTACACGATATGGCCCGCGAGCATTTGGCCAAAAAGTCGGGAGAATCGCGATGAGCGCCAAGCACAACATCCTCAACAAACTGCGCAACAGCCTGACCGGCACCACACCCGTGCCGGACAACTTCGACGAAGTGCTGGTGACCGCGCCCTGGACCTACACGCCAGAGCAACGCATCCCACAACTGCGCAAGTTGATGGAAGCGGTGCACACCGAAATCCACCTCAGCACCGAGCAAGAGTGGCCCGCCCTGCTGGCGCAATTGGTCACCGACCGTCAATTGCCAAGCCTGCTGATCGCACCGACTACGCCACACGGCCAAAAAGTGACGGCCCATTGGGCGCAAAACCCTGCGCTGCCATCACTCAAAGCCTACGACCGCCCGGTAGAAGAATGGAAAACCGAACTGTTTAACGACACCCCGGCCAGCCTCACCACCACCTTGGGCGCAATTGCCGCCACCGGCAGTTTGATCATGTGGCCCACCCCAGAAGAGCCGCGCCTCATGAGCCTGGTGCCACCGGTGCATTTTGCGTTGCTCAAGGCCAGTGAAATCCGCGACAACTTCTATCAGGTGCAGCGTGAAATGAAGTGGACCGCGGGCATGCCGACCAACGCATTGCTGGTGTCTGGCCCGTCGAAAACCGCAGACATTGAACAAGTACTGGCCTACGGCGCCCACGGCCCGAAAGACCTGGTGGTGTTGATTCTGGAGGACGCATGAGTCTGCCCATAACGTTTGTACGTGATGCCGAGCGGTTGATCCCCCAGGACCGGCGCTTCACCGACCCACTGTCCACCTTGGCCTTTGGCACCGACGCGAGCTTTTACCGGCTGATCCCCAAACTGGTGATCCGCGTCGAATCCGAAGACGAAGTGGTCGACTTACTGCGTTTGGCCCGTCGCGATCAAGTGCCCGTGACCTTCCGCGCGGCCGGCACCAGCCTGTCGGGCCAGGCCATCAGCGACTCGGTACTGATCGTGCTCGGCGACAACTGGAACGGCAAAGTCATTCGCGAGCAGGGTTTGCAAATCCGTCTGCAACCCGGCGTGATCGGCGCCCAAGCCAACGCCTGGCTAGCCCCGTTCGGGCGCAAGATTGGCCCCGACCCTGCCTCGATCAACGCCTGCAAAATCGGTGGCATCGTCGCCAACAACGCCAGCGGCATGTGCTGCGGCACCGCCCAAAACACCTACCACACCCTGGCAGGTATCCGCGTGGTACTGGCCGACGGCACCCGAGTCGACACCGAAGATACGGCCAACATCGCCGCCTTTAGGCAAAGCCACGCCGGGCTGCTCGAACAGTTGGCGACGTTGGCCCGCGAGACTCGCGCCAATGCCGAACTGGCTGCAAAAATCCGCCACAAATACCGTCTGAAAAACACCACCGGCTTGTCACTCAACGCCTTGGTCGACTTTGATGATCCGCTGGATATTCTCAGCCACTTGCTGGTAGGCAGTGAGGGCACGTTGGGCTTTATCAGCTCCGTCACCTACGACACCGTCATCGACCACCCAAACAAAGCCTCGGCGCTGATCGTCTTCCCCGACGTTGAAACCTGCTGTAACGCCGTGACCGTGCTCAAAAGCCAGCCGGTGTCGGCCGTTGAACTGCTGGACCGCCGCAGCCTGCGCTCAGTACAAGAAAAACCCGGCATGCCGGCTTTCGTAAAACAGCTGTCGGACAACGCCTGCGCCCTGCTGATCGAGTCCCGCGCGGCAACGCAGACATTACTGCACGAACAATTGGCGCAAATCATGGCGTCGCTGACGGGTTTCCCCGTCGAGAAACAAGTCGACTTCACCGAAAATCCGGGCGAAAACGCCAAGCTCTGGGCGATTCGCAAAGATACCTTCCCGGCCGTCGGCGCAGTGCGCAAAACCGGCACCACGGTCATCATCGAAGACGTAACCTTCCCGGTCGAGCAACTGGCCATCGGCGTAAACCGCCTGATCGAACTGTTCGACAAGCACCACTACGACGAAGCGATCCTGTTCGGCCACGCTCTGGAAGGCAACCTGCACTTTGTATTCACACAGGGCTTTAACAACCCCGAAGAAGTCGCACGCTACCAAGCGTTTATGGACGACGTGGCGCAGCTGGTGGCCGTGGAATTTGGCGGTTCGCTCAAGGCCGAGCACGGCACCGGGCGCAACATGGCGCCGTTTGTTGAGCTGGAATGGGGCAGCGATGCCTACCAGCTCATGTGGAAACTCAAGCGTTTGCTCGACCCGCAAGGCATCCTCAACCCCGATGTGGTGCTTAGCGAAGACCCGCACATTCACCTCAAACACCTCAAGCCGATGCCTGCGGCCGACGAGATTGTGGATAAGTGCATCGAGTGCGGTTTCTGTGAGCCGGTGTGCCCTTCAAAAGGCCTGACCCTCAGCCCCCGCCAGCGGATTGTGATCTGGCGCGACATCCAGGCCAAAAAGCGCGCCGGGGTCGATACCCGCGAGCTGGAAGAAGCCTACGCCTATCAAGGCATCGATACCTGCGCCGCCACTGGCTTGTGCGCCCAACGTTGCCCGGTCGGCATCAATACCGGCGAGTTGGTGAAAAAACTGCGCGCCCGCAGCGCTAATAGCGTGAAAACCGCCGACTGGCTGAGCAATCACTTTGCAACCACACTGCAAGGCGTGCGCTTTACCCTGCACGTGGCCAATGGTGCGCGCATGCTGCTGGGCGCGCCGCGCTTGGGCAAAATCTCGGCCGCGCTGACCAAGGCCAGCAAAGGCCGCGTGCCCCAGTGGACCAACGCCATGCCACAGCCCGAGCGCGCCATCCGCTTCAGCCCGCCAGTCAAAGACGCACGCCCACGCGTGGTTTACCTGGCAGCCTGCGTGTCACGGGTCATGGGCCCCGCCGCGGGCGATAGCGAACAAACCTCGCTGCTCGACAAAACCCGGGGCCTGCTGGAAAAAGCCGGTTACCAAGTGGTGTTCCCCGACAACATGGACAGCTTGTGCTGCGGCCAGCCGTTCGCATCCAAGGGCTACGCCGAACAGGCCGAACACAAACGCCAGGAACTGATCGGCGCCTTGCTGCACGCCAGCCGTGGCGGAGTCGACCCCATCTACTGCGACACCAGCCCGTGCACCTTGCGCCTGGTCCAAGACCTGGGCGACACCCGCCTCGACCTGTACGACCCGGTGCGCTTCATCCGCACCCACCTTGTGGATAAGTTGAACTTCACCCCACAAACCGCACCGATTGCCGTGCATGTCACCTGCAGCACCCAGCACTTGGGCGAAAGCCAGGCGCTGATCGACATCGCGCGTCTGTGCAGCACTCACGTGGTGATACCGGAAGGGATTCATTGCTGCGGATTTGCAGGCGACAAAGGCTTCACCACCCCCGAGTTGAACGCCCATTCGCTGCGCACCTTGAAAGACGCGGTGCAGCATTGCAGCGAAGGGATTTCGACCAGCCGCACGTGTGAAATTGGCCTGACCCAACATGGCGGGATCGACTACCACGGGCTGGTCTATCTGGTAGACCGAGTCAGCGCGCCGAGAACCCTGTAGGAAATACCGCAGGCTGCGATCTTTTGATGTTTAAACATCGCAGCCTTTGGCCGTTTCCTCAGTACCGGCTTTAAAAAGCCAGTCACTGTCTGCCAGGCAACAGTTCACACACAAACTGTTGTTATCTGCACGCCACCAAAAAACGTAACAAATTGATTTTAATAGAAAAAAATATCGGCACAGATTCTGCAACGACTCAGATCCACCCGCATCGAAGCTGTTTAGCCCATGTCATTACCTACTTACAGATCTTCTGCTCCTTCTGCGTACTCGACCCCGCCCGCGTCTGTTGATGAACTCATCGCCCGGGTGGAAAAACTGTTGCCGGAAATTGGCGAGGGGGTAATTGAACGCGAACGTAATCGCCAACTGCCTTATGCCGCGCTGAGCAGCTTGGCCGCCGCGGGAGTGCTTACGTGCCGGATCCCCAAAGCCTACGGAGGCCCCGGCGGCAGCGTGGAAGATGCCATCGGCTTGCTGATACGCATCGCGGCGGTTGACTCAAACGCAGCCCAAGCCTTGCGCCCAGGCTTTGGCTTTCTCGAAGGGCTGCTCGCCTCACAGAGCGACAACGCAGAGCAGGATCGCGCGCTGTGGTTTGATCGCTACCTGCAGGGAACTGTCGTCGGCAACGCAGGCTGGGAAGTGGGCGGCGCCAATGGTTCAGTCAGTGCCCGGCTGGTGCGCGAAGGTGATCATTACCGGGTCAATGGCAGCAAGTACTACAGCACCGGTGCGCTGTACGCGGATTGGGTGATGGCGATTGCCTTGGATGAAAACGACCAACCGCTTTCTTTTGTCTTGCCACGCGACCGCGAAGGGCTGGAACTGATTGATGACTTCGACGCAATGGGCCAGCGCCTGACAGCCAGTGGCACAACGCACCTTAACAATGTCGTGGTCTACCCCGATGAACTTCGCCCGCCCCGTGCCGTGGATGGCAAGCGCAGTATCATCACCCCGTTCGTGCAACTGTTCTTGGGTGCAGTTGAGGCCGGCATCGCCCGAAACGCCCTCAATGATGCAACAGAGTTTGCCCAACATCATGCGCGCCCAATCGTGCACAGTAGCGCAAAACGCTCAGTAGATGACCCCTACGTGGAACTGAGTGTTGGCGACATCAGTGCACGAGCCTACGCAGCTGAAGCGGTGGTCTTACGTGCAGCCCAGGCGATAGACCGTGCCTGGCACAACGGCCTGGATGTCGACTCGATCGAACAGGCCGCCATCGAGGTCGCACAGGCTCAATACATCGCCGCCGAATCGGCACTCAAGGCTGCCGAGTTAGTCTTCGATGTAGGCGGCGCTTCTGCTACCGGCCGCAGCTACAACCTAGACCGGCATTGGCGTAACGCGCGAACCGTGGCCAATCACAATCCACGTCACTGGAAGGCCGCGGCGGTCGGGGCTAGCCACCTCAAGGGCACTCAACTACCAACGTCCGGACTGTTCTGATCCAGCGGCTCCTGTGGAGCGAGCTTGTCCGGGATCGCATACGTGGCCAGCTCCCCGTGCCGTGGAGGCTTATAGCCATACCGGTAGTCATTGAGGGCGCGATCGGCGGCCACATGGTCTAACAACAGTGCATCACACTGAGCAGCAGCTTGCAGGGCAAACGCGGTTGGATCGGGGACATTTTTTTCATAGCGTGCTCCAAATTTGTGGAGCGGCTATTGATCGCGACTAAACGATGGGGTGGCAGCCGTACACAGGTTAGTCGACCGGCACACTTGGAAACCGGCGCACGCGAAAGTGCCCCTGCGCACGGCCACCATAAAACGAGAGGCCGAAAAAAAGCGCCTCACAAAGGTGGCGCCTTGCGCCGAGTTTACAAGCCGGGCGGCTAAACCCGAGGACTGAACTGAATAGCAGCGATGGGCCGAGACAATGCCTGGAACGTGGCAGGCGCAAGCGAACGAGAGCTTCCAGGCTGCTTCATCAGAATGAAAGGGATCGGACCTACGAAACGCCTTAAAACGCCCCCTTTTTGGGCACAAAAAAAATCATTCGATAGTGGCCAAATAAAAGCAGAACTCCTGAGTACGGCTATAGTCAACTGGCTTAAGGCCCTCATGTTTAGGGCATATAACCGAGCCCGGAGACACCGGGCCTAACTGTGCACAAGGAGCTTTCCCCTATGAAACGTACCGCGCTTGCTGGTCTGTTTGTTTGCGCTGCAATGTTGGCCTCTCCGGTGTTTGCCGCAGAAACAAATCCTGCGCCCAACGATTTGTGCTCAATCAACATCAACAAAATCCAGACGTACCTGGACAGCTCGACAAAAGCGACAAGCGAGAACACCAGTGACAACCTGAACGACGCCCTCGCAAAAGCCAAAGACGCAAAAGCTGCCAATAACGACAAGCTGTGCATCGAAATCACCAGTGCCGAGCTGGCAAAGATCACCCGGCTCAACTCGGGCGACAACAAGTAAGTCGTTGTTGAGGTTGGCCTTCTGCGCTGGATTGGCGTAGACTGCGCAGGCTTGCTGGTTACGGCCAGCAAGCATCGGGGCCGTTTAGGATTCGACGCCGGTTGCGAAACTCTAGGTGCATGCCGAGTTGGTAACAGAACTCGTAAATCCACTGTTGCAACTACTTATAGTTGCCAATGACGAAACCTACGAGGGTCAAGCTCTCGCAGCGTAAGCTGCCTTAGCCATCCTCCTGGTACCTTCGGGTCCAGCAATCACTAGGGGATGCCTGTAAACCTGAAGTGATTGTCATATAGAACAGGATCGCCGTGCAGTACGTTGTGGACGAATCGGCTAAAACTTACACAACTCGCCCAAAGCACCCTGCCCTTCGGGTCGCTGAGGGTTAACTTAATAGATACGGCTAAGCATGTAGTACCGACAGCGGAGTACTGGCGGACGGGGGTTCAAATCCCCCCGGCTCCACCAAATAATCATCTAAAGACGTCCACGGACGTCTTTTTTTGTGCCTGAAATCCAGTGAATACAGGGGCTTAGAGTCCACGAGCGTCCACCAGCATCCGTGACCATCTACGATTTCGTGTATTCCAAGTGGTATTCCAAGCCCTCACCTGCTATTTTTTGGAATACATAAACAGCACTGGAATACACCATGGGTGCCCAAGCCACGCGCCTTTCAGACGTAAAGGTCAAAGCCGCGAAGCCAAAGGAAAAGGACTACATACTCACCGATGGCAACGGCCTTCAGATGCGAGTGAGAATCAATGGCTCAAAGCTATGGAATTTCAACTACATCCAACCCGTGACGAAAAAGCGGATAAACATGGGATTGGGCACCTTTCCTGAGGTAAGCTTGGCTCAAGCACGCAAGAGAACCGTGGAAGCGAGAGAGCTCGTCGCCCAGGGGCTGGACCCGAAAGAAAAACGCGATGCGGAACGGCACGCGAAAAAAGCCGCCACTGAGCACACTTTCGAAAACGTATCGACAGCGTGGTTTGAGCTTAAAAAGGATTCGGTCACCACAGCCTACGCCGAGGACATTTGGCGTTCTCTCACGCTGCATGTTTTCCCTGATCTGGCCACGACGCCAATCTCAGCTATCACCGCCCCTAAAGTCATCAATTTGCTCCGCCCGCTTGAGACGAAGGGAAGCCTCGAAACCGTTAAACGTCTAACCCAACGCCTCAATGAGATCATGACCTATGGTGTTAATTCGGGGTTGATTCACGCGAATCCGCTTAGTGGAATCCGCTCCGTCTTTAAAAAACCCAAAAAGAAAAACATGGCGGCCCTTGCGCCCGATGAACTGAAAGAGCTCATGGTGGCAATCGCCAATGCCAGCATAAAAAGAACTACGCGCTGCCTAATTGAGTGGCAACTTCACACCATGACCCGGCCAGCCGAGGCTGCCACATCCCGCTGGGCTGATATCGACTTCGAAAAGAAGATCTGGACGATACCGGCAGAGCGCATGAAGAAACGTCGGATACACATCATTCCGCTCACTGAACAAGCTTTGGCGCTCTTGGAAGCGATCAAGCCCTACAGTGGACATCGGGAGTACGTTTTCCCTGCAGACCGAGACCCTCGCACCCATTGCAACAGCCAGACCGCCAACATGGCACTGAAGCGTATGGGTTTCGAGGGGCGCCTGGTAAGTCACGGCATGCGCTCAATGGCGAGTACCATCCTCAATGAACACGGTTGGGATCCTGAGTTAATCGAGGTTGCGCTAGCCCACGTCGATAAAGATGAGGTACGCAGCGCCTACAACCGAGCCGACTACATTGAGCGCCGACGCCCGATGATGGCCTGGTGGAGTGAGCACATCCAAGAGGCAGCAACTGGCAGCCTGTCGGTGTCAGCCATTAAGGAAAACCGGGATAGAAAAGTCGTCTCGATACGCTGACCCAAGGGATGCCATCGACCCGAGAGAAAATCGCTTGTAGCTCTGACGTAGTCACGACCAGTACACTTTAGAGCGTGGCGCCTCCGCAAGCGGGCCGAGGACTTATACCTGAAGGCGCGAGTATCCCAACCAACTACGGTGGTTCTAGAAGCTTACCGATTGCAGATCAATAGGCATCGAAATTGATGCCCAAGTCTGAGTAGATAAGCGTCAGATCATCGGTGGTAAATGGCCACCTATCCTTGGTGGTGTGAGGTTTGGCACTCGCCGCCATGTAGACGAGTAACGTTGATGCCTGGCGAAATAGGTGACTGCTTTCAGCATGCAGTGCGATCTGGGCAACGATATACGGTTTGCGCTCGATGAAATCACGCATCCTGGTTTCCAGATTGTCGCCAAGCAGGTCGGAATAGGCTTCCAAGATCAGTGTGTTTGATCGCTCCAGCTCTGCGGGCCTATGTAGCCACTCATGGTACAGGCGGCCAAGTATGTCGAGCGATTCTCGGAAAGGTCGCTCCATCTCCGTCAGTTTTTCGACCACGGTATCGAAGCATTCGTCTGTCGCCTCGATCAACGCCATACTGCGCGCTACCACTCGCAAAACCGAGGGGTCTGCTTTTACCGCCGCTGCTGGTTTGTAGATGCTGTCGTGTGTCAGCTCACTGTGGGCATGTTGAAGCAGAGTTCGTATCTGGATTTCGCAAGGAGTCCCTTCCGCTATCTCGACACCATCGTGCTCGATGGCTCTAGCGGCGCGAACCACATAGTGAACAGACTGGTAGGTGAATTCGAGCGGATTTTCCAGGCGCTCCTTTTCATAGTCCCTATCCTTCGAATAGGCGATGTCCTCCCATTCAGCCAAGATCCCTTCAATGAACTTGATGTCATTGACCAGGAGCACGACGAACCGTACGCCTACTTTGTCAGTAATCTGGACATAAGAATCGGTATAAGGTTTTCCACGATGGAAAGCCTTGTCGATCAAGGACTCGAGCTTCTTTAACCGGGGTTGAGGCGGAATTTTGAGAAAGGTGGAGTGATCGTTTCTTATCCGCTGATCGAGTGTCTCCACGATATGCTTGGTGATGTAATTCCCCCAAGCAGCGTATTGGGGTGATTCTTCAGCCCATCGAGCAGCGAACTCGTGCTCGTTCATTCTTGTAGTTGGATCGGTGACTTGATGATTATCTTCGTCCAGGGAGCGGCAGCGCCGTCTTCACCCTGGTCTCCGAGAATCTGCTCAATGGTGATTTTTTCGGCGAACTGTTCGGCGGGGCCAGTCAGCTTGATCCCCTGTGAAAAAACTACGCGCCGGAATTTCAGGCTTTTCTCGACATACGCAAGATCCTTGCTGATAGCCGTCAACGGGAAGTTCTTTTCCGTCATGAACCCTTCGTAACCGTCTCGAATTTCGGGCTCCGCCAAGTAAGCCTGTGAGAACTCAGCGACCTGAATGCTCGGCGATTGATCGACCTTCAGGTAAGTGATCAGTGCGTTGAGCAGATCATTCTTGCGCTCAGGGGAGATATCGAGCCCCTTGATGAAGTCTTTGGTATGGTCGTGAAACTCTTTTGTGCGCGTCGCGCCGTTCTGAGGAAATTTCAGTCCCAAGAAGCCGTCGTAAAAATAGTTAGCGGCCGAGAGCTTGTTGGATGTAGACATGGTTTCGTCGTAGATGAACGCTTTCCAGTTAGATGCCAACGGTGTGTCCGCAGGCGCGTCCTTATCCAATTCAACAAAACAGCCAATCTTGTACAGGCGAGTCTGCGGAGTGAGGATCAGGTCCTTCAGGAACTGAAGTGAAATGACGCCGGCCGCAGCCACACGGGTAAAACCATTGTGGGGTTCCGCTTTGAGCTTACATACAAAGCGCTTTCCAGGCATGCCAGCGGTTCCGATTAACACTACTACGATACCGCCAGGAAGATCTTATCGCGTCTGGGCGCCAGCGAGCTTCGTCGCGACCTCTCGTGAGGCCAGCGCAAAATTCTCGCCCGCTTCGAGCAGCCGCTTGGCCAGATCAACACCGCTGCCTTCACCATCAAATTGAAGATCCATTTCCATGCAGCGCGAGGATTGACCAAGCGCTTTGATGAGCCGATCTCGTAAGGCCGTCATCGCCTCGGCATCCAACAGGATTGTTTGCTCACCGAAAACGGGGTCGACAATCTCACGGTTCGGTCCGCGCTTGAAGACTTCATGAATCACAACTTGGGCAATATTGATGTTCTCGAACACGCTGCTCATCTCTGACATGATGCTGAAGAACCATTATTGTGCCATCACTACGAAGGCGTCCATGAATTTGGTGCCTAGCCGACAAGCTGGAGCTCGACCCCATAATTTGCGACCCGCATGCTTCTGTTAGGTGCGAGCCTCACGGTAGTGGCTAAGGATACTCGCAGCCATGTTCATGTTCGTCGGCATTCTTGCCTGATGCATGACAGCGCTACTTCTGTTGATTCTCATGATGCGGTTTCCGCCGCTGCTGATTGCAGCAGTACTGACTTACTTGATTTTCAGTCGGCTACGGAGCACTGCAAATAACATATATGGATAACCGTGAGCATCAACCAACGTCCATCGCCTGCTGGCGATGGACGTTGGTTGATGTGCGATCCTCTTTTTTTCACCCAATCTGCTGCACCTTCAGACCGCAGGCTTGCCCTGTGGACAAGGGCGGCTCTGAGACAGTCGTCAATGATTGCTAAACGGTAGGCGGTTGGCTTCCATCCCCCCTACTCCACAATCGCTTTCAACAACGCATCCCGTGCATCCTGGTAGAACTGGATGTCGATCTTTGTTGCCATGTCATCAGATAGGTCATACAGCTGGCGCCTGGCTGTGACAGGCATGAGCAGCACGCTGGCGCCCTTCTCTACCGCCAGCTCGGCAATATTCACTGCGCTGCTAATCGGCTCAATCGAGCCGCCAAGGTTTATCTCGCCGACGACGATCACTCCGCCCTTCACCGACTTTTTCAGCAAGCTGCTACACATCGCAATCAGCGCCGCCATGCCCAGTTTGGAACCGCGTTTGGCGGCGTCGTAGGCTCTGAGCTGAACGGAGAACTCATGGGCGCGTGGATCGCGGTCTCCGATGAGCTGAGTTGCTCTGGAATACAAATTCTGCTCGGCATAGCGCAGCGACTCCTTGAAGGCTGCGGGTGCCGGATTATTGAGGATGCGTACTCCAGAGCCAGGGCCTTCATTCACCTCGATGCGATACAGGCCAGCGTTGTCGTCGATGTCCGCCCCACCTTCGCTGACGGTCCAGATCTGGCCCGGTTCCAGTGGGTCATCACCGATTTCGTTGTCGGCGCGCAGCTCCGGCGTAGCCACGAACTTCTCGACCCCATCATCACCAATGAAGTAACTGAAGTGGGTATTACGAAACTCGGCGGCTCCGACTCGCTTTTGCTGTTCCTTGACCCGGCGCCGTACCTCAAGCCCTAAACGAGTGGCCCATTCCAAATCTTCGTCGGATACAACCATGTCCTGACCTGGATACATCAGCTTGAGCAAGCCGGAGACGGTTTTGTTGACCGCATTGGTATCGCGGCCACTTAGTGCTCCGCCCAGGTGAACGCGATTCTGCATGGCAGATACGCGGCTCTGGAAACGCAGGCGACTCATACATTCGGAGAAGAAGTCACTGACCAGGCCAAAGTGGTCGGTGGTCAGAGTCTTGTTCATTTTAGGTACATCCCAGCCAGGTAGATAGCAATGGATACGGTCCATCCAGGCAGTGTCATCACGCATCTCTGCTGGGAGTGGGCCAAACAGATGGCCTACTCGCTGCTGGTGTTCGACATCGACATCGAAGTTGCCGACAAACACCATGGAGCCATCAGCTCGAATGCTTTCCTTCCCCCGGCTGAACTCCCCGGACTCCATGTATCCCTTCATGATGTTGATCCCTTCCTTAGTATCGAAGGAGATCCCGCTGACCTCATCAAAGCAAACCACATCGTACTGGCAAACCAAGCCGCGCTGCCCGCTGGCGTTGTTGACGAACATCTTGGCGATGGTCGCCTTGCCGCCTGAGATCAAATGCGCGTAGGGCGATATTTGCTGAAATAGGTGACTCTTGCCCGTGCCCCGCGGCCCCAGCTCGACCATGTTGTAGTTGCGCTCAACGAACGGCACCATGCGGAGCATGATGGCGTCTATAGCTCGCGGTGACAGCGCGCTTGGCTCCAGGCCGATGGAGCGTGTGAGGAAATCCCGCCACTCTTCGCTGCTGAATCGGGTACGCGCCTCTGCCATGATATCCAACACATTGCGCTTGGACATTTGGATGGGGCGCAACTCTGCAATGCCAAAGGCGTGGCCCTTTTCCTCAGCAATGATGCTGTCGTACTCCAGCGTCACCTCAGCATAAAAGCCACCGGTCAGCAGACGCTCGTTGTCATCAACAATTTTGTCTGGGATGCGCACACGATTGAGATTCAAGCTGGGCAACGACGCCAGGTAGCCACCTTCCTTTTCTACAAACCGCACGCTGACAATATCGATCAGTTTGGCAGAGCCGGTTTTATAGGCGCGTGCCTTGAACAGCTCTTCTTCGCCGGCACGCACGGTACGATCGGACAGCTGTCGCTGAACGATTTCCAAACCCTCTTCGATTTCAATGGGATCGGTTGAGGCGCAATATCTACCCAGCATGAACTCGACGACATAGGTCGGAACCGGAAATTGACGCGCAAAAGTGCGCACCAGGTCTTTGCGAACCAAGTACCCCTCAAAGACCTCCGCGGACTTACGGTCCAGCGTATCCATTTCCACTTACTCGTCTCCTACCAGAGTTGGTTTTTTCGCCAGCACATTGCCCTGGTCATCCAGCAGCACCAATACAGCAGTAGTGCCCTCATACTGGTCATCTACCAATAGAGTGCACTTGGCTTCTTTCAGCGGCTTGCGCTTGGTGATCTCTGAATCCGGATCAGCCGGGTGCGTTCTGAGTACCGCCAGTACCCCTTCAGCACTGGTTTGCGCCTGGACTTTACAGGTCAATCCCACCCAGCGCAGATCCGAAAGTGTTGCAGAGATCGCTGAGGTCGTGACTGGGGCTTGTGTGCTGCGTACCTCTAGCACCGGCGTCAAACACTCCTGCAGGCTTAGGCCACCGTGATCATAGTGCTGTCCTGCCTTGAAACTACAGGCACCTGGAGCCATGGCAATGCTGACAGCACCGTTCCAGTACCAACCTACCTGCTGATAACCGCTGTCCACAGAGTCCTTGATGACCGCGCAGCGGCCCCAACGCGTTTCAGTCAAATGCTTGGCCAATTCGACCTTAACCATAGGTGCGGGCGTCAGCATCCAGCCGTGGTCAGTGACGATACGAATTTTGCGCCAGCCTGCAGCAAGGAGTTCTTCAACCCGCTCAACGACTTCAGCCAGTAAGGTATCAATTCGCGCCGCCAGCTTGAGCCCCTTCACGTGGCCTTCTTTGTCAATATCGCCGCTTTGAACCCAAGCATTGGATGCTGGGTCGCCTGAATCGCCCTCATCCAAATATTGCCAGCCTTTTTCCTGCAGAAACTTCTTCAGGTAATAAGCTGAAAAGTCCTTATCTTCGTCCAGCAAGCTGGGCTCAAAATCACGGTCGGTGGTTCTGCCAGTCAACCGGTTATGCACCGGTGTCACGGCTGCTTTCGCGGTAGACGTCACTGAAGGCAAAGCTGCCCAGTTTGCCGAAAGCGTTACTGCTCCCAATCCTTGCAGAGCCCGACTCAGACGCTGGGCAATGTCGTAACGCAGGCCGTCTACGAAAAATACCACTTCACCACCCGCGGCATACTCAGCCGTGGCTTCATTCACCTGGTTGCTACCCGGATAGCCCTTAGATTTGATCACACCTTGGAAATTGCGCGTCACCTCATCCAACCAAGGCGTGTAGATCAGCGTGAGGATCTGCTGCACAAGAACTTGCTGGCTTGCGGACAAGGGGGAAGCCAAGGCTTTGAGCATCTGATCATCAGCCTGCCAATAGTGCTCCCGATACTGCGCCGCCATTTCCTCTGCATCAACGCCGGAGAAGACCTTTGTGGTCTTCTGAGCCACTTGGCTCAGGTGGCCAAGAACGCCTGCCAACGGAGCCAAATCAAGCTCAAACCAAATCCAAGTACGCCGTTGTGCATGCCGTTGCTCAAGGGTCTGCAGGCTTTGGCGAACCTGAGCCGCACCTTGCTCAAGCAACTGCTGTAGCGTCTGCTCCAAGTATCCCTCTTCACTCAAATTGATAGCCGGATAGCTTTCACCGCTGGAAGCCAAATCAGGCTGGACCTTGAGCAATAACTGCGGCAAGAACGGGTAGTGGCGGCAAGACTCAGCATAGCGTTGCCATACGCTCTCCCAAATACCCTGTCGTTGACACAGCAATTCGGCTGCCGTCAGCTCACCATCCTGCTCAGGATTGAAGTGGTATTCGGTTTCGCAGATGCCGACCAGTGCTTGCCAGCGTGACCCGTCCCAGCGCTCACGGCAGCTTTTGCTGTCATTCATCCAACTGAGCAAATCACGCACCGGGTCGCTGCTCACTAGCTTATTGAAATCTGCTGCCTCGAGCCGGCGGTTGCACAGCTCATCACACTCGCTTTCCAGAATCTCAGGTAAAACACGCAGCATGGCTTGTTGGGATTTCTCATCCTTGGCGACATCCAACCCTGCTCCACCGTTACTGGAGATCAGAAAGGCGTTCACCGTCCAATCACGGCCAGAGTTGTTGTAGATCCACCAACAACCTCGGTACTGCAGCTCAGCCAGCGGTTTGAGGGCGTCCGGGCAAGTACCGATTGCACGCAGGTCGCGGCGTTCCACGCCCGGTAAATATAGGATCGGCGTTCGATCGGCTGGAAGCTCGATGCTGGGTAGCGCATTCTCGACAACACATTTAATCCAGATGGCTGGACCTGTTTTCTTTTCGGGGGCGTAGTCACCCAACACAATCAGTTCCGGCATTGCAGCTTGCAGCAATGGCAATGCTGCCTCCCACTGGCGGAGCATGTCAGTCCACAGAATCACGCTGGGGGCGACTTGTACATTGGAGTTGTAGGCAGCGCTGTTCCGGATTTCCGTGGCCAGCAAATCGATCAGTTTCATATCAATCCTTGGGATTCATTAAGCAGGCTTGATCATGCGGCCGTAATAACCAATGGATACTTCGCCTGCACCTCCAGCACCAACTGTACCGTCCTCGTCTTTAGCTTCTCCACGGTCCAGCTGTCCTCAGTGGCCAGTGCTTGATTCAGATAGAGGCCGTTGTTGTAGCCAACCTCTCGACCCTGGCTGTCGGTGCGGCTTTGCTTCTCCCCAAAGCTCTTGTTGCCCAGAGCGCTGTTGTAGCCCGAGATGGTTAGGTTACCCAGGCAGTGGGCGTATGTCTGACGGTGTTGCTCGGCCACGTTCGCATCCCCATCGGCAATCATCTGCACCCAACTGTCAGGGATGTTTTCACCCTGGGGAAAGATATGCTCGATGGTCCATACGTACTGTTTGCCTTTCAGCGCCCACAGATCGACTTGGGTTTCGCGGGTCATGCGGCTTTCTTCAAGGGCGCAGAGCACAAAGCGACAGACTGCCTTATTGTCTTCATAGATCGGACCTTTGAGGCTTTTCTCGAACTGCTCATCACTGGCGCTTTCTGCTTTAAGTCTGTGCTGAATATGACTGACCACATCGCCGGCACACAGCTCCCGGATGGTCTCAGCCACATCCATGAAGATACGGGTCAAATCACGGGTAGGCGGCAAGTCGGTCGTATTGCGCCTAACAAAGAAGGCAATCAGAAAACTCACGACCTGTTCAAGGTGCTCATGCTTCAGCTCCAGCTCGGCTTGGCGCTCCATCAGCACCATCAGCAGCAAATAAGCGGCGGCACCCTGAATGCGATCCAGCGAGAGCAGTAGGCTGGAGAGTTGTGGCTGCTCAGGCACAGCACGGTAGCCGACAATTTGAGCATAGCGGCTGGAGAGACGAATCATTGCGTGCAAAAAGCCCTCAGCATCATGAGCGATCAGCTTTTCATACACCTGCATAAGGTTCGACTTAGTAGCCACCGGTACTGAAACGACATCCTTCAAATCGGTCTTGAAGCCGTTGTAGTACTGGCGGAAGAAACGCTCCTGCACGGCATAGTCATCACCCAGGGCGTCAATCACCTTCTTCCAGCGGTTGTACTGCGTATCGATGCTGCCGGGGTCTTTGGACTCCAGAACTGCCAGTAACTTGTTCTTGATCAGGTCAATGGCCGTAAGCGGTACACCGCGATTGTTCAGCGACTCAAACAGGGTATAGGCGTCGGAATGCCCGGCGACCTCAATCTTTACCAGGGTGGCGGTGTTTACCTTCTCCAGCAGGGCTTGCAAGCTGGCGATGGGGTCAGTGCTGTGCTCCAAGTACAGCTCAATACGACTGATAAAATGCCGGAAGGCTTTCAACACGCGACGGTTGCCCGCATTCGGAACAGTATCCACATCGTCCAAAATGCCGGTCTGTCCGAGCACCGCAAAGTAGTCCTGCTGGTTGTTGTTTTGCACCTGGGGAATCAGGCGCGGCTGATCCGGCTTTTTCTTCAGCACCAGTTTGTGCTTGAGGTTATAGAGCTCAATCTGCTGCTCCATACCCAGATTCGGCAGGGTACGGTAACTCTGATAAATAGCCGCCAGCAGCAAAGACAGCGTGGTCATGCGCTGTTGTCCGTCTACCAGCTCCAGGCTTTGTACCGTCAAGGCATCTTGCGACTGGTTGATACAGATGATCGAACCCAGAAAATAGTGTAGCTCGTTGTCCAGCAAATCCTCGAACAGCGCGTCCCACTGCGCACGGCTCCAGGTGTACTCACGCTGGTAGCGCGGGATGGCATAAACCATCCCGCTCTCGATATCGAGTAGGGTGGAAACCGGGTAATTGTAAACAGACTTGATCATGGGCTAGCTCCTTGCCGCCTGTTTCTCAGCCAACGACAGATGGTGATCGTTAATCCGCGCACCTTCACCTTCGTCATATTGCAGGCCAAGGGTGTACCAGGGAGCGGACTCGACGTCTTTGCCGCGATCTTTGGCCCATTTGATGTTGGGCATCCAGCGAAGAATGCCCGAGGCTTTTTTGCCGACACTGCGAGCGCTGAGGAACGGGCGGATGTTGAGGCGCACGCCGTCGTTGAGATCGGGGGTCCAGCCGATGGGTTGTTCGGCCAGGGGCTTCCAGCGCACGAAGATGTCGTAGGGTGCCTCGCCTTCGAGAATGGCTTCCAACTCTCGCTTCAATGCTTCGGCGGCGAGCAGTCGTTCTTGGGCACCGTCTTCACCGCTGGCCATCCCGCTTTGCTGGGTGCGTATCCAGTCGCCCAGGTCGGTGTAGATCAGGCGTTCGAGACCGGCTTTGTCGAGTTTGTGGTAGTTGACCAGGGCGCTGAAGCCGTCGTTTAGACCGTCCCAGATATGCCAAATGAAGGGCCGATGCTGAAACATCCTGCAGTGCTGCTCGAAGAACTTGTCGCGCAGCCAAAGGCTTAGGGACTTGCTGCCGACGGTTTCCAGCAGACGGTTTTTTAGCGGCGTGGTCCAAGCGTCACCGTAGGCGGCTTGCAGCAGGGCTTCCAGGCGTTGGTCGGCGGCCTTTTCACCGCGCACAGCAGGCAGACAGACGATGCCATCGTCATCCGCATAGGCGTAGAGCTGCTGGCAACGCTGCACCCAGGCGCGCTGCTCGGCGGCCAGCTCCATATTTGTATCCAACTCCGCCGGCCAGCGGTAGCCGAGCAGCCGGGCGACAGCGACTTGCAGCACACTGTCATCGACACGCAGTTCGCCATGTGTTGTCCACTTTGCCTCTTCGTCCCAGATCACCGAGCCACAGGGATGGCCATGGAAGATCCACTGGGTGGGGGCATTGGTGTAAGGCTGAGGTAGGCCGTTGGGGTATTGTTCTCCGGCGACTTTGGTCCAGCGAGCGTGATCGAATGGCACTTTGGTAATGGTACCTGCGGTGACTTTTAAAGCTTGGTCTACCGCCCTAACGCGATCATGGTATTCATGAGATGAAACAAACGCCCATGTTGCAGCGAGACTCTCTGAATCAATTGGACAAATTGGACAAATATTGTCATCAAAGACCTCGCCAAAATAGAGAAACGGCTCCAGCTTTCTCATTTTGTTTACAGCAACACCCTTTCTCCCGTATACGTCATGCCCCCTCAGCCAGCATCCCAGCTGCGAGGTCAAAGCCGGATCGCTTAAATAGGTTTTACATATCTCACTTCTACCAGACCACTCCAGACCTTCGGTAGGAGAATTGAGCCAATAGACGTGGTGAGGTTCAATAACGGGAAACTCCCAAATATTAAGCAAAAACCTCAGGCCATCACCGGTAGTACTGCCCTTACCATATTTCGCTGTATCGGCAAGCAATGGTAAATCTGTTTGCTTCTCAAAGGTTACTACCGCATCCGGATTTTCCAGCTGCTGACTCTGCTCCACACTCTTCACATCAACCGTCAACAACCCCTCAGCCTTCTCCGCTGCCGTGCGGGATTCGGAGACATCCAGCCCACGAATCCAACTGCCCTGCCCAGCACTGTTCAGTAGATCCACCGACTGGCCCGTCACAATGCCACGGGTCTGATTGATCAGAATCGCTTTGACGACCTCGCCACTGATGGTTTCGAAAGCTCCTGCCCCTAGCCGAGCAATCAAATGCCAGGTGTCGCTCCGCAACAACTTTTCGCGAAACTTGCGGTAGCTGGAGAGAAACAACCAGTTCTGCGGCAAAACAATACTAGCCGTGCCGCCCTGTACACAAAATTCCAAACAGCGGTCGAGAAACACCGTGGCCAGATCGTTCTTGCCTGCAGGGTAATAGGCTTCGCAATAATCTTTGAGGGTATCACTCTGTTTGCCCCGCGCCAGGTAGGGAACGTTCGTGACTACCAAGGTATATTGCCCTGATAGCAGCTCGGCGGCCTTGGCCAGGCCTTGAGCAACGATGCCCGCCTCCAGCCGGTTAGTGCGAACAGATACCTCCGCATCGGCCTCACTCTGATGCTTCGCTTGTTCCTGCGACAGCGCCTCACCCAGTAGTTGCTGCAGTTCGCTCCACTGGGCGATTTGCGCGGCCTTGCTGCGACGTGGATTGATTAAGCTGCCGAGTACCGGCGCGTCCTGAAAGGTTTGGTACATCCAATCCAGAGCAATGGTCAGGTTCTGTTTTCCAGCTTTGCGGCTGATTTCTTTCCACTCATCACGGGCAGCGGCAATGGACAGGCCACTGCAGGCCAGATGCAACTCGGGCAGGCTGCGGTAGCCACCAGCTTCTGGGTAACGCCAGGCTTCGAGTGCCACGGCAAAGGCAGCCAGTTCCACACAGCGCTGATCCAGCTCGAGGCCATGCAGATTGTCACTGAGTACCCGGTCGATGGCTTGCTGCGCCGTCAGGCTTTCCTCTTGCATGCGCATCGGCACCAGCATCAGAAAAGCGGCGACCAAAAAGTGGCCGGAGCCGCAACAGGGGTCTAGGGCTTTCAGTTCGCCGAGTCGCTTGGGCCAGCCTTCAAGGGTGCCAGAGGCAGGTTGCCAGTGGTGGGTCGACTCATCTTTTACAAAACGCAAATAGCTGAGCGGTACGCCGGGGATGGCTGCTTTATCACGTAGCTCCTGTTCGCTGCTGGACTGCTGCCAGTCGCTATAACCCAAACGTCTACCGGCCCACCAAGCACCCAGGCTGTTATCCAGCAGAAAGCTAACCATATAGGGTTCGGTGAACAGCTGGGTAACTGGCGATAGCTCGTCAGCACCAATCTTGACCTCAGACTTGTTAACTTCCTCCTTGCGCTTGCTCTGCCAGAACTGGTAAACCCAACCGAGACTGTCCTGGGCTTGAAAGGTTTCTAAAGCCAGGCCGGTGACAAGTTGCTCCAGACTGCGCTGGTGCTCGGGGGCCAACTCCAACTCAAAAACGGGTGAGTCCACACGGAAGATCTGCGGCAGCATTTTGGAGGCCAGCACTCCTGCCAGCTCCCAGCCGCTCTGGCAGCGACGCTCAAGATCGTCGCGGGCCACATCCGGGTCCTGCACAAGCTCATTGCATTCGGTCAGGGTTAATTGGGTGTGCTCGTCATACATAAGCAGACTGTTCTGCTCCAGAAAACGCGCGAACAACATACGATTCCAATGCTCATAAGCGACTTCTGTGACCAGTTTGTGGATTATTTGCTGGCCGTTTACATCTTTGCTATCACCTATCTGACGGCCATGAGCGCGCAGGCGGGTGCGCAGCTTACGCTGCTCATCATTCAAGTATTCGGCAGGTTTGGCATCACCTACGCCCAGTCGCTTGAGGGCCTGGATGGCAGCTTGCTCGGCGATGTCACGGGCTTTGACCACGGTGGTTTCCAGCGCACGCCGCAGGGCTTTATCGAGGGGCAGTCGAGTCATCAGAAGGTCACCGGTCCGTCGTTAATTTTGTCCAGGATTTGTTGCTTCACTTCTGCCAGCCAGGTGTCGACGTCGGCCTCGGTCTCGAATGTTTTGCGCGGCAGGCTGATGCGCTGCAGTTTGGGTTGCAGCAGCTGAACGGCTTCCATGCGTGCACTATCGAATTTACTGGACAGCGATTCAGTGCGATCGGTCCACTGCTCCAAGCTGACGTCATTGAGGCTGTCGATAATGGCCTCGGCGTCGTTCAGCACCGGTTGCGCCAAGGTAAGCAGTTTACGTTTGCCGAGGATGTCGCTTTTTTGCTGCTCACTGAGTTGCTGCCAGTGGCTGTCGGCCTGCAATTGAATGAGGCATTCGGCATACCGCCCCTGATAGGCCTGCACATGAAACTGGATGGCATCGCGTAGCTTATTGACCAGCGGCTGAACCAGGCCGGATACCGGATTGGGTTCATCCAGCAGGGATCGATGGCTGACTATGGCATCCACCTCGGTCTGGATAGCAGCATGGAAAGACAGACCACGACTAAGATCGAGCAGGTTTTTGAGCAGCGCCCAATCACTGCGCCGCGCTTCGATACGTTGGGCAATATCGGCCCAGGTCTTGACTGCCTGTTTGATGGCGTCTTGCTCATCGAGCACATGCTTGAGTTGTGCATTACCAGAGTGACGCGCCAGCTCATCGAAAATACGGCTGTCGGGGGTTTTCGGTAGAGGGGCTTCCCCCCCTGCTCGTTTGGCTAGTTCACGACCTTTTTCAGCTAGAAGGGGCAGTTTGGTACCTTCTTCACCGGGCTGGCAATCGATGCCGCTACTGCTGAGTACACCGCGTATTTTGATCAAGTCTATCGGGCGGATGGTGATGCTTTCCGGCTTAAAGCTGGTTTGGGTGATCTGCTTGCGGTCCAGCGTTGTGGCAGTAACCGGGTTGTTGCGGTTGTCGTAGGCAATGAGAATACCGGTCGCCATCAGAATGGCTAGGCCTCCGTCGATGGCGTCCTGCGGCCAGCCATACGGGGCAGCCAGAAAGTGCTCACGGATCTCGTTACCTTTTTTCGACACGCCGATATAGCGCTTAATGGCAGCACACACGGGCTGCTGCTCGGCATCACCGATGTAGCTCAGTGCTTCCAAGGCATTTTGCCCGCCCTCTTTGCTGGCTCGGTCATACACCTTGCCCCAGCCGGTATGGTCAGCGGCATCGAAGTCACGGTAGAGGCGAATCAGCGAGGCTTTAGCAGCAGTTTCTACCCGATCGGCAATAGTGCTGCCGTCTACTTCGTTACCACCGGCCTGAAGCACTTGCACGCCGTCGAAAATTTCGCGCAGCAATGCTTGTACCTGCTTTTGCGCATCGCGGTAGCGGGTTTCCATCGCGCTACGGGCATCTTTGCCGGCATCGGTATTGGGGATGCCGCGCTTTTCCAGAGTGGCGTGAGCGGCGTTCTCAGCAATGATGGCGCTGGTCAGCTCGGAGCGGTTGCGCGCGGGTACAAAGACGAAAATAGTCGGCTCGCCCGGCTGGCGGCTACGGGCATCGGCGAGGAAGCTCTTCTCATCAATACTCCAGCCGTCCTGTACCCAGGCGTAGACTTTTTCTTTAGCGTCTTTGGGCAGCTCGGCGTCAAAGCAAGGGATCACTTGACGCGGCTCGTTGCACTTGCCCTGGGTGAGACGCACCTGAGCTACCTGGCGGCGCAGTTCTTTGTGCAACAGGTCTACGCGGATATTTTCGATACGCTGCATATTGCCGCGTAGGTCGGCTTCTTCCTGACGCAAGGTGTCGTACCACTGCGCACTCTCCTGCGTTTGCAGACGGAACTCGGTGCCGATGCTGGTTTGCATAGGCATAACCAGGCCTTCGTCGGCCAATGCCTGGAGCAGTTTGGGAACACTGGTGCGAATGGAATCCTTGCCATTGTTGAGGTCATCAATCAGCAGATCGGCGAGCATGTCGGCAGTGGCGCGCACCCCGCAGTCAGCAGTCGGATCGGAAGGCAGTTTACCGATCAGCAGCACCAGCCCCAGAATGCGCGATTTGAGCTTGTCGTCGGCATCGCCGGCGGACAGGCGGCCGATGGTTTCGGCAATTTCTTTGGAGATGACGCCGGTCTGCAGCAGGTTGACTGCAATCTGGTTGTAGATGAAGTCAGCCGGCACCACATGACCCAGCGGTAGATCGGCGGTGGCCTGAGCGGCCTCATGGATAACCTTGAGCTGGTTACGCAATTGCGAAACGGTACCAGTGGTATCAACGATACGTAGCACCCGCTCCCAGAAGCGGCGGCGTACCGGTAGCAGGGGGTAATCGGCCAGCATGACTTTTTCGTCATCCTGGTGGTGCTCGATTTTAGTGCCGCGCAGTTGACGTGAAATCTCGCCCAGGTGAGATTGCAGTACCTGCTCCAGTTGCGGCTTGACCGAGGCTTTTTTCTGCAGGATGACCTTGCGGATCACCGACTCGACATCGGTATCAGATAACTGAATCGGAATTTGGAAGCGGCCAAGCAGGCGCTGCAAATTAGGCATGCCGGAAAGAGCACTTTGCCCCGTGGCGACGAACAGCAGCTTGTTCTGAAAGACGGAATGCTTGCAGCAGGTTTCTACCACTTCCTGGACTTGATGCGCCTTGTCAGTATCGGAGCCGACGTACTGCTGAACCTCATCGAGCACCACCAGGGTTAGCGGGAACTGACCTTGCGGAGCTAAGGCATCGTAGATGGCGTCGACCATCTGCTGGTTGGTGACATCCTGGACATTGGGATACTGCTCGCGTAGCAGCTGGCGCACTCCTTTGACATCATCGCTCAGGGTGCTGTCCACCTCAAGCAGTGCCCCGGCAATGCTGCGGGAGACATATAGATCTTCCAGCTCGTCATCCCACCTGTCGCCCACGGTTTCGACCTTGTCTTTGACCCGATCAAAAATGCCCTGCTTTTTCAGCCACAGCACAAAGCGGGCCTGGTGGTACTGCTCGGGCAGACCTGCGGACTTGAACACAATGTTGAGCAGTGCCAGACGCACGTTGTTGTTGGCACCGGAGCCCAACGTACCGGAAGCGGCATGCAGACCACCGTGACGATTTGCGGCGTTGCTTAGCTCCTTGAAGTGGTCTTTGACCTCCTGCGGTAAATCGGCAATATCGCGAGCAGAAACTCCATCGCTGAACGGCTGGTTAGTCCACAGCGCGCGTAGCATTTTGGCCAGGTGCGATTTACCTGAACCGAAGAAGCCAGATATCCATACGCCGGGCTGTTCGTGCTGAGTGCCCAAATTGCGCAGGTAGGCAGACAAAATCTTGTCGAGACCAGCTTGGTACTCACCGTCGCAGACGAAGGTTTGCAGCTCGTAGCGCAGGGTCTTAAGTGCCTGGGCTGACTGGTCGTCCTTTACTTCGGCGACGCCGTTGTTTTCCAGACGGTTCTGCTGGGGGTCGAGCTGGTAAATCTCGCGATTCAACATCCTGGGCATGCTCCCTTTGCGCCTACTGCGCCAATCTGTGCGTTAGTTTCTTTATGCGACTGAATTCAGTTGTCAGCGGTGATCGCCGTAGCCTGGTAACCCCAGCCGTCGCGAGCATCGAGCAGGCGGTAGCCGTTATTGATGTACTCGCCAGGGAATAGCACCATTAGGCGCCCTGGAACATGCTCGGCCAGCTGTTTAACAAAGTCAGAGACGGAGGCAAAACCAAACAGGGTGCCGCAGCCCATGAGCGCGACGACAGTCTTTTCATCGGATTGGCTTTTGATTCGCTCAGCTAGCTCTTCGACCGACTGACGGACAAAGGTCTTGTACTTGGGAGTCAGGGTATCCGGGTCTTCAAAGTAGTCTTCGCGGTACTTCTGCTTGGCCATCCAGTCAGAGAAGAGGCGGGTAATATCTAGCTCCAGCCAGGGGTGGCCGGCGCTTTCGGTGGCCAGTCGAAACTCTTCAACCCTGGCACGCAGTTTGAGCTCGTCTTCTTTGTGATAAACGGCAAACAGCACACGCTGCTCGTTAGCCAAGCCCTTCATCCAGGGCAGGCTGATATGGTTGGCGTAGCTCTTGATCAGGCGGTTCAGTCGGTTACTCATGCAACCAGGACTCCTCTTCCTTGGTCAGATAGTCGGGAAAAGTCACTTCCACCACTTCACTGGAGTGTTTGAAATTAATCATCCCGCTGTAGCTGGCCTGACGGGCCAACTCCAGCAATCGCTCCTGGCGGCTGCCGAGCAGGTGGGTCCATTCGCTGGTGAACAGCCGGTTGCCGGTGGCTCCTTGCAGATAAGCGAGGAACAAGGCAAACACCACGTTGACCGGACGCACCTCTGGCTCGGCACGGTGCTTTTTGGTTCTCCCTTTCAGAAAGCCCGCATTAGTCCAAGTGCCGTTGACGTTCTGCGCCAGTGATTTGAGCATCGCTTTGCTGTAGCGATCCGGATATTGCTCGTCCAACGCCTGTTCCATTTCCTCACGAGGAAGCCATTGACCTGGTACGAGCGAAAGGATTTTTTCCTGGGACAGGTGCAGCAACGGGTCCCGAGCCAGAGCCATTTGGCAAGCGAGCATGGGTCTTGCCGATTCGTCGCTTTCCCATAAACGGCGAAAGATCCGGAACAGTGGGATCGTAATATCCATGCCGTAAAGGTCGAGGAGATGACGCCAAGTCAGCTTTCTTGCCTTCTCGGTCGGCTTATGGAGGACATTGAATAGCTCTATGTCTTCCTGGTATTGGGCGGGAATTGCCTCAACGCCGCGACCATGAAACAGCTCGGTAATCTCTGCCAGCATCATCGTGCGGGCGGAGTGGGCACCGTTACGGCCGAACTTGAAGCCGAATTTTTGTTGGGATTCAGTCGAGCTCATCAGAGGCCGTTCTCATCATTAAAGCCAGGGGCAATGAACAGGTTGACCTGGTTTGCGACCCCCTCGGGGTCACGCAACGCCAGTTGATACTCATCAGGGTGCAATGTTGCCTTGGGACTGCAGTCGACACCCCAACGCCGCAGCAGATAGCCGGCCATTACTGCTCGGACTGACAGCTTGATGGATTGCCCGTATTCGAGACCGTAATCCAGCTCGATGGCACGGGAATAAGTTGCGCGGGGGTGTGGGATCAGCTCCAGCTCCACTTCACGATTCCACTCCTGATCCTGAGCCAAAGATTCAACCGTTGCATCGATCAAACCGTCCACTTCGTCTGCAACGGTGATGCGGGTCAGCACAAAATCCCTGAACTCGGAATGCGCTCTGCAGTAGGCACGCGTATGCCAGCGCTGGCCAGTATTGACCAAGCTGTGCGGCACAATTTCACGTGTAGATTCACCGCTACTAACAGACACATACCGGATAGTCAGCGCCTTGGCTGCATACATGGCACGAGATACCGCTGCTAGAATATCTAGATCGGGCTGATTTAGTGTCGGCGCAGAGTCAACAAGAATCGGCTGGTCACAGGCTTCCAACCCTACCCCTTGGCCCCAGGTCAGGGTTTGCAGGGTATGTTCACAATCATAGATGAACAGCGGCTGGAAGCCTCTAGCCCGGCGATACACCTTGTCGCGGTGGTCATAATCCAGGTTATCAGGTGCCAACTGACGGTAGAGAGTGAAGTCCCGAGTGGCGTTTGACAGTGCAATGCCAAAGCGGCGCACCAGATCCTGCCGGGACACCTGACCACGAAAACGCGCTAGGAAATCGATCTGCCAAAGGCGTTCGCGTTGATTAGGTGAGGCTCCACCCGGTGCCAGGTTCGGCATTTAAATTGATCCTTGTCCACATGGCCATCATTAATCATGCTAAAAATGATGATAACAGGGCATCTTAGCGACGAACCAGGGATTTCGATAACGTTGGCACCTCTACTTGAGTCAAGACCAGAGGCGGGACTTAGCTCCTGCTGCATCCAAAGCCATGGTGCTTGTCCGCATACAACTTCGTAGCTGACTTGCACAGGTATTGGTGAACTCATTGAGCTAGCGCGTCAGCAACGCGCACTCAATTTCCAGCTCCCGATCCCCCTGTAACACCTGAAAAATTTCGACTTTCTGCCTGATTTCAACTCATTGCTGCTTGAAATCCCAATCAAAAAAATTTCAAACCTATATCACCTCTGTGAACGCCCACCGCATCACTGCGGTAGGGATTTGGCGTGCCTGCTTTTTGGCTCAGCACGCTCATCACTTGAGAGGATCTGCTTATGTATACCCCTTGCCCAAGCTGTAACTCTGGACGCGTCATCACGAAAAATATCGGTAAGCAAACGGGTGGATTAATTGGTGCGGCAGGCGGTGCGGCCAGTGGTGCCGCCGGTGCCCTGTCAGGTGCAGAAGCCGGCGCGGTGCTGGGAGTAATCGGCGGCCCCGTCGGCATCGCAGTGGGCGGTATTGCCGGCGCCCTTCTCGGCGGCCTGTTTGGCGGCGTCGCCGGTGGTCTCGCCGGCGCGACGATTGGCGAGCAGATCGATGAAAAAGTCCTTCACAACTATCAGTGCCTGGCGTGCGGCTACAGCTTCAGCGTCAACCGTTAAATCGTTGTGAACAGGCGTCGTTTGTCGCTGACAACGACGCTCTTTTCCATTCATTCACAAGGAATCATTCCCATGGCTCATCTCGTTGAACAAATGGCTTACGTTGGCAACACTCCTTGGCATGGCCTGGGCAGTCGCCTCTCCCCGAAACAACCGCTCGAAGTCTGGCAGCGTGAAGCGGGCATGGATTGGAAGATTCAAGAAAGCCCTGTTCACTTCAAGGCCGACAGCATCGGCCCACTGGGCACCATCCACTCGTTCCCGGAACAAAAAGTGCTGTACCGCTCCGATACCAAGGCACCGCTCTCCGTCGTGTCCAACCGGTACCAAATCGTACAACCGCGTGAAGTCCTGGAGTTCTATCGGGATCTGACCGAGGTCTCCGGCTACGAGCTGGAAACCGCTGGCGTGCTGAAGGGTGGCCGCAAATTTTGGGCCTTGGCACGCACCGGTCAAACGACCGAGTTGAAGGGCAACGATCAGGTCAACGGCTATCTGTTATTGGCGACGTCCTGTGACGGCACCTTGGCCACCACCGCCACCCCGACCACGGTACGGGTGGTCTGCAACAACACCCTGACCATCGCCTTGGATGGCACAACCCGCGCGATCAAGGTGCCGCACAACACCCGCTTCGATCCGCAGGCCGTGAAGAAACAACTGGGCATCGCCGTCTCCCAGTGGGACGAGTTTATGTACCGTATGCGAGCACTGGCTGAACGCAAGGTGCAGTGGCATGAAGCGATGGGGTTCTTCATGAACATTTTGTGTGACGTAACCCCCAATAGCAAACTGCCCGAAGTCCTACCGAACGAGCGCGCACTGCGCAAGGTGCAAAGCTTGTACGAAGGCCAAGGTCGCGGCGCCACGCTTGAATCAGCCCAAGGAACTGCGTGGGGCTTGCTCAACGCCGTGACCGAATATGTCGATCACGAGCGACGCGCCAGGAGTACTGAATACCGCATGGACTCGGCCTGGTTTGGCCAAGGTGCTGTCATCAAACGACGCGCCTTGCAGGCCGCACTGGAACTCGCCGCCTAGCTCCACTCACTTACTCAAATACTAAAGCGCCTGGTCAGCTTCTGCTGGCCGGGCGTTTTTATGCCACACAGGAAAACATCATGGGCACGCAAACTCTGCAACACCCCAGCAGCAAAATCCGCCCGGCGCTGCGCCTCGTGGGCACCAAACAACTGCCGCGCGAGGACTGGTTGGCCGTGCGCAAACAAGGTATCGGCAGCTCAGATGCAGCCGCGGCCGTGGGCCTTAACCCTTACAAATCCCAGTTGGAGCTGTGGATGGAGAAAACTGGCCGTGACACCTCACTGCCCAAGCTCGATCCGCAGGACGAGGAAAGTCCGGCTTATTGGGGCAATATCCTAGAGCCGATTGTCGCAACCCATTACAGCAAGCGCAGTGGCCACCGGGTGCGGCGGATCAATGCGGTGCTGCAGCATCCTGATCCCAAACTGGCCTGGATGCTGGCCAATATCGACCGTGAGGTGATCGGCGCGCCAGAGGTGCAGATCCTCGAATGCAAAACCGCCGGCATAAACGGCGCACGCCTCTGGAAAGAGGGAGTGCCCGAGTATGTGCAGTTGCAAGTCATGCATCAGCTCGCCGTGACTGGCAAGCATGCCGCTAATGTGGCGGTACTGCTCGGTGGCCAGCACCTGGAAATCCATCGCATCGAACGTGACGAGTCACTGATTGTTCGGCTGATCGACCTGGAGCGGCTGTTCTGGGATTACGTCGTCAGTGATACCCCGCCGCCGGCAGACGGTTCTGCTTCGGCGGAGCAGGCATTGCGCTGCCTGTATCCACAGGACAGTGGGCAAAGTCTGGACTTCAGCCAGGACACTCTGCTCTGCACGACCTTTACCAAACTGCAGAGCGTGCGCGAGTCAATTGCTTTGCAGGAGAAGCAGGAAGCTCAACTCAAGCAAACGTTACAACAGGCCATGGGCGATGCCAGTCGGGCGACCTTCGCAGCCGGCTGTATCACGTGGAAGAAAGCCAAAGACAGCGTGGCGCTGGACATCCCCCGTCTGCTCAAAGAGAAGCCCCATCTGCAAGTACGCTACTCGACCACCAAAACCGGCAGTCGGCGTTTTCTGCTGGCCTGAACGTTCGTTCGCTCTTCCCTTATTCCCACGCCCTTTCTCTCTAACGCCACCCTGGCCGTTTGCGCGGTCTCGGTGGCGTTTTTATTTCAGATACAGGAGAACTCCCATGCTCAAAGGTTTAGCCATCACTCCGCCGATTTTGGGCCGAATTTCCATCGGCAAGGTCGTCGAAAAGAACGGCAAGCGTCTGCCAGAAAAGGACGATCAATTCACCCTCACCTCCCAAGTACAAAGCCGTGACGGCTGGTTACTGCATCCCCTTAACGAAGAACTGCGCAATGGCCAGGACGCCAAATTGCGCAGCATTCCGATCCGGCTGCTGTTCAACGAGCCTGACCTGAACTTTCGAGCGGACTACAGCCTATTCGACCGTAACAGCGGCCGGCCGCTGTGCGTCGGCAATGGTGAGACCTGCAAGCGTTTGACCAAGGACGGCATCCAGTCGTTGCCCTGCCCTTCTCCAGATGGCTGTTCACTGGCCCAAGGCAATGCCTGCAAGCCTTACGGTCGGCTCAACGTGGCAATTGGTGACGATGATCCGCTGGGCAGCTTTGTCTTTCGCACCACGGGCTACAACAGCATCCGCACCCTGGCGGCACGTCTGCACTACCTACAAGCCATCTCCGGCAATCGCCTGGCCTGTCTGCCGCTGGAGCTGCGTCTGCGGGGTAAGTCCACTCGCCAAAGCCACGGTACACCGATCTTCTACGTCGACATCACGGTGCGCAGTGGCCTGAGCCTAGAAGACACCTTGCTGGAAGCCAAGCAGCTAGAGGAAACCCGACAAGCCTCGGGCTTTGACCAGAGCGCCTTGGATCACGCGGCCCGGCAGGGCTTTAACAATGGGGCCTTTGAAGACAGCGAGGAAGACACCGGGGCCATCGTCGAAGAGTTCTTCCCCGCGATTGAAGATCAGCACAACCACATAGAGCTTCAAGCCCAACTGGCAGCGCCTGACAAACCCTCACTCGCCCAAAAGCTGGAGTCGCAAGCCTCGCGGCACAAAGACAGGACTTCGGTTCAGTAACCCCTTCTTAAACTCTTCTGTGTTCTCCCAATTCGCTCAGGAATACCCGCATGAAATATCACAAGCTGATAGCCGGTGAAACAACCGGCACCTATGTCATGGAATCCCCGGTTACCGAGGCTGACATCTTGCAAATGGCGCAACAACTGGCAATGAGTCGTCTGTCTAAAGGCCGGGCATTGGCTGAGCCAAAGCAGGTTTTTAGCCACCTGCAAACACTGCTGCAGTACCACGAGTACGAAGTCTTTGCGCTACTACTGCTCGACAGCAAACACCGAGTTATTGCCTTCAGGGAGCTATTCAGAGGCACCCTAGACGGTGCCAGCGTGTACCCGCGGGAGGTGGTCAAGATTGCGTTGGAGCACAATGCGGCAGCGGTGATTCTGGTACATAACCATCCATCCGGCGATCCTGAACCCAGCCAGGCCGATCGCACGCTAACCCTGGCGCTCAAGAACGCCCTCAGCATGATTGGCACCCAGACGTTGGATCATATTGTTGTAGGTCATGAAGGCTGCGTATCTCTGGCTGAACGAGGTTACCTTTAATTCCTATGTTCACACCGTCCGATGGACCGCCCTTGGAGTTGCCAGGGTGGTCATCGGCACGGTGCCCTTTTATTTATTTTTTTGCGTGACGACGTTTTGCTCAGCTACGACTACATCCAAAACCATGCGAACCGTCGCCAAAGACCTTCGTGCCCGATTTACACAGGTAGCTCGCCCGAAAGAAGAAAGCAGCCTGTCCGGCTGGTTCGTCACGATGCAAGTGATAGTAGGGATTTGGCGGGATCTCGACTAAACCTTTGACAGCTTCTACCGGCAATCCTAAAGCACTTGCCCATGCTCCTTCCAAACGATTGAACATGTTGTCTCGGCCCGATTCGAGCTTACCCAGCGCATTGAAGGCATCGTAGTTCAGCAGGATCGCAAAGTGATGATGGGGTCGCCCGTGCTGCCCTTGCTCCCTAGCCCAGACGTAACGCACTTTGGTGTCATGTGCGTACTTATTCATAAGTTTCGCCATTTGGCGATTGTGCTTGATCTTGGCTTTAAAGGATTCGATGAAACGGTCAACTACTTCGTTCGTAAAAGCGTAATCTGGCAATTGAATGTTAGTTGGTAGCCGTAGGTCAAACCTAAATGCAAATACACGTGAGTACTGATTAAGCGCTCGATACACCGTCTGATGAAGACGGTTTAGGTACTCTTGAATGAAAGGCCCCTTACCCACTTGTACGGCCAAGCCTTGATAAGAGCCTTCGCAATGAAGGGTTAAGCTTGTGTTGCCTGGATGTCTAGCCATGATGGAGCTCCGAGTATTGAGTTTCATATAGTCAGAACCCTGAGTACATTTTTACCTTATATCTGAGAATACGGAGCACGATATTGCTCCGCTTAGAGAGATCACCTTCCTTCCGATACAACCCTCCACACCCACATAGTAAAAATAAGCCATATCCGTAACAGAGATGTTGTATAAGCATATTACCAATACCGAAACACTCTGACGGCACCACACTAAATAAAACACCCACAAATCCTGTTAAAACGCAACATTACAGAGACCACAATCACTCTGGAAAAACACCATCAAGGAACTTATCCTTGATGGTGTTAACTGAACTTAGCTAATCAAGCCTCAAAGCCAACCACGGCAGAACCTCAACTACTCCTGCTCACCAATTGATCCCGCTCTTTAACTTTATCCAGTATCCAATCGTGAACTTCACTTTCCAGCCAACCTACGCAACGGTCTCCCAAGGGAATAGGCTTTGGAAACAAGTCGCCCGAAATAAACTTGTAAATCGTAGATCTAGCAAGGCCAGTGAGATCCATGACCTCTTTCAATCGAATTATCCTCATGAACGCAGCTCCTGTATTCGTCCAGAGGATTGGCAAGCCCAGTAGAAATTAACGTGCTACCGACTCTACCCCTCATCCAGGAGGAGGAGCCTGGCGAGGCAACCGTGGCAGTAAAGCGCACCAAATGTAACCAGACCCAAAAGCTGCTTGTAAAACGAAGCGACCCCATCTCGCCCAGATCGCTGCCACAAATACGTATCTCTCCAGTAAAGACTGATGACAGACAACATCCTATCTACTAGAGATCATCTTGATTGACACGTAAATAATGGTAGAGTACACCTAGATTTTTACTTGAATCGCGCTAGAAGGACTCTACAGTGGCACTACACCTCGAAGACGATCTTTCCCAGATTCTCGGCGAAACGGAATACAACAACCGCCACGATATATGGCTGTGGTACACACTTGTATTCTTCGAAACTACATTTAACCCAAATGACTACTTCGATACTGGCATGAGAGACAAAATGGCCAGATACCTACAAACTAGGCCATGGAGAGTCGGCGAATTACTGAAAGAAAGATGCAAGCAACTTGTCCACAAAAAAGAAACTGAATGGATAACAGAAGACCGCCGCGCAACAGAATGGATTACAAGAGAAATTCAAATTTTGACCGAACACAGCCAACTCAATTATTACTTTGACCTCACAGAAAAAGATCTCCCTATAGCGATCCTCGACGTATGGCAAAAAGATATAACTCAGAAAACAAAACTACTAAGAGATCTTGAACAAAGATGGAAAAGCCACAAAACAAACGACAAAGTGTATGTTTGGTATAAAGACGACGACCAGAAAAGCCAATTCGCTTGGGACTGGCTAACAAAGAACTCCTTCGCCGCCACACTTGGATCAACCCCATTCGAAACATTCGAAGACATCTTGATTTTTTTTGACAAAACGAATTATTCACGAGAACAAAAAGAACTTTATATAGGAAAAATAAAAAAAGGATGGACCCAACGAAAATACAGGGAAAATCTAAAAGGAAAAGCTCAGTACAACTTCGTTCTTTCAGACAAGGCAATTGAAAGCCTCGAAAAGTTGGCAAGCCGCTATGAAGTTAGCCGAGCAAGGCTCTTAGAAATATTGATAGAAATGGAAGCAGAAAAGAATGACCACATACCTGAAAGAATCAGAACATCACAACTACTAAAAATCTCATAACTAAAAAACAGTACCCCACCTTCTTGGGATCGCCCGTAACCGAGCGGCTCACCGAGGCAGCGCAATAGTGTGCTGGAGGTTGGGAGACCGGTGAGGTACAGCTTTCCCACTTGCTCAAAGTTTGGCGACGCTTGCAGCGGGCGGGAAAAAGCGAGACTCAGCTACACCAGTCTCGCAAACAACTGATCTCAGCTCTTTTCGCGCTGAGAGATGGCGCGTTGTCGCTTCATGAGTGGCTGACCTCCCTAGTGTCTCGAGCGGTTAATTCGTTTTCCTAAAAAAATAGGTTACCCCCAGTGGTTTCTAGTTTTTTAGATTAACGAACTAACCAAACGGAACACTAGCTAAGGCCGTTCTGGACGACATGCTTTGTGACGAGCCACGTCTGAGCGACGAGATCGATAACCTTAATGAGCTTATCGAAGCTGCCGCTGAAGGTGGGGTGCTTGAAGACTTCACCATCCAGATTTTTGACAATCAGGGAAAGAGCCCAGATCAGATTAACCTCATGACGCTTCACAGCTCAAAAGGGTTAGAGTCTCAGGCCGTGATCATGCTTGGACTGGAAGAAGGCGTGGTCCCGAGCAAATACGTTAAGACGCGCGAAGCATATGAGGAGGCCGCGCGCCTGTTTTACGTGGGTGTGACCCGCGCCAAGGCCCAGGTACATTTAGCGTTCGATAGGGTCGAGTCCCCCTTTATCACCACAATCCGAACGGCGACCTGAATGCGCTGACGATCTTCTGAACCTGGGGCGCACATACGCGACAGCAATAAGGCACGTGCTGACTCGCCAGAGCGAGTGAAGGTATTACCAAGCGCCAGCAATTGCTATCAGAAGCCGTTGGTCGCGCTCAAAAGCGAGATCCGAAGTACAGCTATGGAATCGAGCTTTGGTCGACGTAAAGACGGGAATCTAAGAAGATTCGCGGATGGTATTCCAAAAGGTATTCCAATAAAAAGCTTAACCGTAAATAATCTATTAAAATCAGCATCTTAAAGAATCTGTTCAGATTACCCCGGCCCATGGAGCTTCAACTACCGCCAGCCGATCACCAAAAACCGCATCAATATGGGCCTAGGTACCTACCCAGAACTCTCACTCGCTCAAACAGGGAAGAAGACGGTCAAAGCGTGAGAACTTCTCGCCCAGGGTAATCTGCGCAATGAAGAGACAGCACATTAACGCGATCATCTCACCAAGCCCCAGCCAACAACGCCTTGCCCTCGGCCTTCTCACTTTTCATGGCGGCCATTTCGCACTCGCAGGCCTGGACGTCAAACGAGTGGTCCCTCTTGGTTAAAACAAAGGCGTCGCTTGGCTGCCCAAAAGCCTGACTGAACAGCACGTCAGCGACGGACGTCTCGTACGAGCGGTAGATGAGGGCCGGGCCCCCCTTGGGAAATTCACCTCACTCAGCCAATGGGCCCTATTAGCCAGTCGAAGCCTGAGTTTTGGACGAAATGAAGGGCTTGCTGAGGTGAATGGCGAAGAGTTACGCAATGACTTGGTCGTAACGTGTTACGAAGCTATGTCATCCCCGTGTGCTGTCAGTTCAGCCAGTTAAAGCCCGCCGCCCATATGTCGGACCCTATCTGACTCGGCACAGAACTCTGTAAGAACATTCGCTATTCATAAAAGTGTCACATCATTGTTGCAAAGTTCTCGGGCCCGATCTCACACGGAACTCCTTCGATGAAAAGTTTAATGAAGTCTGCTGCACTGGCCGTTGCGGTTTCTCTTTGTGCAACCTCAATGTCTTTTGCTGCTGAAAGTGTACGTCTGACAGGTTCCGGCGCCAGCTTCCCGGCTCCGATTTACCTGACTTGGTTCAAGGATTTCAGCAAGAAAACCCCAGGCGTCACCGTGGACTATCAGTCCAAGGGCAGCGGTGCGGGTGTGCAAGACTTTTTGAATAAAACCGTTGATTTCGCCGCCAGTGACTCGGCGATGAAAGAAGAAGACATCGCCAAGGTGGCAGAAGGCGTGCAACTGCTGCCCATGACAGCCGGTGAAATCGTTCTGGCTTTTAACCTGCCAGGTAATCCTAAAGAGCTGAAATTGCCACGCGATGTTTACTCCAACATTTTCCTGGGCAAGATCACAAACTGGAACGATCCACAGATAGCAGCCGCTAACCCGGGCCTGAAACTGCCGGATATGCCGATCACTGTTGTTGTGCGTGCTGACTCCAGCGGCACGACCGCTGTATTCACCAAGCACTTGGCCGCTATCAACCCAGAGTTCCAGAAGGAACTGGGCGAAGGCAACACGGTTAACTGGCCAGCCAGCGACAAGTTCATCAAGTCGCCGAAAAACGATGGTGTAACCGCCACCGTACGCCAGACTCCAGGCGCAATTGGCTACATCGAATACGGCTTCGCCAAGCTGGCCAAAGTTGATTTCGCTCAGCTGCAAAACAAGGCTGGCAACTACGTTGTGCCTAACGCTGAAAGCGGTGCCGAAGCGCTGGCCGCTGTGAAAATGCCGGAAAGCCTGGTGTCGTGGCTGCCTGATCCGGACGGTGCCAAGTCCTACCCGATCACTTCCTACACCTGGATGATCTTCCGCAAGCACAACGACAACCCGGCTAAAGCCAAAGCCATGCGTGAGATGGTCGAGTACAGCCTGACTGAAGGTCAGAAAATTGCTGACTCGATGGGCTACATCCCACTGCCGAAATCGGTTGTTGAACAAGTTCGCAAAGCTTCCGCCAACATCCAGTAACGCTCGTGAGGCCTCTCTCGGCATGTGCGCTCAGCCATGCCGGGAAAGTTTCCCCCCTGCTCCGGAATTAGCCAATGAACACACCTTTTGTTGTACCGGTTAACCCGGATTCTGCCTGCCAACCGCCCTCTGCGAAGGACTTTCTGGTTGATCGCACTTTCCGCGCACTTTCGCGAATAGGGGTGGTTCTGATTCTGGCGCTGGTCTTCGCCTTGGTGTTCGAGGTGGGACGCAAAGCCCTTCCAGGTATGGAAAAACACGGTTTTGACGTGATATTCGGTAGCGTCTGGGACGTTAACCAAGGCAAGTACGGCATTCTGCCAGCTATTTGGGGCACGCTTTACAGCGCCCTGATCGCACTGCTGATCGCCGGTGTTTTCGGCGTCAGCATGGCGATTTTTCTAACCCAGGATTTCTTGCCAGCCAAGCTGGCCGCGGTGTTTCGCACCATCGTCGAGTTGCTCGCCGCCATCCCAAGTGTGGTTTACGGCCTATGGGGGATTTACGTGGTGATCCCGGCGATTCGACCGCTCACAGCGTGGTTGAACAGCGAACTGGGCTGGATACCTTTTTTCAGTACCTCTTTGAGCGGCCCGGGACTGCTGCCTGCGGCGCTGGTACTGGCAATCATGATTCTGCCGACCATCGCTGCTGTTTCGCAGGACGCCCTCACCGCCGTTCCCATGAAAACCAAGCAAGCCGCCTACGGCATGGGCACCACCCACTGGGAAGCGATTCTCAAAGTCATGGTGCCCTCCGCTTCCACCGGTATTTTCGGCTCTCTGGTCCTCGGCCTGGGTCGCGCGCTGGGTGAAACCATGGCGCTGGCGATGCTGGTAGGCAACGCCAACAACATTTCGCTTTCTCTGTTTGCCCCGGCCAATACCTTGGCGGCCTTGTTGGCGCTTAACTTCCCCGAAGCCGGCCCCAACGAGATCGAAGTGTTGATGTATGCCGCTCTGGTCCTGATGTTCATCACACTGCTGGTCAACGTCCTCGGCTCCATGATCATGCTTTACGCCCAGCGGGGTCACAAATAATGACAAACCTCACGTCCCCAGTCGCCGCCTTACCGAGCCTGCAGCGCAGGTTTGAAGGCCGTGCCCTGCGCAGCCTGGTGTTGACCACGCTGGTCTGGGCGGGCGCACTGATCGCCAGCGTGCCGCTGATCTCCGTGCTCTACATGCTGATCACCCGCGGCGGTGCACGCCTGAGCCTCGAAGTGTTCACTGAATTGCCACCCACCGGTTTCGAGACGGGCGGCGGTTTTGGTAACGCGATGGCAGGTACTTTTGTGATGGTCGGCATTGCCGCCGCCATCGCGGTTCCAGTCGGCATCATGGCAGCCGTATTCCTGGCTGAACTGGGGCCCGACAACAAACTGGCAAACGCCTCGCGCTTTGCGGCGAAGATGCTGACAGGTCTGCCTTCCATTTTGGCGGGTGTATTCGCCTACGCCCTGGTGGTCATGACCACCGGAACCTACTCGGCACCGGCCGGTGGCGTGGCACTGGCGGTACTGATGCTGCCCATCGTGGTGTTGACGGCTGAAGAGTCGATGAAGATGGTGCCCAAGATCATGAAGGACGCCGCCTACGGCATGGGCTGCACCCGCTCACAGGTGATCTGGAAAATCGTGTTGCCGACCGGCATGCCGGCCATCTTGACGGGCGTGATGCTGGCCGTGGCCCGCGCCGCCGGCGAAACCGCCCCCTTGTTGTTTACCGCGCTGTTCAGCAACTACTGGATCTTCCACGACGGCAGCCTGGCAGTCATGAATCCGACGGCGTCGCTTGCCGTACTGATTTACAACTTCTCCGGCATGCCTTTCGACAACCAGCTCGAGCTCGCATGGGCGGCCTCGCTGGTGCTGGTAATGATCGTACTGGTCGTGAATATCGTCAGCCGTATTTTCGGCAAGCCCAAGTATTGAGAACGGGAGCATCTGAATTTTGAACGTATCATCTGCACAAATAGCCGCTCCGTTTATCACCCAGGCGCCTGTGGTCATGGACTGCAAACTGGACAAGATTTTCTACGGTAACTTCCTGGCAGTGCGCGACAGCCATGTGCCGATTGAAAAGAACAAGATCACCGGTTTCATTGGTCCTTCCGGCTGCGGCAAAAGTACGGTGCTGCGTAGCCTCAATCGCATGAACGACCTGGTCAAAGGGTTTCGCTTTGAGGGCCACGTGCATTTCCTCGGGCAAGACGTGTATGGCAAGGGCGTTGATCCGGTTGTCGTGCGCCGCTACATCGGCATGGTGTTCCAACAGCCAAACCCGTTTTCGATGAGCATCTTCGACAACGTCGCTTTCGGCCTGCGCCTCAACCGGTACAAAGGCGACCTGGGCGACCGCGTAAAGCACGCCCTGCAAGGCGCCGCGCTGTGGGATGAAGTCAAAGACAAGCTCAAAGTCAGCGGCCTGTCCCTTTCCGGCGGTCAGCAACAACGTCTGTGTATTGCTCGCGCTATTGCAACCGAACCTGAAGTGCTGCTGCTGGATGAGCCCTGCTCGGCACTCGACCCGATCGCCACCCGCCGGGTAGAAGAGCTGATGGTCGAGTTGAAGAAGGACTACACCATCGCCCTAGTGACCCACAACATGCAGCAGGCTATCCGGGTGGCGGACACAACGGCCTTTTTCTCGGTGGATATTTCGCAAGGCACGCGCACCGGCTACCTGGTTGAAATGGGGCCAACCACGCAGATTTTCGACAACCCGCGCGAACAAATGACGGGTGACTACATCACCGGCAAGTTCAGCTAAGCCATCGGTATCGGCTCAGGACTGTACGTGCGCCAAACGCCCAAAAGCGTTGTCGGACGTACGGTCGTTTTTCATTCTCAAACACCGTTTTTCAGGAACGCTAATGCCTGCAATGCATCGTCTTGATTTGCCAGCAATTGAACACGCCTTGCGTAAGGTGCAGAGCCGCTTTGCCGAGCTCAGCCAGCACTTTACCGAGCAGCGTGATCCTTTGACTGACGAAGTGCTGCTCAATGTACTTGAAGGCTATGCGCTGATTGACGACTATGTCGCACGTGGCGTTGACCTGTTTGACCTTCAGCAACTGAACCTGATGCTGGAGATCAATGCGACGGTTCTCTGTGGCCGAGACCCGGCAGGCCGACAGGAATACGCTCAGCACCTGCTGGCAACCGAAGAGCACTTCTTCAACAACGTTGAGGGTGGGATAAAGGACTTGTTCAATTGGTACAGCGCGCACCGCAACGAATCAGTCTGGAAGCGTGCTGCCGGTGTCTATGTACGAATTCTCAGCGAGCCTCAATTGTTTATCGAAGGCAATAACCGCAGCGGCTCACTCATCGTCAGCTATTTGCTCATGCGCGAAGGCTTGTCGCCGTTCGTGCTGACGCTGGAAAACGCCGTGGGCTACTTCAACCCGTCCTCGGTCATACGCAACTCTGCCAAACATGGCGTCAAGGCATTGTACGAATTGCCCAAGATCAAGAAGAAATACGCGGCCTTTCTGGAAGAGCAGGCGCCTGCTCGCAGCAAGTTTTTTCTTAAAGACACACCTCTGTCCGCCCGACAAGGGGGCCACTGATGAGCAGGCACCCTAGGCTCGCCAAATTCCGATCAGCCGCCAGCCGACTGGCCAAACAGTGCGGCATCCCGACCCGCCTGCTCAAACGCCAGTGCATCCGTATTTCGTTTGATATTGATGACACCCTGGCCTGCCAACGCCACCACTGCGACGTTGAGCAAAGCTGGCTGCCCGACTTTCTTCATCGCTGGCTAGGTGAGCCGCTGCGCATCGGAACGCGTTCCCTGACCCGAGAGCTGCGTCGCCAGGGTTGCAGCATCTGGGTCTACACCTCATCCGGCCGGACCCCGTCTTACATCAGGCGCTGGCTGTTACTGCATGGCATTCGTGTTGACGGCGTGGTCAACAGTGTTAGCCATGGCCATGCCTTGGCAGCCCACGGACTTGAAAACTCCCCCTCGAAATTCCCGCCAGCCTTCGATATCGACTTGCATGTCGATGACTCCGAGGGCGTGAAGCTGGAAGGCCATGCTCACGGCTTTCGCGTGGTGGTCGTCCATCCCGAAGATGAAAACTGGGCGCAGCGCGTCCTGGATGCCGTGGGTGATGTCCAGGCGCAACTCGCCTGGCACCAACCGCTCAAACACAAAGAGCCCATGCAGCCACGCGCAGAGGCGTTTTCTTCCTGAATGTCGATGGGTATCCCAGTCACTCATTCTGGGATACCGCAACGTCAGCCCTCGCTTTTCCCGCCCTTCCCTTCATCAACCCAGCACCCGCGACGACAACAAATGCCTGCCGACGCTTGTAAACGGTTCAGCACCGTGCGCCAGCCAGGTGAGGGCTGGAGCGAATGGTTGCAGTTCCACACCCCGGCCGAAGCGTTCAAACCGTTTAACTTTATCTACATGGGCGATAGGCAGAATGACATCTTGTCGCTGGCCTCGCGCAGTCTTCGTCAGGCGCTGCAAAGTGTCGCCAACCCGGCGCTGATCGTGCATGCCGGGGACTTGGTCTCGCAACGCGATGACCTGATACACGACGATCAATGGGGCGAGTGGAATCAGGCCGGTGGCTACCACTACGCGATGCTTCCCCAAGTGGTCGCCATCGGTAATCACGAATACCTCGGCAGTGAAAGCCGCATCCTGAGCCCGCACTGGAACCGTCAGTTTGCGTTGCCGGACAACGGCGTGGCGGGTTTAAAGAACACAACTTATTTTGTCGATTACCAGGGCGTGCGTTTTATCGTGCTCGATGGCACTGCGGCCCTCGACATGGGCACGCTGGCCAAGCAAACCGAATGGCTTGAGAGCCGCCTGAAAAACAGCCCGGCGCGCAGGAACATTGTGGTCAATCACTAACCCGTGTTCACCTGCTCCCGCCTCGAAGACACCGAGCCGTTGAAGGCGGCCTGGAAACCGCTGTTCGAACGTTACTCGGTCGATTTGGTGTGGCAGGGCCACGACCATTGCTACAACCGCGTGCCCCATGAAGCCGGGCGTGAAGCCTCCCGCCTGGCGCGTGCCGGCAGCCAGGTGCAGGGGCCGGTGTACATGGTGTCGGTGGCGGGCTCCACGATGTATGGCCTCAATGACCGCACCCAACGACAACCGGATCGCAGCGCCGAAGAAACCCAGTTGTATCAAACCATCGACGTCCAGGGCTCAAGCCTCAAAGTGCGTAGCTATACCGCAGCGGGCAAGCTGTATGACGCCTTTGACCTAGAGCGCGATGCCGACAAGCGTAACCATCTGCGCGAGCCTGTTGATTCCTTGCCAGTCGCGGGGCAAGTAACCCCGCAGGCGCCGGACGGTCGGAAACCTTATGGGCAGGCCTGAGTCACAGTTGAGTGTGGCCGCCTGCCACCGTTCGATGCCGCCCCCATGAAAAGTCGCGAGCCCGATTCAAAGCCGCCAGCAGACGGCGACACTGCGCTGCTGAAAAAGCTGGGCCCGGGTTTAATCACCGGGGCCGCCGATGACGACCCCAGCGGCATCGCCACTTACTCGCAAGCCGGCGCTCAATTTGGCCTGAACACGTTGTGGAGTGTGCTGTTTACCTTTCCACTGATGGTCGGGATTCAGGTGATCAGTGCGCGGATTGGGCGCGTCAGCGGCCATGGCTTGGCGAGCAACCTTCGCAAGCACTACTCAGCGCCATTTTTGTACACCATCGTCAGTCTGCTGCTGATCGCCAATATCGCCAACATAGCCGCCGACATCGCCGCGATGGGCGAAGCGTTGAAACTGCTGATCGGTGGCCCTGCCCACCTCTATGCCATTGCCTTCGGGATCATTTCCCTGCTGTTGCAAGTGTTCATTCCCTACACCCGTTATGTGCGGGTCCTCAAGTGGCTGACCCTGGTGTTGCTCGCCTATGTCGGCACCCTGTTCGCGGTGCACATTCCCTGGGGCGAGGTGGTCCGCGGCACCGTGTGGCCGCACCTGTCCTGGGACCCGGCCTATATCACGATGGTGGTGGCTATCTTTGGCACCACCATCAGCCCTTATCTGTTCTTCTGGCAGGCGTCGCAAGAAGTCGAAGAAATGGAAGACCACCCCGGCGCGCAGCCTTTGATCCAAGCCCCGGAGCAGGCTGCGAGTAATTTCAAGCGCATCCGAACCGACACCCTGATCGGGATGGGTTTTTCCAACGTCATTGCGTTCTTCATCATGTTGACGACCGCCCTCACCCTCCATTTGCAGGGTGTTACGGACATTCAAACGTCAGCCCAGGCCGCCACGGCTTTGCGTCCGATTGCCGGTGAGTTTGCATTTTGGCTATTCGCAGGCGGGATTATTGGCACCGGGCTGTTGGCGATTCCGGTGCTGGCAGGCTCTTCGGCGTATGCCATGGCGGGAGCTTTCGGGTGGAAAAACAGCCTGGCGGATAAACCCCAGGCGGCAAAAGCCTTTTATGCCGTGATTGCGCTGTCGACGCTCTTGGGCGTGCTGATTTGTTTTGCCCCGATTGACCCCATGAAAGCGCTGGTCTGGAGTGCGGTGGTCAACTGTGTGATTGCCGTGCCCATCATGTTTTTGATGATGCGCATGGCATCACGCCGCGACATCATGGGCGAATTTACCCTTGGGCCGGGGTTGAAAGGGCTGGGCTGGAGTTGCTCAATCGCGATGGCGTTAGCCGTCATCGCGATGTTTTGGGGGATGTTGCTGGGGTAAAGCTGGGGTCAGGTAATCGGCGCCGGGTTGAACAGGGTGAGGTCATTGTGCAGTTTGTGCTGTTCGGCCCAGGTGTGTTTTCTGCCGCTGGCCACGTCCAGGTAGTAGTGGAACAGTTCCCAACCCAGTTCCTCGATGCTCGCTCGCCCGGTAGCGATGCGCCCGGCATCGATGTCAATCAGATCCGGCCAGCGCTGTGCCAGTTCGGTCCGGGTCGACACTTTGACCACCGGCGCCATCGCTAAACCATACGGGGTGCCCCGCCCGGTGGTGAACACGTGCAGGTTCATCCCGGCGGCCAGTTGCAGCGTGCCGCAGACAAAATCACTGGCAGGCGTGGCGCAAAAAATCAGCCCTTTGCGCGTGAAACGCTCACCCGGCCCAAGCACGCCATTGATCGCGCTGCTGCCGGATTTAACGATAGAACCCAACGATTTTTCGACGATGTTCGACAACCCGCCTTTTTTGTTGCCCGGGGTGGTGTTGGCGCTGCGATCCGCTTCGCCTTTGGCCAGGTAACGGTCGTACCAGTCCATCTCGCGCACCAGCGCCTGGGCGACGTCCTGGCTTTGAGCACGTGAGGTCAGCAGGTAAATGGCGTCGCGCACTTCGGTAACTTCAGAAAACATCACGGTCGCTCCGGCCCGCAGCAACAAGTCCGAGGCGTAACCCAGTGCCGGGTTGGCAGTGATCCCGGAAAATGCATCGCTGCCGCCGCATTGCATGCCCAGTATCAGCTCGGACGCCGGCACGGTTTCGCGACGGCGCCGATCGAGCTTTTTCAAACGGGTTTCGGCCAGCGCCATGATCTGCTCGACCATTTCGGCAAAGCCGTGACTGGAATCCTGCAGGCGGTACAACCACGGTTCGCTGAGGTCCACCGAGCTGTCGTTGTCGTGCATCACTTGCCCGGCCTGCAATTTCTCGCAGCCCAAGCTGATGACCAGCGCTTCGCCCCCCAAGTTAGGGTTGCGTGCCAGATTGCGCACGGTGCGAATCGGGATGTAGGCGTCAGTGGCACTGATCGCCACGCCGCAGCCGTAGCTGTGGGTCAGCGCCACGACGTCGTCGACATTCGGGTACTTTGGCAGCAGTTCGTCGCGGATACGCTTGACCGCATGGTTCAACACCCCGGTCACACATTGAACGGTGGTAGTGATACCCAGGATATTGCGCGTCCCGACGGTGCCGTCGGCGTTGCGATAGCCCTCAAACGTAAAACCTTCCAGCGGCGCCTGCGCGGCCGGTATATCGGTGGCCAGCGGCAGGCTGTCCAGCGGCGGCGCGGTGGGCATGCGCAGTTGGTCTTCATTGACCCAACTGCCGCGGGGGATGGCTTGCAAGGCGTAGCCGATGGTTTGGCCGTAGCGGATCACTTCGCCACCTTCGGCGATGTCGACCAACGTGACCTTGTGGCTCTGCGGCACAAAATCCAGGGTTATGAGGCCATCGGCAAGCTCGGTCCCGGCCGGTACTCCCTGATCATTCACCACCACGGCCACGTTATCGCGCGCATGCAATTGGATGGTGCGCGGCGAATCGGAATGTTCAATCAACGTCATGACGCGCCCCTTAGGAATGAGCTGAAACAAGTGTGTTTATTTGTGGGCCGCTGACGGGCGGCTCTTTGAGGACCACGCGCTTGATCGGCCCCACGATGACCAGGTAACTGAACACCGCCACCAGCGCATTGCAGCCCACAAACACCAAGGCCCACTTGAACGAGCCCGTGGTGCTGATGATGTAGCCGATGACAATCGGGGTGGTGATGGAGGCGATGTTGCCGAACATGTTGAACAGACCGCCACTCAAGCCCGCGATTTGTTTGGGCGAGGTGTCAGACACCACCGCCCAGCCCAGCGCGCCAACGCCTTTGCCGAAGAAGGCCAAGGCCATGAAGCCAACCACCATCCACTCAATATCGACATAGTTGCACGCCACGATGGTCGTTGATAGCAACAAGCCACCAATGATCGGCGCCTTGCGGGCAAAGGTCAGCGAGTGGCCTTTACGCAGTAAATAATCGGAAATAACCCCGCCCAATACGCCGCCGATAAATCCGCAGATCGCCGGCAGCGAAGCGATAAATCCTGCCTTGAGGATGGTCATGCCACGCTCTTGCACCAGATACACCGGGAACCAGGTCAGGAAGAAGTAGGTGATGCCGTTGATGCAGTACTGGCCCAGGTACACACCCAGCATCATGCGGTTGGTCAACAACTGGCGAATGTAATCCCACTTCGGGCCGTCGACTTTCTTGCCGCTGACGTTGTCTTGATCCATGTCGACCAGGCCGCCGTTGTCGGCGATGTGTTTGAACTCAGCCTCGTTGATCATCGGGTGTTGGCGCGGACTGTGGATAAGTTTTAGCCAGATCAGCGAGAACACGATCCCGATGCTGCCCATTACCACGAACACGTGTTGCCAGCCGAAGGTGTAGACGATCCAGCCCATCAACGGCGCGAAGATCACGGTCGCAAAATATTGCGCCGAGTTGAAAATCGCCGAGGCGGTGCCGCGTTCAGCCGTGGGAAACCAGGCCGCGACAATGCGCGCATTGCCGGGGAAGGATGGCGCTTCGGCCAGGCCCACCAGAAAGCGCAGCATAAACAACGCGACGATCGCGGTGGAGACGCCGAATTCACCGACATAGCCTTGCAACACGGTGAACAGCGACCACGTGAAGATGCTCAGGGCATAGACTTTTTTCGAGCCGAAACGATCAAGCAGCCAGCCGCCGGGGATTTGTCCGGCCACATAGGCCCAACCAAAAGCGGAGAAGATAAAACCCAGCGTGACGGCGTCAATGCCGAGGTCTTTTTGCAGGCTGGAGCCTGCGATGGCGATGGTTGCACGGTCGGCGTAATTGATGGTGGTCACCAGAAAAAGCATGAGCAGAATCAAATAGCGCACGTGCGTCGGCTTGGTCGCTTGCATGGTACGTGTACTCCCACAAATTATTTTTATGCGCGGGTGAAACAATGATGTCCCTGCGGTAGCGCTTACAGAGGTGGAGCGGTGTATCAGGAACCGCCGTAGGCAGCTTTTTTACGACCATGTCATGGTTTTGCGAATTTCCTTACGCAAAAGGCCGCTGATTTCTCAGCGGCCTTGGGAATTATTTACTGCGGACCTTGCTTGTCGATCAAGGCCGCCAGGGCTTCGTATTCTTCTGGCAACAAATCAGTCAGCGGGGTGCGCACCGGGCCTGCGCTGTGCCCAGAAATAGTGGCCCCGGCCTTGACAATGCTCACCGCGTAACCGGCTTTGCGGTTGCGGATGTCCAGGTACGGCAGGAAGAAGTCGTCGATGATCTTGCCGACAGTGGTGTGATCTTCGCGGGCAATGGCGTGGTAGAACTCCATCGCGGTTTTCGGGATGAAGTTGAACACCGCCGAGGAGTAAACCGGTACGCCCAGCGCCTTGTAAGCCGCAGCGTAGACTTCGGCCGTCGGCAAACCGCCCAGATAGCTGAAACGATCGCCAAGACGGCGGCGGATCGAGACCATCAGTTCGATGTCACCCAAACCATCTTTGTAACCGATCAGGTTGGGGCAGCGTTCGGCCAGACGCTCCAGCAGCGGCGCGGTCAGGCGGCACACGTTGCGGTTGTAGACGATGACGCCGATGTTGACCGATTTGCACACGGCTTCAACGTGAGCCGCAACGCCTTCCTGGGTGGCTTCGGTCAGGTAATGCGGCAACAGCAGCAGGCCTTTGGC
>NZ_JBIWEO010000024.1:0-58504 GCF_044762555.1 Pseudomonas sp. NPDC096917 | reverse complement strand
CCACATCTGGCATTGAAATACAAAACGCCCGATGCGGTGCATCGGGCGTTTTGAGACTGAAATGGGTGTAAACCTATTTCAGGACTAGACACTTATCCCGACCTACTTCATTCGTTGAAAAGGGCTCTGTGACGGCCATCGTGACAGATTCCCGCTATTTACAAACAGACATGAATGTAAGTATATTCCTTAGCAAGCTACTTATCCACCCGGAACAGCTTTCTTTACCCTTCCACTATTCTTGTGCGCTTTGGCGTGCCTGACCCGAGGATTTTCATGCAATTTAAGCCAGCTGTTACCGCTCTGGTTGCTGCCATCACCCTAGCTTCGCTGCTCAGCGGATGTAAGAAGGAAGAGGCGGCACCTGCCCCGCAAACCCCTCAGGTCGGCGTTGTGACGCTGAAAACGCAACCCTACACCCTGACTTCTGACCTTCCAGGTCGAACGACTTCCTTCCGCTCGGCAGAAGTTCGCCCTCAGGTGAACGGAATTATTCTGAAGCGCTACTTCAAAGAAGGCAGCGACGTCAAAGAAGGCCAGCAGCTGTATCAAATCGATCCAGCGATCTACCAAAGCAACGTGTTGAGCGCCAAGGCCACACTGCAATCGGCCAAATCTCTGGCTGATCGCTACAAGCAACTGGTCGCAGAGCAAGCCGTAAGCCGTCAGGAATACGACAACGCCGAAGCAGCCCGCCTTGAAGCTGAAGCCGCACTGAATACCGCTCAGGTCAACTTGCGCTACACCAAGGTTCTGGCACCGCTGACGGGCCGCATTGGCCGCTCACTGTTCACTGAGGGTGCACTGGTGACCAGTGGTCAAGCCAACGCACTGGCTGTGATCACTCAATTGGACCCTATCTACGTTGATGTGACTCAGTCTTCGGTCGAAATGCTCGAATTGCGTCGCGACCTGGCCAGTGGTCGTTTGAAGAAAGCGGGCGACAACGCCGCCAAGGTCAAGCTGACACTGCCGGATGGCAGCGAGTACCCACAAGAGGGCCGCCTGGAGTTCTCAGAAGTCTCGGTTGACGAAACCACCGGCTCCGTCACGCTGCGCGCGGTGTTCCCAAACCCGGATGACACGCTGCTGCCAGGCATGTTTGTTCACGCGCAACTGGAAGCCGGTATCGACGCCAATGCGATCCTTGCCCCGCAAATTGGCGTGACGCACAACCTAAAGGGCCAACCGACCGCACTGATCGTTGGACCAGACAACAAGGTTGAACTGCGCGTGCTGCAAGCTTCGCGCACCGTGGGCAGCGACTGGCTGGTAGAAAAAGGCCTGAATGCAGGTGACCGCGTGATTGTTGACGGTCTGCAGTTCATCAAGCCAGGCATGGAAGTCAAGGTTACTGAGTCCAGCAAAACCGCAGGCGCATCCCCGGCAGCCCCGGCAACAGATAAAGCTACGGGCAGCAAAGGGGAGTAAACCATGTCGAAATTTTTTATCGACCGTCCGATTTTCGCTTGGGTAATTGCCCTGGTGATCATGCTGGTCGGGGCACTATCGATCCTCAAACTGCCGATCAACCAATATCCCAGCATCGCGCCTCCGGCCATTTCGATCTCCGTGACCTACCCGGGCGCTTCGGCGCAAACCGTGCAGGACACCGTGGTTCAAGTGATCGAGCAACAGCTCAACGGTATTGACCATCTGCGTTATGTGTCTTCGGAAAGTAACTCCGACGGCAGCATGACCATTACCGCTACGTTCGACCAGGGCACCGACCCTGACACCGCTCAGGTTCAGGTGCAGAACAAGCTCAACCTGGCCACCCCGCTGCTGCCCCAGGAAGTTCAGCAGCAAGGTATCCGTGTTACCAAGGCAGTGAAAAACTTCCTGATGGTCATTGGCGTGGTGTCGGTAGACGGCAGCATGAACAAGGACGACTTGTCGAACTACATCGTCTCGAACATGCAAGACCCGATCTCCCGTACCGAAGGTGTGGGTGACTTCCAGGTGTTCGGCGCTCAATACGCCATGCGTATCTGGCTCGACCCTGCCAAGTTGAACAAGTACAACCTGACCCCGGTAGACGTCAAGGCGGCTATTTCTGCACAGAACGTACAGGTGTCCTCCGGGCAACTGGGCGGCCTGCCAGCGGTTAAAGGTCAGGAGCTGAACGCAACCATCATCGGCAAAACCCGTTTGCAAACCGCCGAGCAGTTCAAAAAGATCCTGCTCAAGGTCAACACCGACGGTTCGCAAGTGCGTCTGCACGATGTCGCTGACGTAGCCCTGGGCGGTGAAAACTACAGCATTAGCGCCCAGTTCAACGGCAAGCCGTCTTCGGGCCTAGCAATCAAGCTCGCGCCGGGTTCCAACGCTCTGGACACAGCCAAGGCGCTGCGCAAGACCATCAGCGACCTCGAACCGTTCTTCCCGCCGGGCATGGAAGTTGTTTACCCGTATGACACCACTCCCGTGGTTTCCGCATCGATCAAAGGCGTTGTTGAAACCTTGGTTGAAGCCGTTGTACTGGTGTTCCTGGTGATGTTCCTGTTCCTGCAAAACTTCCGCGCCACCATCATCACCACGATGACGGTACCGGTCGTACTGTTAGGTACATTCGGGATTCTGGCCGCTGCGGGCTTCAGCATTAACACCCTGACCATGTTCGGTATGGTGCTGGCCATCGGCTTGCTGGTGGACGATGCCATCGTTGTGGTGGAAAACGTTGAAAGGGTAATGGCCGAAGAAGGATTGCCGCCCAAGGAAGCCACCAAGAAATCCATGGAACAGATCCAGGGTGCTCTGGTCGGTATTGCCTTGGTACTGTCAGCAGTTCTGCTGCCAATGGCCTTCTTCAGCGGCTCCACCGGTGTGATCTACAAACAGTTCTCGATCACCATTGTTTCGGCGATGGCCCTGTCGGTGCTGGTTGCCCTGATCTTCACCCCGGCCTTGTGCGCCACCATGCTCAAGCCGATCAAAAAGGGTGATCACGGCGAAAACAAACGTGGTTTCTTTGGCTGGTTCAACCGTACCTTTGACAGTGGCGTGAAGCGCTATGAGAAAGGTGTCGGCAGTATTCTGCGTCACAAGGCCCCCTACTTTCTGGCCTACGTATTGATCGTAGTCGGCATGGTGTTCCTGTTTACTCGTATTCCTACCTCCTTCCTGCCGGAAGAAGACCAGGGCGTACTGTTTGCGCAGGTACAAACGCCTGCCGGTACAACGGCTGAGCGCACGCAACTGGTCATCGACCGCATGCGTGAATACCTGCTCAAAGATGAGTCGGCGGCCGTATCGTCGGTGTTCACCGTAAACGGCTTTAACTTTGCCGGTCGCGGTCAAAGTTCGGGCTTGGCCTTCATCATGCTCAAACCGTGGGGCGAGCGTGATGCCGACAACAGCGTCTTTGCGCTGGCGGCACGGGCTCAAGCGCACTTCTCAACGTTCCGCGATGCAATGGTGTTCGCTTTCGCGCCACCCGCCGTTATGGAGTTGGGTAACGCGACAGGCTTCGACGTTTATCTGCAAGACCGTTCCGGTATTGGCCACGAAAAATTGATGGAAGCGCGCAACCAGTTCCTTGGAATGGCCGCTAAAAGCAAGATTCTGGCGGGTGTGCGTCCTAACGGCTTGAATGATGAGCCGCAGTACCAACTGGAAATTGACGACGAGGCCGTTCGTACCTTGGGCGTTGATCTGTCAGACGTTAACAACACCCTGTCTATCGGCCTGGGTGCCAGCTACGTCAACGACTTCATCGACCACGGTCGGGTTAAAAAGGTTTACCTGCAAGGCGAAGCTGACTCGCGGATGAACCCAGAAGACCTGAAAAAATGGTACGTGCGCAACGCTGATGGAACCATGGTGCCATTCTCGGCTTTCGCCAAAGGCAAGTGGATCTATGGGCCACCCAAGCTGGCGCGTTATAACGGTGTTGAAGCAATGGAAATCCTCGGCGCCCCGGCACCGGGATACAGCAGCGGTGAAGCCATGGCCGAAGTTGAAGCCATCGCCAAGAAGCTGCCAGCGGGTGTAGGTATGTCCTGGACCGGCCTGTCGTACGAGGAACGTCTGTCAGGTTCGCAAGCACCTGCGCTGTATGCAATCTCGTTGCTGATGGTGTTCTTGTGCCTTGCCGCCTTGTATGAAAGCTGGTCGATCCCGATTGCGGTGATGCTGGTGGTGCCCCTGGGGATTATTGGTGCGTTGCTGGCAACCAGCTTGCGCGGCTTGTCCAACGACGTGTACTTCCAGGTGGGCTTGCTCACAACCATCGGTCTGGCATCGAAAAACGCCATTCTGATCGTCGAGTTTGCCAAAGAGCTGCATGAACAAGGACGAACGCTGACCGAGGCCGCGATTGAAGCGTGCCGCATGCGTCTGCGTCCGATCATCATGACCTCGCTGGCATTCGTGCTGGGTGTGATCCCGCTGGCTATCTCCTCGGGCGCAGGTTCAGGCAGCCAGCACGCTATCGGTACTGGCGTAATCGGCGGCATGATCACCGCGACCGTATTGGCTGTATTCTGGGTCCCGCTGTTCTTTGTGGCTGTCTCCTCGTTCGGCAGTAAAAAAGACAACGAACAGAAGGTCGACCTGACTAAAACTCCAAACCAAGAGGCTGGCCAATGAGCAAGTCGCTTCTCGCAGTCGCCGTCGCAGCGTTTACGCTGAGCGGCTGCTCGCTGATCCCGGACTACCAGCGCCCTGAAGCGCCGGTAGCCGCGCAATACCCGCAAGGCCCGGCCTACTCGGCAAACGAAGCACCGAACCAGGCTGCAGCAGAACAAGGCTGGCGTCAGTTTTTCCATGACCCTGCTCTGCAACAGCTGATCCAGACGGCGCTGGTCAACAACCGCGACCTTAGGGTCGCGGCCCTGAACATCGACGCCTACGCGGCTCAGTACCGCATCCAGCGTGCCGATCTGTTCCCGGCTGTCAGCGCCAATGCCAGCGGCAGCCGCCAACGCACCCCGGCACGGGTATCGCAAACCGGCGAATCCGCCATTTCTAGCTCATACACCGCAACGCTGGGCGTGAGCGCATATGAACTGGACTTGTTCGGCCGTGTTCGCAGCCTGAGCGAGCAAGCGCTGCAAAACTACTTTGCAACCGAAGAAGCGCGCCGCGCCACTCAGATCAGCCTGGTGGCCAGCGTCGCGAATGCCTACCTGACCTGGCAGGCAGACAAAGAGCTGCTAAAGCTCACGCAAGACACCCTCAAAGCATTCAACGAGAGCTACAAGCTGACCTTGCGCAGCAATGAGGTGGGTGTTGCCTCGGCGCTTGACGTGAGCCAGTCGCGCACCTCAGTGGAAAACGCCAAGGTTCAGTTGGCCAAGTACACTCGTCAGGTGGCTCAGGACCAAAACAGCCTGGCCCTGCTGCTCGGCACCACCATCCCGGACAATCTGCCAGCCAGCCAACCGCTGTCGGCCGATCTGTTGAACAAAGTGCCAGCCGGCTTGCCGTCTGACTTGCTGCAACGTCGCCCGGATATTCTCCAGGCCGAGCATCAGTTGCTGGCAGCCAACGCCAACATTGGAGCTGCACGCGCTGCGTTCTTCCCAAGCATCAGCCTGACCGCCAATGCCGGAACCTTGAGCCCGGATCTCTCGGGTCTGTTCAAGGGCGGTTCGGGCACTTGGCTGTTCTCGCCGCAGATCAACCTGCCGATCTTCAACGCAGGTTCTTTGCGCGCAAGCCTGGACTACTCGAAAATCCAGAAAGAGATCACCGTTTCTCAATACGAGAAGGCGATCCAGACGGCATTCCAGGAAGTCTCGGACGGGCTGGCCGCACGTGAAACCTACAACGAGCAGTTGCAGGCACAAACCGATTTCGTTAACGCCAACCAGGACTACTACCGTCTGGCCGAACGTCGCTATCGGATTGGCATCGACAGCAACCTGACCTTCCTCGACGCTCAACGCTCGCTGTTCAGTGCACAGCAATCGTTGATCACCGACCGCCTGTCGCAGTTGACCAGCGAAGTCACGCTGTACAAGGCGCTGGGGGGTGGCTGGTACGAACAGACCGGTCAAAACCGGCCTATTTCGGACACACCGCCAAAGGCATGATGAAAGACCGCTAAAACAAAAAACCCGCCAATTGGCGGGTTTTTTGTAGCCAGGTCTGGCGCACCAGGCCAGATTTAATTGGACTGTACAGGCTGTAACCAATCACCAGGCACAATCCCCAGTGTGTCCCATATCCCCGGGAATTCACTTCTCTGAAGTACCTGCAAGTCACCTGCCTGGGCAACCTGTTGGATATACGCCACCATCGAACGGGTTCCATCAATCAATGTGTTCAGAATGTCGGGCGCTTGGGACACCAGGTCCTTTGCCTCCTCCTCAGCGTGGGAGCGGAACTTGAGTACCGCTTTGTCAGGTGCTAGCCAATACCCGGCACTCGCCCTCACAGCCAGGTCCTGATTGATCATCCGGGCCAGATAAGCGGGAGCAAAAAAATGACTGTACAACGCGCGTTCGCCGGACTCGAATGCCATCCTGCTGGCGCCCTCCATGTCTGATGTACAGTAAGACCCGCGCAATCTCAGTGCTGGATCAGCGTTCAAATGCCCCTTTTCATTGAATTCAATGCCCTCAGCCTGCGCAAAGCTCACAGGACGCGAGATGCGGTAATGATTCAATCGAGAGTCAAAAACAATGTAGCCACCTAACAGGGTGCCCCCCTCCACATCTATCGAACCAGATAGAGCAATTGCAGCTTCGTCAGCACTTCGAAAGTATTCGGGCAGGAAATTCAAAACAGCATCATTCAACATCGCGGCTCATCCTTGAAATCATTCTTAACCTGATCAACCCCACCGTCTGGAGCTCAGGTGCCGGGAGATAGTCCAAGAATACGAAGGATGAAATGCGTTACATACATAGGACCATCACAGGACAATATCTGATAAGGGCCTACAAGCCGAACGTTGAAAGCAGTCCCGCCATGGCTGTCAAACCCGCGACTCAACCCCCAACTCATCCCACACCGATTCAGCCAGGTGGAACGTTGCATTGGCCGCCGGAATGCCGCAATAGATCGCACTCTGCATCAGCACTTCTTTGATTTCTGCCCGGCTAACTCCGTTATTGGCCGCAGCCCGCAGGTGCAATTTAAGCTCTTCACTACGGTTCATGCCGATCAGCATCGCAATGGTAATCAGGCTGCGGGTATGACGTGGCAAACCAGGGCGAGTCCAGATATCACCCCACGCATGACGGGTAATCATTTCCTGAAATTCACTGTTGAACTCGGTCAGCGCATTCAGACTGCGATCAACGTGTGCATCGCCCAGTACGGCGCGGCGTACACCCATGCCTTCGTCGTAACGTTGTTTCTCGTCCATAAAACGCTCCCTAAACCGACTTTTCAGCTAACAAGAATTCCAGCACTCGCTGGCTGAACGCATCGCCCGCCTGCACGTTGGACAGGTGCGCGGCATAAAACTCGGCGTATTCGGCGCCTGCCACGTGTTCTTGAATGAAATGGCTACCCGAAGGTGGCGTCACCGCGTCTTGTGTGCCGGCAATGACCAGTGTCGGCACATGAATTGCGCCAAGCTGATCACGGAAATCAGCATCGCGCACCGCCGCGCAGTTGGCTGCATAACCTTGAGGTGACGTGGCCGCCAGCATGTCCGTGATGCGTTTGGCCTGCGCTGGGTTGGCCTCGGCGTAATCAGGGGTAAACCAACGGGCTATGGAAGCGTCGCGCAAGCCAGCCATGGCCGCCGCGCCATCGCGCAGTACCATTTCAATGCGCGGGTCCCAGATCGAAGCCTCACCGATTTTGGCTGAGGTGTTGCACACCACCAGCTTATGCAGGCGTGAACCGGCATTAATGCCCAGCCACTGACCAATCAGACCACCCATCGACAGGCCGCAAAAATGCGCGCGCTCAATGTTCAGCGCGTCCAACAGCGACAGCACATCAGCGCCTAACTGCTCAATGCTGTACGGCCCTTGCGTAACCAGGGACTGACCATGGCCACGGGTGTCGTAACGCAGCACCTGAAAATGTTCAGTGAATGCCGGAATCTGCGACTCCCACATGCCCAGGTCAGTGCCCAGCGAGTTAGATAACACCAGCACAGGCGCACCTTGCGGGCCGTCGAGTTGGTAGTTGAGTTCACCTTCAGCGAGTTGTACACGTCCCACGAATGTCTCCTTTTTATAATGCCAACGCCAAATGTTCAGCCCGTGCACGCTCGACCCATGTCGTCGCCTGCCCCAGGTAATGAGCGGGATCGAGCAAGCGATCCAGTTCGTCCGCCGAGAGTTGGGCGGTAATCTCGGGCTCATCGCCCAACACGGCACGCAAATGCCTGTGTTCAGCCACGGCCCGTTTGCAACATTGCTCCAACAGATGGTGCGCGGTTTCCCGACCGACACGTTGAGCCAGCACACTGCTCACGGCTTCAGCGAGCACCAGGCCATGGGTCAGGTCGAGGTTTTGCGCCATGCGCCGCTCATCCACTTCAAGCCCTTGAGAAATGTTCAGTGCCTGTACCAAAGCCCCGGAGACCAGGCAGCAGATCTCGGGAAGGGTCTCCCACTCGGCGTGCCACAAACCCAGGCTACGCTCGTGCTCTTGAGGCATGGCACTGAACAATGTGCTCAATAAGCCCGGCACCCGTGTCGCCGCACTGATTAACACTGCTGAACCCACAGGATTGCGCTTGTGCGGCATGGTCGAGGAACCGCCCTTGCCCGGTGCCGAAGGTTCAAAGACTTCCGCCGCTTCGGTCTGCATCAACAAGCTGATGTCACGGCCCATTTTGCCGAGACTGCCGGCAATCAACCCGAGTACCGAACCAAACTCCACTAAACGATCACGCTGGGTGTGCCATGGCTGATCGGGCAGACTCAAACGCAACTCAGCCGCCAGGGCATGCGCGACAGGCAATGCTTGATCACCCAAAGCGGCCAAGGTACCCGAGGCGCCTCCAAATTGCAGACTCAACAACCGTGGCCTTAACTCGCGAAGTCGCTGACGACTCCGGCTGACAGCGCCCAGCCAACCGGCAATTTTCATCCCCAAGGTGACTGGCGTAGCCTGCTGCAACCAGGTTCTACCTGCCAAAGGGGTGGCGGCATACCGCTGTGCCTGCTGTGCCAGCACATCGCCCAACTGCTGCAAATCACGCTCGATCAGCACCAGCGCAGCACGCAGTTGCAGCACCAGCCCAGTGTCCATGACGTCTTGGCTAGTGGCGCCCAAGTGCACATAGCGTTCAGCTTGCGGGGTGACGCTGGCGATCTGTTTGCCGAGCGCTTTAACCAGCGGGATGGCTGAGTTGCCAGCGCTGGCAATCGCCAGCCCCAAAGTTTCAAAGTCATAGTGTTCGGCGCGACAGGCCGCTTCAATCGGTGCAACTGCTGACGACGGGATCAGCCCCACCCGAGCTTGAGCCCGGGCCAGAGCAGCTTCAAAGTCGAGCATGGCCTGAACCCGGCCATGATCACAAAACACTTCGCCCATGGCCTTGCCCGTGAAATAGGCATCAAACAGCTGGTTACTCATAAAGCATCCTTTGCTGACGCGCGCCACAGTTGGGCGCGCGCGATGGCATCACAGATCGTGATGCAAGTATTTGGGTTGTTTCGGTAAGCGGAAACTGAACAGGAAAGCGATGGCCATCATGACCGTCACATACCAATAGAAGGTGTTTTCCATGCCCATCGACTTAAGGCCCAAGGCCACATATTCCGCCGAACCGCCGAAAATCGCGTTGGCCACCGCATAGGCCAGGCCTACACCCAGCGCCCGTACCTGCGGCGGGAACATTTCAGCCTTCACCAGTCCGCTGATGGAGGTGTAGAAGCTAACGATCGCCAACGCCAGCGTGATCAGGACAAACGCCAGAAACGGGCTGGTGATGGTTTTCAGGCTCAGCAGAATCGGTACCGTGCATAAGGTGCCCAAGCCACCGAACCAGAGCATCGAGTTACGACGCCCAATCTTGTCAGCGAGCATGCCAAACACCGGCTGCATGCACATATAAAGGAAAAGCGCGCCAGTCATGATGTAACTGGAGGTCTTGGCGTGCATGCCTGCGGTGTTCACCAGGTACTTCTGCATATAGGTGGTAAACGTGTAGAAAATCAGCGAGCCGCCCGCGGTATAACCCAGCACGGTAATGAACGCCGCCTTGTGGTCACGGAACAACGCCGCGATGCTGCCGGCGTCTTTGTCTTGTCGGGTTTCAGCGCTGGTGGTTTCTTTGAGGGTGCGACGCAGTAACAGCGAAATAACCGCAGCAATTGCACCGATCACGAACGGGATGCGCCAGCCCCAGGCCCGCAGTTCATCTTCTGACAAAAACTGCTGAAGAATCACCACCACCAAAACTGCCAGCAGTTGCCCGCCGATCAGGGTCACGTATTGGAAAGACGCGAAGAAACCACGCTGCCCCTTGAGGGCAACCTCACTCATGTAAGTGGCTGTGGTCCCATATTCACCGCCGACTGAAAGCCCCTGAAACAACCGCGCCAGCAGCAGCAACGCCGGAGCCCAGGCGCCAATCGAGGCGTAGGTGGGGAGAAAGGCGATCACCAATGATCCGGCGCACATCATCATCACCGAGATCATCATTGAGTTCTTGCGGCCGTGCTTGTCGGCCACCCGACCAAACAACCAGCCACCGATAGGACGCATCAGAAAGCCTGCCGCAAACACCCCGGCCGTGTTCAGCAACTGTACCGTGGGGTCATCGGAAGGGAAGAAAGCAGGCGCAAAGTAGATCGCGCAAAAGGCGTAAACGTAGAAATCGAACCATTCGACCAAGTTGCCGGAAGACGCACCGACAATCGCAAAAATCCTTTTTCTACGTTCCTCTCCTGTGTAGTGAGTTTCTGTTGTCATGACTTTTTTAGACTCATCTGGGTTAGTTACTTTTAGACATAGCTTGTAACAAGTAACACTGCAACCAATAAGAGCCGGGCGACTGAATCATCAATCGCCCGATGTTGCGCCTATCGTCAGCGATCAGACTCGTTCAATCGCTAACGCCAGCCCCTGACCGACACCCACGCACATAGTAGCCAAGCCTTTTTTGCCGCCCGTTTTTTCCAACTGATGCAACGCGGTCATCACCAAACGAGCGCCGCTCATGCCCAGCGGATGCCCCAGCGCAATCGCGCCACCATTCGGGTTAACCTGTGGCGCGTCGTCCGCCAGCCCCAGTTCGCGCAACACCGCCAAACCTTGGCTGGCAAATGCTTCGTTGAGTTCGATCACGTCAAAGTCGTTGATTGCCAGCCCCAGACGCTCGACCAGTTTGCGCACCGCTGGCACCGGGCCAATGCCCATCACCCGTGGGGCAACCCCGGCGCTGGCCATGCCCAACACGCGAGCGCGAGCCGTCAACCCGTGACGTTTGACCGCGTCGGCAGAGGCCAGAATCAGCGCAGCGGCACCGTCATTTACCCCTGACGCATTACCCGCGGTGACCGTTTTGTCCGGGCCATTCACGGGCTTGAGTTTGCTCAGGGTTTCGAGGCTGGTGTCCGCACGTGGATGTTCATCGTGCTCAACCACCGTTTCGCCTTTTTTATGGGCAATACGCACCGCCACGATCTCTTCAGCAAAGTAACCCGCAGCCTGGGCCGCCGCCGTGCGCTGCTGGCTACGCAGGGCAAAGGCGTCTTGATCGGCGCGGGAAATCTGATAATCATCGGCCACGTTGTCGGCGGTTTGCGGCATCGCATCAACGCCGTATTGAGCCTTCATCAACGGGTTGATAAAACGCCAGCCAATGGTCGTGTCTTCCAGCTTCATGTTGCGTGAAAACGCCGCATCGGCTTTGCCCATCACGAACGGGGCACGTGACATCGACTCAACACCACCGGCAATCGCCAGTTCCATTTCACCACTGGCGATCGCACGGAATGCCGTACCAATGGCGTCCATGCCCGAAGCACAGAGACGATTGAGCGTCACACCAGGAATGGTGTCTGGCAGCCCGGCCAGCAATGCGGCCATGCGCGCTACGTTACGGTTGTCTTCGCCCGCCTGGTTGGCGCAGCCGAAGAATACTTCGTCGACTTCGTCCCACTTCACATCGGGATTGCGCGCCATCAGCGCCTTGATCGGAGTGGCTGCCAGGTCATCGGCACGCACCGCCGCCAAACCACCGCCAAAACGGCCAATCGGGGTGCGAATTGCGTCACAGATAAAGACTTCACGCATCACGCTTCTCCTGGTGCCTGACCATGGGCCAGCGCGGTGCGGGCTTCCAGTTCACGCAAGGCCGTCAATTCGACGTCGGTCGGTTCAGCGGTCAGTTCTACGTTATCGGCAAAACGAATGGCCCAGCCGGTTGCAGCAATGACTTGCTCGCGGGTAACGCCAGGGTGCAGGGCGGTGACCACAAATTCGTTGGTTTGCGCTTCAGGCTCCATGATGCACAGGTCAGTGATGATACCCACGGGACCCGCGCCCGGCAGGCCCAGACGCTTGCGCGAGTCGCCGCCTTCGCCGTGGCCAACGGAGGTAATAAAGTCGAGTTTGTCGACAAACGAACGAGCCGATTGCTTGAGGATAATCAGCACGCTTTTGGCTGACCCGGCGATCTCCGGCGCGCCACCCGCCCCCGGCAGGCGGACTTTTGGATGGTGGTAATCACCGACCACGGTGGTGTTGATATTGCCGAAACGGTCCACCTGAGCAGCGCCCAGGAAGCCAACATCAACCCGGCCACCTTGCAGCCAGTAACGGAAGATCTCGCTGGTAGACACCACGGTGTCCGCGGTTTCGGCCAGTTCGCCATCACCAATCGACAGCGGCAACACATTGGGCTTGGCACCAATCGGGCCCGATTCATAGATCAACACTACATCCGGGGACGAGGTCAGGCGTGCCAGGTTGGCCGCTTTGGATGGCAGGCCGATGCCGACAAAACACACCGAGCCGTTTTTCAAACGACGGGCGGCGGCAACGGTCATCATTTCATTGGTGGAGTAAGCCATTATTTTGCCTCCGAAGCGCGGGCCAGCTTGGCCTGGAACTCGCTGAAATTTGCAGTGCCATGGATGTATTCGTTGATCCAGGCGGTAAAGGTTTCACGGTCGCGGGCAATCGGATCCCACGCCTGATAGAAAGGGTTATCACGCTCGGTGTAACCATGAGCGTAGGACGGATGCGCACCGCCCGGAACGTGGCACACGGCGCTCAAGGCCCAGGTCGGCAGCACGCAGGCATTCATCGGCGCTTGCAAGTCATCCACGATCTCTTCAACCGTCACGATGCAGCGCTTGGCCGCCAAGGCGGCTTCTTTTTGAACGCCCAGAATGCCCCACAGCAGCACGTTACCTTTGCGATCAGCCTTTTGTGCATGAATCACGGTCACATCCGGGCGTACCGACGGCACCGCCGCCAGCACTTCGCCAGTAAACGGACAGGTGACGGTTTTAATCAGCGGGTTAACCTTTGGCAGGTCAGAACCGGCGTAGGCACGCAGTACTGCGAACGGCAGGCCCGAAGCGCCCGCAACGTAGGCATTGGCCAAGTCGGCGTGGCTGTGCTCTTCGATTTCCAGAGGCTGCGGCCACTGCTTTTCGACGGCATCGCGCAAGCGGTGCAGCGAACCCACGCCAGGGTTGCCGCCCCAGGAGAAAATCAACTTTCGTGCACAACCGGCGCCGATCAACTGGTCGTAGATCAAGTCAGGGGTCATACGAACCAGAGTCAGGTCTTTCTTGCCCTGACGAATGATTTCATGTCCTGCCGCGGTCGGAATCAAGTGAGTGAAACCTTCGAGAGCGACGGTGTCGCCATCGTTCACAAAATGTTTCACGGCGTCGTGTAACGAAATGATTTCTGCCATGAGGGGTAGCTCCCGTTTCTTGTTGGCCACTGAAGAAAAAACGGTGCGTCAGAACCGCACCGAACTGTCAGCAGATTAAGCCGCTACCCCTAGCGCAAACAATCCGATAATCGACTATGTGTTCGGTAATCGAACAAATAGTTAGCAAGCTACCAGAACCCCTGAAACCACTGCCGCGCGCAGCGATAAAGACCAAAGGATCTTCGCAGCTCATCTCAAAAGTGGGCCGCTGCGCAGCCCTCGCAGCCTGCGGCAGCGGCTACACAGCTTACGTAAACAGTTGCGCACTCAGCTCACGACTGGCGTTGAGCATGATCGGCAGAAAGCGCTGCTCCAACTCGGTACGTGTGACCCGCCCAGCGTGAGTACTGACGTTCAAGGCCGCCAATACCTGGCCCGAAGCGTCGTACACCGGCACCGCAATTGAACGCAGGCCTTGTTCCAACTCTTGATCGACCACGCACCAGCCTTGCTCGCGCACTTGCTGCAAGCACTCAAGCAACGCTTCGGGGGTATGCAGCGTGCGACTGGTTTTGGCCTGGAATTCTGCATGGGCCAAGTATTCGTTTAAGGTCACATCGTCCAGCGCAGCCAATAAAATGCGCCCCATCGACGTGCAATATGCCGGCAAGCGCCCTCCCACAGACAGGTCTACCGAAATCAGACGCTGAGTAGTCGCCGAACGAGCGATGTACAGAATGTCATCACCTTCCAGAGTCGCCATGTTGCACGCTTCGTGCAATTGCTCGCTCATACGGTCCAGATAGGGCTGGGCCGATACCGCCAGTGGCGTCGATGACAAGTAGGCATGGCCCAGCGTCAGCACTTTGGGCAATAACGAATAGGTGCGGCCATCGGTGGTGGCGTAACCGAGCTTGATCAGCGTGTACAAACAGCGACGCACGGCAGCCCGAGGGATTTCAGTGCGGTGGCTGATCTGCGCAATGGTCAAATGCCGCTTGCGCTCCTGAAACGCCTGCACCACCGCCAGGCCGCGGGCCAGCGACGCCATAAAATCAGGGTCACCGGTAAACGCCTGAATGCGTTTGGCAGGCGACGCAACAATCGGTGGCGCGATGCCCGTCACCGTATTGCGCAATTGATCACTCATACCCAGTCCCCTGCCTTATCTATTTATTGTTATTACACACCCGCCCCGACAGCAGTACACGCTGGGCAGCTGCAACACTGGGCGATTATCGAACCGATGACCGATAATCGCAATCTCGGCAAGCATTACATCGACCTCAACGACAGGCAATAACGCCACCCTGCCCCCTCACGCCGGGAAATGTTCAATTGGCGTCTTTTGCAACTGTGGTCAACACTGGCATTCGAAGTGTTATTAAAAACTCCCTGTCAGCCTGCTCGAGAGCAAACAGACCGTCATTGATAGGAAAGATCTGCATTATATGCGTCATGAATTAAGCCGACTCAGTTGAGTGCATAACTTGGCAGTGCAATTACGTGCACCGTTGTACTAATACATGCGGCGCGCGACGCATTCTGTTCGCTTACTGAACAGCTTTAACAAAACGAGCACTTGGAAGTTGACGCGCCCAAAGCGCTTCGGCGATAGTAGACGCCTTACTCAAGCCCTTGTGGCCCGTAAGTAATTTAATGCACGAGGGCAGTACTCTGCCGTTTTGGATCCAGTCTGTCGATAGCGTTCAATAGGCTGTGGCGATTAACTTCCAAGTGCCGACTGCATTGCCCTCCCCTTGGGGGTGAACACTTAACTGCCGCGACACACATGCGTTAATTAATGACGCGATGGTGCTCACAGAGTGATTTATTCAACCTTGACGTTGCTTATCGGCATCCCCATAAAGCGAACTCAGCGTCAAATAAATCAACCTCTCGTGCAGAGGGGTTCACCGGGTTTAATTTCTACTCATTTAGGTAACACTGTGACGAAAGACGAACTGCGCGCAGAACTTGAGCGTCAGGAACAACGTTACAAGGATGTTTACGGCGGCGAAGTGACCACTTACGCCGCTCAGCCGGAGCCAGAGCGTAAACCTTGGCGCAAACGTGCCAGCTTGCTTGATCAGGCTTTTTCTCAAGAAATTCAAAAAATTGAAAAAGAACTCAAGGTCGAAGAACCCTGAGCATCTGAATCAAAAAAACTGAAAAGACCGTCGGCTACGGAGGCTGCCCCTGCACCATTGGCATGAGAGGCTCTTGCTGTTTGCTTCGCCAAAGGTCCGGTCGTCCCCGACAGATCACCTGATTAGAGAAATTTCATACGCTAAAATCAGGCTACGGCCACATCCCTCCAGAACGCTCATAGCCTTTGTTATCAGCGGGTTGGAGAGGACTTATGGCATCTGAAAACAGACATGTCTTACCGTTTTTTTCATTTATAGATGTTACCAACGAGCAGCTAGTGCATCGATTACCAAGGTTTTCTGGCATAATCCGGCCCCCTTTATGACCGTGTCAGAAAACCTTCATGATCGATCTATTAAGCGGATTGGATGCCTGGGTTCTTATCAGCCTCTTCTTCGCCCTAGCCTTTGTTCTCGCCTTCGAGTTCATCAATGGCTTTCATGACACCGCGAATGCGGTAGCGACTGTCATCTACACCAAAGCCATGCCGCCTCACCTGGCGGTGTTCTTTTCTGGTGTGTTCAACTTTCTCGGCGTTTTGCTGGGCGGGGTCGGGGTGGCATACGCCATCGTTCACCTGCTACCGGTAGAGCTTCTAGTCAATGTGAACACCGGACATGGCCTGGCCATGGTGTTCTCGTTGCTGGCAGCTGCCATCACCTGGAACCTGGGCACCTGGTACTTCGGGATTCCAGCCTCCAGCTCGCACACCCTGATCGGTTCGATCCTGGGTGTCGGCCTGGCCAATGCCTTGATCAACGGGATTCCGGTGAGCGAAGGTGTTAACTGGCAAAAGGCTATTGATATCGGTGCTTCGCTGGTGTTCTCACCTATCGCCGGTTTCGTGATTGCAGGCCTTATGCTGGTCGGCCTCAAGTGGTGGCGTCCCGAGTCCAAAATGCACAAGACGCCAGAACAGCGCCGCAAATTGGACGACAAAAAGCATCCGCCGTTCTGGAACCGTCTGGTATTGGTGATTTCCGCCATGACCGTGAGCTTCGTTCACGGCTCCAATGACGGCCAGAAAGGCATTGGCCTGATCATGCTGGTGCTGATCGGCATCGTGCCGAGCGCCTTCGTTCTGGACCTCAACAGCACCACTTACCAGATCGAACGGACTCGTGATGCTACCTTGCACTTGAGCCAGTTCTACCAGCGTAACAACGCCAGTCTGAGCGAGTTCCTGGCGCTGGGTAAAAGCGTGAAAGACGACCTGCCCGGCAAGTTCAGCTGCAACCCGCAACAAACCGAGCCCACCATTGATGCGCTGCTCAGCTCGCTCAAAGGCGTTGCGAATTACCAATCGCTGCCGGCTGAAAAGCGTATCGAGATTCGTCGTTACCTGCTTTGTCTGGACGACACCGCGAAACAAGTCAGCAAATTGCCAGTACTCGACGTCCGTGAAAAAGCCGACCTCGAAAAACTGCGTAAAGACCTGACCGCCACCACCGAATACGCCCCGTTCTGGGTGATTCTGGCGGTCGCTCTGGCCCTGGGCCTGGGCACCATGGTTGGCTGGAAGCGTGTGGTTAAAACCATTGGCGAGAAGATCGGCAAACAAGGCATGACCTATGCCCAAGGCATGGCGGCTCAAATCACCACCACCATTGCTATTGGCCTGGCGAACGTCTTTGCGCTGCCGGTCTCGACAACCCACATCCTGTCCTCGGGCGTGGCCGGCACCATGGTCGCCAACAAGAGCGGCCTGCAAGGTAACACCATCAAGACCATCCTGATGGCTTGGGTGCTGACCTTGCCTGCGACCATCGCCCTGTCCGCGGGTCTGTTCTGGCTGGCTTCCAAAGCCCTCGCCTGATAACAGCAGCTGATAAAAAGGTACGCCCCTGACGGGTCGTACCTTTTTTTATGCCCAAACTGCGGCAGCGGCTACACCAAGCAGGCATCGTCAATGATTGTGCGAACACAAAAAACACACGCAAAAAAATAGGCGACCGAAGTCGCCCAAAATGCCTTGCGTGCTCGTGTTCCAGTAAGACCCGGCGCTACTTGTTGCGCTTCTGGGAGTCTTTCCAGATAAAAATGCCCAGACCGGCGAAAAACAACACCATGAGACCGACTGTAACTACCCCGGCGATCACCACATTATCGAGAAACATGACGGCCTCCTGCGCGTGTCTGTTTGTGTGTTGAAGCTAGATTAACCAGACGCACAGGCGCATAACTTGACCGGGATCAATAGTGATCGCGGCCAGGCCAGGCTTGAAGGAGAAAGTTGATTCAGGTCAGGTAAACGCTACAACTCAGCGCTTTTTAGGCTTCTTTTTCGGCTTTTTCTTGGCACTGACCAACGGCATGGCTTGCTCAAAAGCCTGTCGCACCTCGTTCAGGCGCTTTTCATTCAGGTCATGCACGCGCTTGGCGCGCTCTGCACCCAAATCAACCAACTTGCTGTCTTGGCTCATATAAACATCAGGTCACTGTCAGGGGATGGGCCAATAATGCGTCGGGTCAGCTCAACAGGCCAGAAAAAATCGAGTCACACCTTTATATCCACCCACAACCCCTGGCGCGGCGCCTCATCAATTAACCCATCACTCACCAGGTCAACCGTCGGCGCGTCATCCGGCTGCACATCCTGCGCCTCACGCTGGCGCTGCTGTTGCTGACGCTGTTGCTCTTCGCGCAATAACAGCGTGGCCTGGTCGGCATCATGCTGCTTCAAATTGACGGTGCTGTCGCCCGAACTGGATTGCGCAGGCACCACCGCCGGAATTTCCGGGCGCGGGCGTACCGGGTCTTGCTGCGAGGTCACAGGTACAACACTCAGCGGTAGAATCGGCGGCAGCATCGTCATGCACTCCTGTTCAGCGTATCTACGAAAAGCCCCTGGGTTGAACCACTCATCGAAAAGCCCCCACCGCTTGCTTTGTGCTGATTAGCTTTTTGTGAGAGTCCTTTGGACTGAGGCCTCTGCTGCGTTAATATACTCGGCTTTTTCAAAGCGGGAGTCAGGCAGCATGGCGCAGCAGTATCAACCGGGGCAACGCTGGATTAGTGACAGCGAAGCTGAGCTAGGCTTAGGCACCGTTCTGGCACAGGACGGTCGCTTGCTGACTGTGCTCTATCCGGCCACTGGCGAAACCCGCCAATATTCGCTGCGCAACGCACCACTGACGCGCGTACGCTTTTCGCCAGGCGACACCATCATCCACTTCGAAGGTTGGAAGATGACTGTTCGCGAAGTCGATGACGCTGACGGACTGATGATTTACCACGGTTTTAACGAGCAAAACGAGCTCGTGACCCTGCCGGAAACCCAGCTGTCGAACTTCATCCAGTTCCGCCTGGCCAGTGACCGCCTGTTCGCCGGGCAAATCGACCCACTGTCGTGGTTCTCGCTGCGCTATCACACCCTTGAACATACTAGCCGTCAGTTGCAATCGCCGCTGTGGGGCTTGGGTGGCGTGCGTGCGCAACCGATCGCCCACCAATTGCACATTGCCCGTGAAGTGGCCGACCGCATCGCCCCGCGCGTTTTGCTGGCGGACGAAGTGGGCTTGGGTAAAACCATTGAAGCGGGCCTGGTGATTCACCGCCAATTGCTCAGTGGTCGTGCCAGCCGCGTGCTGATCGTGGTGCCAGAAAACCTGCAGCACCAATGGCTGGTCGAAATGCGTCGCCGCTTCAACCTTGAAGTGGCACTGTTTGACGAAGAACGTTTTATTGAAAGCGACGCCAGCAACCCGTTTGAAGATTGCCAGTTGGCACTGGTTGCCCTGGAATGGCTGGTCGACGACCCGAAAGCGCAAGAAGCCCTGTTCGGCGCTGACTGGGATCTGCTGGTGGTCGACGAAGCGCACCACTTGGTATGGCACGAAGATCAGGTCAGCCCTGAATACGGTCTGGTTGAACAACTGGCCGGCGTGATTCCCGGTGTACTGCTGCTCACCGCAACCCCGGAGCAATTGGGTCAGGATAGCCACTTCGCACGTTTGCGCCTGCTTGATCCAAACCGTTTCCACGATCTGGCCGCTTTCCGTGCCGAGAGCGAGAACTACCGCCCGGTGGCTCAGGCCGTACAGGAACTGCTGGATAAAGGTCGCCTGTCCCCTGAAGCGAATACAACCATTCACAACTTCCTTGGCGCTGAGGGCGATACGTTGCTCGCCGCCGTCAACGAAGGCGACAGCGAAGCCAGCGCTCGCCTGGTCCGTGAATTGCTCGACCGTCACGGCACCGGCCGCGTGCTGTTTCGCAACACTCGCGCCGCGATTCAGGGTTTCCCGGAGCGCAAGCTGCATGCCTACCCGCTGCCGTGCCCGGACGAATACCTCGAACTGCCACTGGGCGAACACGCGGAGCTGTACCCGGAAGTCAGCTTCCAGGCACAGCCGGATGCCAGCGAAGAAGAGCGCTGGTGGCGCTTTGACCCGCGTGTAGAGTGGCTCACCGACACCCTGAAAATGCTCAAGCGCACCAAGGTTCTGGTGATCTGTGCCCACGCTGAAACCGCCATGGACCTGGAAGACGCCCTGCGCGTGCGTTCAGGTATTCCTGCAACGGTTTTCCACGAAGGCATGAACATTCTTGAGCGCGACCGCGCAGCTGCCTACTTCGCGGATGAAGAGTTCGGCGCACAAGTGCTGATCTGCTCGGAAATCGGCAGTGAGGGACGCAACTTCCAGTTCGCTCATCACCTGGTGCTGTTCGATCTGCCGTCGCACCCGGACCTGCTGGAACAGCGCATCGGGCGTCTGGACCGGATCGGCCAGAAGCACATCATTGAACTGCACGTGCCGTACCTGGAAACCAGCCCGCAAGAGCGCCTGTTCCACTGGTATCACGAAGCGCTGAACGCGTTCCTCAATACCTGCCCTACCGGCAACGCCCTGCAACACCAGTTCGGCCCACGCCTGCTGCCGTTGCTCGAAGGCACCGACGATGACGAGTGGCAAGCGCTGATCAACGAAGCCCGCGCTGAGCGTGAGCGTCTTGAGCAAGAATTGCACACCGGTCGCGACCGTCTGCTGGAGCTCAACTCCGGCGGCGCTGGCGAAGGTGAAGCCCTGGTAGAAGCGATTCTGGAGCAAGACGATCAGTTCACCCTGCCGATCTACATGGAAACCCTGTTCAACGCCTTTGGCATCGACAGTGAAGACCATTCGGAAAACGCACTGATCCTCAAACCGAGCGAGAAAATGCTCGACGCCAGCTTCCCGCTGGGCGACGACGAAGGTGTGACCATCACCTACGACCGCAATCAGGCGTTGTCACGCGAAGACATGCAGTTCATCACCTGGGAACACCCAATGGTGCAGGGCGGCATGGACTTGGTGCTCTCGGGGTCGATGGGTAACACCGCCGTTGCACTGATTAAAAACAAGGCGCTAAAGCCTGGAACCGTATTGCTCGAACTGATTTACGTCAGCGAAGTGGTCGCTCCGCGCTCGTTGCAACTGGGCCGCTATCTGCCGCCTGCTGCGCTGCGCTGCTTGCTCGATGCCAACGGCAACGATCTGTCCTCGCGCGTAGCGTTCGACACCCTGAATGAACAATTGGAAAGCGTGCCTCGCGCCAGCGCCAACAAGTTCGTACAGGCCCAGCGCGACAACCTGACGCCGAAAATCAACGCCGGTGAAGCCAAGATCGCTCCGCGTCACGCTGAACGTGTGGCCGAAGCTCAACGCCGCCTGGCGGCCGATACCGAAGAAGAGCTCGCTCGTCTGACCGCACTGCAAGCGGTCAACCCGACCGTGCGTGACAGCGAACTGGTTGCCCTGCGCAAACAGCGTGAACAAGGCCTGGCCATGCTGGAAAAAGCCGCCCTGCGTCTCGAAGCCATTCGCGTACTGGTCGCAGGCTAACGATTTGTGAGGGCCGGTTTGCCTGCGATGCGGGCAAACCCAGGCCCACTGTGGGAGCTTGGCTCCCACAGACATTTCGCGCCTAAAATCAAGATTCGAGATAAAACTAATCGTTTTAATAACAAAATGATTAGCATCATAAAGCCATCACCCTTCTCAGCTCTATCCCACCCTCTACACTGAAATCGAGCCAGCCCTCGGGCGCTGGCAAACGAGGACTCGGTGCCGAGGCGTGCAATGGATTGGTTGAACTGGCAGTTTCTCAACGCACACGCTGAACACACACAACAACTGATCAGCAGCAGCCATAACCTGTACCTGGTTTTTATTGCCTGGCTGGTAGCCTGCGCAGCTAGCCTGGCTGCGTTGCACATGGTTGAGCGCGCCGCTAATGCCGAAAAACCGGCGGCTAAAACGGTCTGGCGCTGGCTCGGTGCAAGCTGCCTCGCGGTCGGGATCTGGGCCATGCACTTCATTAGCATGCTGGCGTTTGAGTCCTCGCTCATGGTCCATTACGACCTGGGCATTACCATCGGCTCACTGGCCATCATCTGGATCGCCGCCCTTATGGCCATGCAGATGCTCAATCGCCTCACATTCTCGCGCGCTCATTTACTGCTGGCAGCGTTGATTTTTGGCATGGGCATCGGGGGCATGCACTACACCGGCATGTCAGCCATGCACTCCAACAGCCTTAAGCATTACCACGCCACTCCGGTTGCGCTGTCATTATTATTGGCCGTCGGCGCCAGCTATTGGTCCTTGCAAATGGCCATAGCGCTGCGCTCAACCCAAGGCCTGTTTCATCATTTTTTAAAGTACGCCATCAGCATCACGGCAGGCTCAGCCCTCCTCAGCGTGCACTTTATCGGCATGTGGGCACAGCACACCTTCGCGCCCACCGGCGACTCCAGCCAGGCGCATATTGAAACCAACCATTGGCAACTGGCGCTGATGGTTGCCGTGATGACCTTGTTGCTGATTGGCAGCAGCATCAGCGCAGCCTTGGTTGACAAAAAACTGCAGCAAAAGGAAAACGACCTGATACGGGTCAACGCACTGCTCAGCCAACTGGATGCAGCCCGCATGTCGTTGCAGCAAGTGGCGCACTACGACCCGTTGACCAACCTGATAAACCGGCGCGGGTTTACCCAGATTTTTGCCGAAAAACTCACTGATTGCGCAACAAGAGGCAGCAAGCTGGCGGTGATGTTTCTCGATATTGATCACTTCAAACGCATCAATGACAGCCTGGGCCACGACGCTGGAGACGAGTTGCTCAAAGCCATCGCCAGCCTGATAACAAGCGCCGCTCGCAGCTATGAGGACGTAGTCGCACGCTTTGGTGGTGATGAGTTTTGCATTTTGATCAACATCAATGAACGCGATGAAGCCCAAAGCATGGCCAAGCGCATCATGCAGACGCTCAAAGAGCCCATTGAGCTGGCAGGACGGCGCATGGTGATGACCACCAGCATAGGTATCAGCGTGTTTCCGGACGACGGTACCACTAGCACTGAACTGCTCAAACACGCAGACCTGGCGCTTTACCAATCCAAAGGCAATGGCCGTAACAGCCTGAACTTCTTCAGCCCGAACCTGACAACCCGCGCTTCTCTGGAACTGCAAATAGAAGAAGAACTGCGTCATGCGCTGAGTGAAGACACCGGATTGTTGCTGCACTACCAACCCATTTTTGACCTCAAACATGGACGCGTCGCCAAGCTGGAAGCCTTGGTACGCTGGGATCACCCCAAACATGGCCTGCTCGCCCCCGATCGCTTTATCAGCATCGCTGAAGCCAACGGCCTGATTGCCGAACTGGACAGCTGGGTACTGCGCAAGGCCTGCCTAGACTTAGCGGCGCTTACCCGATTGGGCTGGCAACAGCTTGGGGTTACAGTCAATTGCTCGGCGCTGAATCTGGTACGAGTAGAACTGGCTGACGAAATTGAAAGTGCGCTGTACACGTCCGGGATCGCCCCGCACCGCCTGGAACTGGAGGTCACAGAAAACGCGCTGATGGGTAACATCAGCAGCACCTCGGCGCTGTTGCGCCAAATTCGCGCACTGGGCGTGTCTTTGTCGATTGACGATTTCGGCACCGGATACTCATCCCTGGCCTATTTAAAACGCTTGCCACTCAATACCTTGAAAATTGATCGCTCATTTATTCAAGACATTCCAACCTCCAGTCAGGACATGGAGATCGTGCAAGCTATCATCGTGATGGCCCACACTCTGCACCTGCAAGTTGTCAGCGAAGGGGTCGAGACCGCCCGACAATTTGAGCTTTTAAGCCATTACGGATGCGACTTTATCCAAGGGTTTTTGTTGAGTCGCCCCGTGCCTTTCGAGGCACTGCATAGGCTGCTTGAACAACTGAGTAACCCCCCCTACCCAGCCACAGGCTATGCCACCGTGCAGCTCTCCCAACAATAACGCCGCCGTCACTGCCAGGATCAATTGGCAGGCAAAAAAAACCACAGCATCGACTGTGGCGTTTCTTCACGGCAGGTGGCCACTATTTTGACACTAGTTACTGGCCTACACACTTTCCGAGCGAAACCTCAGGGTAAAAACGCTCGAATTTGGTGCGCTAAATTATTTACGCGCCCTTTCCTGGACCATTACCCAAGGTGATACCACCACAGCCCACAGCTCAGGGTCTCGTTCAAGAACGTCTAGCGCCTGCTGTTCAGTCATCTTTCCAAACACCCCGCGGGCCATCCAGGCACTCACTTTGTCTGCCTCATCCTGAGTCACCGCCAGTGCGGCATCGATCAAGTCCAGTTCGGGGCCGACCCACAACAATTCGCCTTTGGCGAAGAACGGCTGCAACACCTTCCACTCGATTGTTGAAGTCTCGCCAAGCAGCTTGGCATAGAGGGTGCTAGGTTCTTGATTCATGGGATTCACCAGGTAAAAAAATCGGCGCAATGATAACGCCGCACACCCGGTAGAAAAACCCGAATTAAGGTGGAGGAACGAGGGGAAGAGCAAAAGGCCAAGGACGGAAAAGCTGAACTGGCAACATTCTGATAAAGATCAGCCACATAATCCGCCGCCATTCTGTCTCTTTCTTTCGTTTAAGCGACATTCCCTGTTTTTTCCCCTGGCAGCCCGCTATTCAAGCGCTAAACCGGCGCTCTACACTGTACCGGTACAGTTGCAAGGGGGATTGATCGGGAATTTCGCTCAGAAAAAACCCGGTCCGGCTGCCTTGGCTTCCAGGACTATAAAAAATACAACAGAAGAGTGGAGCACCAATAAAGATGGCTAAGAAGCAGATTACTAGACTATTTGCCGCTATGGTTTTGGCCGGGGTTGCCAGCCATTCGTTTGCCGCAGACACCATCAAGATCGGTATTGCAGGTCCGAAAACCGGGCCAGTGACTCAGTACGGCGACATGCAGTTCATAGGCGCCAAACAAGCCATCAAAGACATCAACGCCAAAGGCGGCGTTGACGGCAAGATGCTAGAAGCCAAAGAGTACGACGACGCTTGCGACCCAAAACAAGCCGTCGCTGTGGCCAACAAAGTGGTCAATGATGGCGTCAAGTTTGTTGTAGGTCACCTGTGCTCCAGCTCCACTCAGCCTGCTTCGGATATCTACGAAGACGAAGGCATCATCATGATCACCCCGGCTGCCACCAGCCCGGAGATCACTTCCCGTGGTTACAAGCTGATCTTCCGCACCATTGGCCTGGACAGCGCCCAAGGCCCGGCAGCGGGTAACTACATTGCCAAATTCGTTAAGCCGAAAATCGTCGCGGTACTGCACGACAAACAGCAGTACGGCGAAGGCATTGCCACCGCAGTCAAGCAAACCCTTGAGAAAGACGGCGTCAAAGTTGCAGTCTTTGAAGGCATCAATGCCGGCGACAAAGACTTTGCTTCCATTATTGGCAAGCTCAAACAAGCCAACGTCGACTTCGTTTACTACGGTGGCTACCACCCAGAGCTGGGCTTGATCCTGCGTCAAGCCAAAGAAAAAGGCCTGAACGCCAAGTTCATGGGCCCTGAAGGTGTGGGCAACGACTCCATCTCGCAAATTGCCCAGGACGCTTCCGAAGGCCTGCTGGTTACCCTGCCTAAATCCTTCGACACCGACCCGGCCAACAAAGCCATTACTGACGCAATCAAAGCCGATGGCAAAGACCCAAGCGGCCCGTTCGTGTTCCCGGCTTACTCCGCTGTTGAGCTGATTGCCGAAGGCATCAAGTCTGCCAAAAGCGAAGACCCAACCAAAGTCGCCGAAGCTATCCATGCCGGTACGTTCAAAACCCCAACTGGCGAACTGAGCTACGACGCCAAAGGTGACCTGAAAGACTTCAAATTCGTGGTCTACGAATGGCACTTCGGCAAGCCTAAAACAGAAGTAAGCCCTCAATAAGGGTCGGTTCTTGATCTGACTACAAAGCCCACTGCGTAAGCGGTGGGCTTTGTTTTACGGGCCTTTGGCCCACAGAAAATGGGCCGCGCTTTCGTGATCCGAGAGTCTCCCCACCTGAAAATCTTTAAAACCGTCACCAGCGGTTCGCTGGCTAAAGACTTGTGCCCAAGCGGGTGTAAATCCGCATTGCCCAAGCCGGAAAATGACTCCACCAGTGAAATGCGTCTCAGGTTTTTAGGAGCTTAGTAATGCCTGATATCTATCACTTCTTCCAAATGCTGGTTAACGGCCTCAACGTTGGCAGCACGTATGCCCTGATAGCCATCGGCTATACGATGGTTTACGGCATTATTGGAATGATCAACTTCGCCCATGGCGAGGTGTACATGATTGGTTCCTATATTGCGTTTATCGCCATTGCCGGCCTGACCATGATGGGTCTGGACAGCGTGCCGCTTTTGATGACCGCAGCTTTTATCGCCAGCATCGTCGTGACCAGCGCCTACGGCTACAGCATTGAACGGGTTGCCTACCGTCCACTGCGTAGCAGCAATCGCCTGATCCCGCTGATTTCGGCGATTGGTATGTCGCTCTTCCTGCAAAACCTTGTATTGATGTCCCAAGACTCTAAAGACAAATCGATCCCTAACCTGATCCCCGGTGGTTTCTCATTCGGTCCAGGCGGCGCTCAAGAAGTCATCGTCTCCTACATGCAAATTGTGGTCTTCGTCGTCACAGTGCTGGCCATGTGGGGCCTTACCTTGTTCATCTCTCGCTCTCGTATGGGCCGCGCCTGCCGAGCCTGTGCTGAAGACATGAAGATGGCCAACCTGCTGGGCATTAACACCAACAACGTTATCGCGTTGACGTTCGTGATCGGCGCCGCGCTCGCGGCAGTAGCGGCCGTGTTAATCAGTATGCAATACGGTGTGATCAACCCTAACGCCGGATTTATGGTCGGCCTCAAAGCGTTCACTGCAGCAGTCTTGGGCGGTATTGGCAGCATTCCGGGTGCGATGCTCGGCGGCCTGGTGCTCGGTGTCGCGGAAGCCTTTGGCGGTGACATTTTTGGTGACCAGTACAAAGACGTTGTGGCGTTTGGTTTGCTGGTATTGGTGCTGCTGTTCCGCCCATCCGGCATCCTGGGCCGTCCGGAGGTTGAAAAAGTATGACTCGGCATCTTAAATCAGCGCTGTTCAGCGCCCTCTTGGTCTGGGCGGTTGCCTATCCAGTCCTTGGCTTAAAACTGTCGATCGTCGGCATCGGCCTCGAAGTTCATAATTCCAGCCCGCTCACACTGGCTATCATTGCGATCTGCTCAGTGCTGATGTTCCTGCGCGTATTGTTCAGTGATCAATTGAGCGCAGCCTGGAAAACCTCCCCCAACATGCCGAAGATGCCTGCAAAGGCGAGCAACTTCCTGACCCTGCCCAGCACTCAGCGCTGGATCATTCTGGGCCTGGTGGTCGTGGCTCTGGTATGGCCATTCTATGGCTCACGCGGGGCGGTCGACATCGCCACCCTGATCCTGATCTACGTGATGCTGGGCCTTGGCCTGAACATTGTGGTGGGTCTGGCCGGTCTACTGGACTTGGGTTACGTCGGGTTCTACGCGGTAGGTGCGTACACCTACGCCATGCTCTCGCACTACTTTGGCTTCAGCTTCTGGGTGTGCCTGCCGATTGCCGGTCTCATGGCGGCCACGTTTGGCTTCCTGCTGGGCTTCCCGGTGCTGCGTTTGCGCGGTGACTACCTGGCCATCGTGACCTTGGGCTTTGGTGAAATCATCCGCCTGTTCCTGCGTAACCTCACGGACATCACCGGCGGCCCCAACGGGATCAGCAACATTCCCAAGCCGACTCTCTTCGGCTTGAGCTTCGACAGAACCGCTGCAGAAGGCATGCAAACCTTCCACGAATACTTCGGCCTCGAATACAACTCGATCAACAAGGTGATTTTCTTGTACCTGATCGCGTTGGTACTGGTGCTGATTGTACTGTTCGTGATCAACCGCTTGCTGCGCATGCCGATTGGCCGCGCCTGGGAAGCCTTGCGTGAAGACGAAATCGCCTGCCGCGCACTGGGCTTGAACCCGACCATCATCAAACTGTCGGCCTTCACCCTGGGTGCTACTTTTGCCGGTTTTGCGGGCAGCTTCTTCGCCGCACGCCAAGGCTTGGTGACCCCCGAGTCCTTCACGTTTATCGAGTCGGCAATCATCCTGGCCATCGTGGTACTGGGCGGAATGGGCTCGCAGTTGGGCGTGATCCTCGCCGCTATCGTCATGATCCTGCTGCCAGAAATGATGCGTGAATTCAGTGAGTACCGGATGTTGCTGTTCGGCGCCATGATGGTGCTGATGATGATCTGGCGTCCGCAAGGTCTGCTGCCAATGCAACGTCCTCACCTGGAGCTGCGAAAATGAGCCGCGAGATATTGAAAGTCAGCGGCCTGAGCATGCGCTTTGGCGGCTTGTTGGCGGTGAATGGCGTGGGCCTTACCGTCAAGGAAAAACAAGTGGTGTCCATGATCGGCCCTAACGGTGCCGGTAAAACCACCGTGTTCAACTGCCTCACCGGCTTCTATAAACCAACAGCAGGTACCATCCTGCTGGATGGCGAGGCCATTCAAGGGTTGGCAGGGCATGAAATCGCCCGCAAAGGCGTGGTGCGTACCTTCCAAAACGTGCGCTTGTTCAAGGACATGACGGCCGTTGAGAACCTGCTGATTGCTCAGCATCGCCACCTCAACACCAACTTCCTGGCGGGCTTGTTCAAGACCCCGGCGTTCCGCAAAAGCGAACGCGAGGCCATGGAATACGCCGCGTACTGGCTGGATAAGGTCAACCTGACCGAATTCGCCAACCGCCCGGCGGGCACCTTGGCCTACGGACAACAACGCCGCCTGGAAATCGCGCGCTGCATGATGACCCGCCCGCGCATTCTCATGCTCGACGAACCGGCAGCCGGTCTGAACCCCAAGGAAACCGAAGACCTCAAAGCACTGATCAGCGTTTTGCGCAACGAGCACAACGCCACCGTGTTGCTGATTGAGCACGACATGAAACTGGTCATGAGCATTTCCGACCATATCGTGGTGATCAATCAGGGCACACCTTTGGCCGACGGGACCCCGGAGCAAATCCGTGACAACCCTGAAGTGATCAAAGCCTATTTGGGGGAAGCGTAAATGCTGCAATTTGAAAACGTCTCGACCTTCTACGGCAAGATCCAGGCACTGCACAGCGTCAACGTCGAAGTGCGCCAGGGTGAAATCGTGACCTTGATCGGCGCCAACGGTGCTGGCAAATCGACCTTGATGATGACCTTGTGCGGCTCGCCACAAGCCCAAAGCGGCAGTATTCGCTACATGGGCGAGGAACTGGTGGGGTTGACCTCGGCGCAGATCATGCGCAAGAGCATCGCCGTGGTGCCTGAGGGTCGTCGGATATTTGCCCGTCTGACCGTGGAAGAGAACCTCTCAATGGGTGGATTCTTTACCGAGAAGCACGACTATCAGGTGCAAATGGACAAGGTGCTGCACCTTTTCCCGCGCCTGAAAGAACGCTTCAATCAACGTGGCGGCACCATGTCCGGTGGTGAGCAACAAATGCTCGCCATTGGCCGGGCGCTGATGAGCAAGCCCAAGCTGCTGTTGCTCGACGAGCCGTCATTGGGCTTGGCACCGATCATCATTCAGCAGATTTTCGACATCATCGAACAACTGCGCGATGAAGGCGTCACGGTGTTTTTGGTGGAGCAAAACGCTAACCAGGCGCTGAAAATTGCTGACCGCGCCTACGTGCTGGAAAACGGCCGGGTAGTAATGCAGGGCACGGGTGAGCAATTGCTCAGCGATCCGAAAGTGCGTGACGCATACCTGGGTGGTTGATTTAACCCAGCAAAACAGAACGGCCCTTCGGGGCCGTTTTTGTTGCTCGATTGCGCAGCAACTGCCGAAGGCTGCGCTCTTTTGATCGTTTGAAAGCTCGCGCGCAATCGAGCGTCGACCTGCTCTTATTCCAGGGGTTTGGGGTCAAGCCGATGCATCGCGCTCAAACCACTGCACCAGGTAATCCGCGAGTATCTGTGTGCGCTTGGGCAAGCCGCCCTGATAGGGGTGCACCAAGTACATCGGGTTGCTGCGTGTCTGGTAGTTGAGCAGCAATGCGCGTAAACGCCCTTGCGCCAATTCAGCCCGGAGCATGTAGGACGGCAATCGCGCGATTCCCGCGCCGATCAACGCTGCTTTTTTCAACAAGCTGTAGTGATTGCTGGCAAACGGCCCCGACACCCGCACCCGGTGCAGTTCATGCTGCTGGTGGTAGTGCCATTCTTCGCGGCCACTGTAATGACTGTTAAGCAGGCAACTGTGCTCGACCAGTTGCGCAGGTGCTGTCGGCTCGCCGTTTTGCTCAAGATAAGCAGGGCTGGCGCAGGTGATTTCATGCCACTGGAGCACCGACTTCGCCACCAGCCGCTCATGACTGCCCACCTGTGATCGAATCGCCAGGTCAAAGCCTTCACGCGACAAGTCTCGGTAACTGTTGTTCAACTCAAGCTCAATCTGTACCAGCGGATAGTCACGCGAGAACTCCAGCAGTAATGCGTCAAAAAAGGTCTCCCCCAGCGACACCGGCACGGTCAGCCTGACCGGTCCTGCCACGTCATCCTTGAGCCGGGCCAATGCCTGGCGCGCCCTTTGTACTTGCACGACCAGCGCCCGCGCTTGAGGCAATAACGCAGCGCCCGCGGCCGTCAGGCTCAGGCGCCTTGTGGTGCGATGCAGCAACACCACTGAAAACTGCGCCTCCAATTGGCTGATGCGCTTGGACAATTGCCCTTTGCTGCACCCCAACTGCTGGGCTGCCAAGGTAAAACTCCCGGCATCTATCAGTACCGCAAACGCCGCCAGGTCATCCATCTCGCTCATGGATTGTTTCCATATGAAAACCAAAAGTTGCCTATTAGTGCGCTTATCGCCTCAAAAAACCAATACTAGACTGAGCCCACACCTCATCACTCAAGGCATACTTCATGAAAATCCTGTTGATCGGCGCTCACGGCACCCTAGGCTCAGCGATTGATCGAGAGCTATCAGCGCGCCATGAGATCGTGCGTATTGGCCGCAAAAGCGGCGACTTTCAGGTTGATATCAGCGACAGCGCTTCGATTCGCGCGTTGTTCGAACAGACCGGCCGCTTTGACGCACTGGTCTGCGCTGCGGGCAACGTCAACTTTGTGCCACTGGCCGATATGAGCGAAACCGATTTTGCCTTGGGTTTGCAGGACAAACTGATGGGCCAGGTCAACTTGCTGCTGATCGGGCGCGCATACGCCAACGAAAATGCATCGTTCACCTTCACCAGCGGTGTGATCAACCGCGAGCCAATTCGTACCGGCAGCTCGGCAGCGCTGGTCAATGCCGCGCTCGACGGCTTTGTCCGGGCGGCGGCCATCGAGTTGCCACGCGGCCTGCGGGTCAATTCGGTCAGCCCTACCGTACTGGAAGAAGCGATGGATAAGTACGCGCCGTATTTCCGTGGTTTCAAACCTGTCTCGGGTGCCGATGTGGCGCTGGCCTACGCCAAAAGCGTAGAAGGCCTGCATACCGGGCAAACGTATCAGGTGGGTTAAACCTAAAACCTGTAGTCGCTGCCGACGCCTGCGATGGGTTACACAGCCAACCTTCGTCTGAAAGAAAGCGAAGGCCCTGCGGCCCTTATCGCAGCCTTCGGCAGCGGCCACCGTTTTAGGCTTGTGATGCAGGACAAGCCTAAGTAACGTGACGGCATTAGTCAGGAGTCCCAATGATGCGCGCTGCCCGTTCCTTAGCTCTAGTTGCTCTGTTGCCCGTATTCGCGGGCTGCCAAATGTTCAACAGCAAACCTGCCGATACCAACGCCGGCCTCACTCGCTTGCAAGGCGAACTGGTTTCAACCAATGACCAACTGATTTTCCAACCATGCGTCGGACAACAGCGTTACAGGGTGCGAGACGGCGCCACTACCACACTCGTACAAGACGCGACGGATATGCCTGACAAGCCAGGTAAGCTGTTCGCCGATATTCGTGGCCGTTTTGACTCCGCCAAAGCCTCCGGCGCCAACGGCGAAGTCGAAGTGCAACAGCTCTACCGCCTGGAACGCAGCAGTTCTGCCTGCCAAGACCCCAACTTCAAACAGCAGACCGTAAACGCCAGCGGCAACGGGCCTGCGTGGGAAGTACAAGCGGGAGGCAAAGGCATGGTGCTCAAACGTGAAGGCCAGCCAGACCTGGCCCTGCCTTATGTAGAAGAGCAAGTCGGTGATGGCCGCTTCTCGTTGTCCACCGAAGCCAACAATCAACGGATTGAGTTGTGGGTCGCCCCGCAGCGCTGCACCGACAGCGTTAATGGCAGCGTGAAGCACCTGGCTGCCGAACTGCGCGTCAATGGCCAGGTTCAACGTGGTTGCGGCTATTTCGGCGGCGCACGTAACGACTAAACGACAACTGTCACCACAGATTGCCGTTTTAGCCTGACCCTCGGTGTCGAAGCCGCTTATAATCCCCGGTTCGCATAAGGCTGCCGGGGTTTACCTGGCCCCGATACTGGACTCAGTCATGTTACGAATCACCGAACTCAAGTTGCCAATCGACCATCCCGAAGAAGACCTGCGTCCTGCCATCGTGCAGCGCCTGGGCATCGCCAGCGATGACCTGCTCGATTTCACCTTGTTCAAGCGCAGCTACGATGCGCGTAAAAAATCCTCCGAATTGTGCTTCATCTACACCATTGACCTCGCGGTTCGCGATGAAACCGCGCTGCTAGACAAATTCGCCGATGACCGTAACGTCAATCCGGCACCGGACGTCAGCTACAAAGTCGTCGGTCAGGCCCCACAGGATTTGAACGAACGTCCGATTGTGGTGGGCTTTGGCCCCTGCGGTATTTTTGCCGGACTGGTACTGGCACAAATGGGCTTCAAGCCGATCATCCTTGAGCGCGGGACCGAAGTGCGCCAGCGCACCAAAGACACGTGGGGCCTGTGGCGTAAAAACGTGCTGAACCCTGAGTCCAACGTGCAGTTTGGTGAAGGCGGCGCGGGCACATTCTCGGACGGTAAACTTTACAGCCAGATCAAAGACCCGAAACACCATGGCCGCAAAGTGCTGCACGAGTTTGTCAAAGCGGGCGCCCCCGAAGAAATTCTCTACGTCAGCAAACCGCACATCGGCACGTTCCGCCTGACCGGCGTGGTCGAGAACATGCGCCAGCAGATCATCGCGCTGGGCGGTGAAGTGCGTTTTCAACAGCGCGTGACTGATGTGCTGATTGAAGACGGGCAACTGACAGGCGTGGTGCTCGCCGACGGCGAACAACTGAACTCGCGTCACGTGATCCTGGCGCTGGGCCACAGTGCCCGCGACACTTTCCGTATGCTTCATGGCCGTGGCGTGTACATGGAAGCCAAGCCCTTCTCGGTCGGTTTCCGAATCGAACACCCGCAATCGCTGATCGACAGCGCGCGCCTGGGCAAATACGCCGGCCACCCTAAACTGGGCGCTGCCGACTACAAATTGGTACACCACGCCAAAAACGGTCGTTCGGTGTACAGCTTCTGCATGTGCCCAGGCGGCACCGTCGTGGCCGCTACCAGCGAGCCGGGGCGTGTTGTCACCAACGGCATGAGCCAATACTCGCGTAACGAACGCAATGCCAACTCCGGGATCGTGGTCGGCATCACACCAGAAGACTATCCGGGTGGGCCGTTGGCCGGCATCGAGTTGCAAGAGCAACTGGAAGCCCACGCCTATGTGCTGGGTGGCAGCAACTACCAAGCACCTGCGCAGTTGGTGGGCGACTTTATCGCCGGCAAACCGTCGACAGAGCTGGGCAGCGTTGAGCCGTCCTATAAGCCGGGGGTTTCCCTCGGTGATTTGGCGCTGGCCTTGCCGGCCTACGCCATTGAAGCCATCCGCGAAGCATTGCCTGCGTTCGAGAAGCAGATTCGCGGTTTCTCGATGCACGACGCCGTGCTGACCGGCATCGAAACCCGCACCTCGGCGCCACTGCGCATGACCCGTGATGCGTCGATGCAGAGCCTTAACGTCAAAGGCCTGTTCCCGGCGGGTGAAGGCGCAGGTTATGCCGGCGGCATCATGTCGGCCGGTGTAGACGGTATCCGCATCGCTGAAGCCGTGGCGCGCGATATTCTCGGTATCGAGGCGTAAGACACAACGTGTAGCCGCTGCCGCAGGCTGCGACGGGTTGCGCAGGATCCCTGTTTTTAAAGGGTTCTTGGCCCTTATTGCAGCTTTCGGCAACGGCTACCGGTTTAGATTTCGCCCCCTATGACGGCTAATTCCCCACGGGGTTTGCTAGTCTCTTGAGCGGCGCGGAATCAAACCACTGCTTATACCAAGAAAGAATATAGTTTTTGTTTTAACAACTATCCGCACAGGTTAGGGTGTTGCACCTTATAACTATTCGATGGAGAGCCACTTTGCCTCTGCGTAGCACTTTCACTCGTTTTTTTCAGATGGAAGCTGCCAGCGGTCTGCTGCTGATTGCCGCCGCGGCGCTGGCATTGATCATCAACAACTCACCGCTTTCGCACTACTACACGGCCTTTCTGGATGTGCCTGTAGCCGTGCAGATTGGCGCCCTTCACATTGCCAAACCTTCGCTCCTGTGGATCAACGATGGCCTGATGGCCCTGTTCTTCCTGCTGATTGGCCTTGAGGTCAAGCGCGAAGTGCTCGAAGGCCATTTGTCCAAGCCCTCGCAGGTTGTACTGCCAGGCGCAGCGGCGGTGGGCGGGATGGTGGTTCCGGCGCTTATCTACTGGTATCTCAACAAGGACTTCCCGGACGCACTCGACGGCTGGGCGATCCCCATGGCCACCGACATCGCTTTCGCCCTCGGCGTATTGGCCTTGCTCGGCAAGCGAGTTCCCGTCTCGCTCAAGCTGTTCCTGATGACACTGGCAATCATCGACGACCTGGGCGCCATCATCGTGATTGCGGTGTTCTATTCCAGCGAATTGTCCGGTGTGTCATTGCTGCTGGCAGGGGCGTGTCTAGTGGCGCTAATCCTGATGAACCGCATGGGCGTAATCAAGGTCGCGCCTTATATGATCATCGGTCTGATTCTCTGGGTCTGCGTACTTAAAAGCGGCGTCCACGCCACACTGGCGGGGGTAACGCTGGCTTTCTGCATACCCCTGCGGACCAAGAACTCCGAGCCTTCGCCCTTGCTGACCATTGAGCACGCGCTCCACCCTTGGGTGTCTTATGCCATTCTGCCGCTGTTTGCCTTTGCCAATGCGGGCGTATCGCTCACGGGCGTCAATTTGCACAGCTTCGTGCATCACGTGCCGTTGGGGATTGCAGCAGGCTTGCTGATCGGAAAAACCGTGGGTGTGTTTGGCCTGACCTGGTTCGCCATCAAAACCGGTCTCGCGGCACTACCGACCGGCGCAAACTGGGGCCAGCTATTTGGCGTGGCGATTCTGTGCGGCATCGGCTTTACCATGAGCCTGTTCGTTGGCTCATTGGCGTTTGTGCCGGGCAGCAGCGATTATGTGGGCATGGATCGCATGGGGATTCTGACAGGCTCAATTCTGGCGGCTTTGATTGGCTATACCGTCACCGCCTTCTTCAGCCGCAAACAGGCTGTAGCGTAACCTGCACTTTATGGTGCTGTGCGTGGCCATCTGTAGGACCGAGCATGTTTCGCGATCTATCAAAGATCATAAGATCGCGAAACATGATCGGCAGTTACGCACCCAAACTCACTGCAGAAGGCCTGCTGGATCAGATCGCGACAACGCTCTCGGGGGCCGAGCAAGCCTTCAAGCAAAGGCTGTTCTACCCACCGCTACCGCACCTGCCAGAACCGCATAAAAAAACCCCGACCAGCTCACGCTGATCGGGGTTTTGTTCTAACGCAAAGCGTTGAATCAGCCACTGACGCGGCTGGTACCATCAACGGTCATGATGCGTACACGCTGGCCAACACGGAAGATCTCGTTCTCTTGAACCTGCTGCACATAGGCACGCGTGCTGCCGTCATCTTCACGCACAGTGATTTCTACGCCTTGGGTTTTGGTCAGGCCCGACTCCGCTGCCGAACCCAGCAGGCCGCCAGCTACGGCGCCGATCACGGCAGTCACGATGCTGCCACGGCCGCCACCGATGGCGCTACCACCGACGCCACCCACCACAGCACCCGCAGCGGCGCCGATTGGGGTCTTGGTGCCTTCAATTTGTACCGGACGCAGGGACTCGATGGTACCCATACGAACGGTTTGTACACGTCGCGCTTCATCACGCGAGTAAGTGTCGCCGCTCAAGTTCGAAGCGCAGCCGCCCAGCAAAACTGTCATGGTCGAAAAAGCTGCAACTAACAGTACGGTCTTACGCATAGGATCAACTCCAAAAGATCAGGGATTCATTAAACTCTGCAACCGGGTGCCTGTCACCGCACAGCGCAGATAAAAGTCGCCTTTATTCAGCGCTGGTACAGACACCGCGTGCACAACTGGCGTTTGAAAAGTGTGGACAAGGGTAGCGCGTAATATGACGTTTTGCCTTGTCCGCTGCAGCTGTTTACTTCAACTTCATGGCGCCAGTCGCTCACGGATCCAGTCAGCGCCTTCGCGTCGATAGTTGAGGCGATCATGCAAGCGACTTGGGCGCCCCTGCCAAAACTCGATGCGATGCGGCAACAACCGATACCCTCCCCAGTGCTCGGGGCAATGCGGCTGGCTGTCACTGAAACGCGCCTGGGTGGCAGCCAGCAGCGCCGCCAGTTCTTCACGATCGGCAATCACCTGGCTTTGCGGCGAGGCCCACGCCCCGATCCGGCTGCCCAGGGGGCGCACCTGGTAGTAGGCGTCGGATTCTTGCGCCGTCACCTTGACCACCTCACCTTCAATCCGTACCTGACGCTCCAGTGTTGGCCAGAAGAAGGTCATGGCGGCGAAGGGACATTGTGCCAACTGCTGGCCTTTAGCGCTGGTGTAGTTGGTGAAGAAGGTAAAACCCTGTTCATCCAGCCCCTTGAGCAAGAGCACTCGGCAATGCGGTCGCCCTTGGGCATCCACCGTGGCCAAGGTCATCGCATTGGCCTCAACCGGAGGCTGCTCGGTCTTGACCGCGTCATTGAACCACTGATGAAACAGCGCGAAAGGCTCGGCCGGGGCTTGAGCCTCGGCCAACCCTTCACGGGTGTAATCGCGGCGCATGTTAGCCAGCGCTTCAGTCATGGGGCAGTCCTTCCCGAAACCTATCAGTTCTTGGTTTGATCGTTGGCAGCAACCTTTTTGTCAGTAGCGGCTTTGGCCACTTCCGATTTTTTGGCTGGAGCAGGCTTCACTGCCTTTTTAGCCGGTGCGGCTTTTTTGGCTACGGCAGCTTTCTTGGCAACTGGCGTAGCGCCCTTCTTGGCAATAGTCGATGGTGCAACAGCCGGTTGTACCGCCACCAGTTCTTCTGGTGTCAGCACAGGCTGGCTGTACTTGCTGACCAGCGCCAACATGGTCGCTTGCGGGGTCATCAGAATTTCCACACGACGGTTCAATGCACGGCCTTCGTTACTGTCGTTAGCCGCACGTGGCATCACCGAGCCCATACCGCGCAGCGTCAGACGACTGCCTTGCAAACCGCTCATGCGGAAGATCGCAGCAACTGACTTGGCGCGGTCCAGGCTCAAGCGCGTGTTGTTCGCCATGGCACCTGAGGAATCAGCATGACCCAGTACCAGCACGGCGGTTTTAGGGTCACCTTCGACCACTTTAGCAACACGAGTGAACGGGCCAAGCATGGAAGGCATCAGCAAATCCGGGCGGGTGGCTTTGAATGAGCTATCAGCCGAAGCCACGATCACCAGCAAATTCTCGCGGCGCTCCAGCTGCAAGTTACTGTCTTTGATCGCAACGCGCAGACGCGGCTCGTATTCGTCCAGCCAGGCCTGAGTGATTTTCGGATCCGGCATCGGGATCACACCAACAGGTGCCGGCTTGGTGTCTTTGTCATCCCCCCCAAATGGCCACCACCAGTTTTTGGAACTGCTCGCACCGCTGGCAGGTGCGGTAGCCACCTTGGCAACAACCGGTTGTTTGTCAGGCGCAGCGTCCTTCTTGGCAGAGTCAGAACCAAAGGGCCACCAGCTAGCACCGCTGTCTTTGGTTTGAGCAGCAGCAGCAGCAGGAGCCGGGGCTGGGGCTGGGGCAGCTTTGGCAAGAGGCGGGGTGACTTTAGAGTCCGTGGGCTTTGCCGAAGCGCTGGCGTTCTTGTCCCCAGAAGTCGGTGCTGCATCAGACGACCCAAACTGCCACCATTTGTGGCCATTGTCGGCGTCATTCTGTGGAGTTTGTGCGCAACCGGTAATAGCCAGGCAAAGAGCCAGAGCGAGGGTCTTATTAGATGACATTGAATATCCACACAATGAATTAAGAATAAAGAGGCACTAAGCCCGTATAAAAAAACGTATTGAACACATAAAAGCCAGAGTGTTCCGACCTACGGCCTACAATTGACCGTTATAAACAGCTCGCCAATACTTTCACCAACTTTTGCACGCGTGGGTCCATCAATACATAAGGTCCCAGTGTATTGGTCACAAATCCGAAAGCCACCTCTCGCTCCGGATCGGCAAAACCAATTGACCCCCCCGCCCCTGGATGGCCGAAAGCCTTCGGCCCAAGACCAAAGGTAGCATTCGGGACATCAGGCTGGTCCAGCATGCAGCCCAGACCAAGACGGGTCTGTGTGCGCAAGGTTTTATCCTCGCCCAGACTGTGTTCTCGGGTCAGTTGCTCCAGCATCTCGGCCTCCAGCAAACGGCCATCCAGCAAACCACTATAGAAACCGGCAAGGCTACGGGCATTGCCATGACCATTGGCCGCCGGCTGCTCCATTCGGCGCCACTCCGGCTTATTGGTGCTGGTCATGATAGACGGAGGGTTGGCAAATGCCCGCGTAGTCATAGACGTAGGTTCATTCATCATCGCTTTCAAGAGCCGCTGAGCCGCGGCATCCCCCATGCTGCCCTTGCTGCGGGCGATGTGCGCCACTCGATAAAACTCTTCATCGCCGAGCCCGACATGAAAGTCCAGCTCCAGCGGCTTAGCCGTGCGCGCCATGATCGATTGACCCGGACTGCGCCCGTCGGCGCGACGAATCAACTCGCCTACCAACCAGCCATAGGTAATGGCTGCATAACCATGACCTTCGCCTGGGGTCCACCACGGTGCTTCTGCGGCCAGCGCATCGACCATGGTTTGCCATTCATAGAGAGCGGTAGGCGGCATTAATTCACGCAATGCCGGCAGACCTGCCCGATGGCTCAACAACTGGCGCAGGGTGATGGCTTCTTTACCGGCTGCGGCAAACTCGGGCCAATAACGCGCGACGGGGACATCCAGCGCAAGTTTGCCCTCCTCCACCAACTGCAATGCCGTCACGGCAGTAAAGGTCTTGGTGCATGAAAACAGGTTGGCAAGGGTGTCGGTGTGCCAAGGTTGCTCGCCGTCCTTGTCAGCCGTTCCAGCCCAAAGGTCGAGCACTGTTTCACCACCTATCTGGATGCACAGTGCCGCACCGCGCTCCTGTGGATCATTGAATAGATCAGCGAATGCGTCACGTACGGCTTCGAACTTAAGGTCATGAAACCCCTGAATCTGCACCCCTACCTCCTGGATCAAGCATGGCTCTACAAGGCGTGCATTGTTCCAGTCCCAGTCAATTTTTGAAACAGAACAACGCATTCAAAACGGACAATTTTTGTGCATTTACGAGCCGCAGAGGAAGGTATCAGCGTCGAGATGATTTTTTTGTGAAAAAAAGTGTTTCATAAGTGCAATAGGGATAAAGGAAAGCCCGCCCCCCTCAGAGCGACGAAGTGTATCGCCGCTCATCAGGTGATACGAAATCAGTGACCTTTGCCAGAGTGTCCGCCTGCATGCCCTGAGCCAGAGCCTCCATCGCTGCCATCAAGCGGGGTGTGCCGGGGCGCTTTCAGCGCTTCGTCCGCATCAACTTGGGCTTTGGATGCTTCTTGACTGAGCCGTTCAAGGGCTTGCAGGTTGGTTTTGCGTACGCTGTCGACAAAGCCGGTAAACGGCAAGTCGGTGATGCCGATCATGCCGAAGTGGCCGTTTTCACCGTCGAGCAAACGGCCAGTCACCGGCTGATCCAGATACTGGAACCAGTGAACCCCGACGATCGACGGCTCGGCCACAGCCTGTTGAACAAACTTGGCATAGGCCGGCCCACGCGCGTCTTCGTTGGCCACTTCGGTCACGCCCCCCCAGAACGGACCTCGATCGCGGGAGCCAAAGTTGAATTCGGTAATCATCACTGGCTTGTCCAACGCTCGCAGTTGGGCGAAGTCATAGCCGTCTTGGGGTTGCAAGGTGTAGAAGTTAAAACTCAGCACGTCGCAGTATTTCGCGCATGCGGCCACCGCTTCCGGGGTGCTGACAGCAAAGCGCCCGCCCAACAGTAAATGGTTCGGTGCATGCCATTTCAGCGAGTCGGACAGTGTTTTGAAGTAGGTTTCTGCAAAGACCTTTTGGAAATATTTGTAGTCCGCCTCGATTTCTGGGTGCTCAGCGTCAGGCAACGGCCCCTCGAAACCTGGGTCTTCCATTAACTCCCAAGCCGGAATATCGACACCCCACGCTTTGGACAAGCCTTGCTGGTTGCGGTACTTATCGCGCAACAGTTTAAGAAACGCACGTTTGGCCGGTGCATCCGTGGTCATGCGCAACGTACCTAATGCCAGCGCATAACGCGCTTTGGGGTCATCACCCGCCCCGGCCCACGCCAGTTCGTTATCCGCGAAATAACCGATCAACCAAGGGTCATCCCGATGGTCGCGAGCGGCAATCGCCACGGCGCGCTCGGCGGCCATGGCAAAGCGCGGGTCAAACGGGTCAGGCATACCGCCCCACCAGTCGGAGCCCGTGCTGATGCTGTTGTAGTCTCCCACGATCGACAGCGGCAAGGTGTAAGGCACACGATCATTGAGGCCCAGCTGCGGGTCGCTCCAGTTGCCAACGGTATTGAAACCCCAGGCTTGCAAGCGATCCAGGGCATGGGTCTGCCAGCGTTTGGGATCAAATGCTTGTGGGCCACACTCAGCGACTGGATCGGTAGCGGGCTCGGCTTTTGCGGCGACGCACGGCTCTGCGTTAATGCGCTGCACGTTGGCCGTATAAAAGTTGTACCAGCGCCCACCGTTAAAGGCCCGCCCCTGAGATGAGCCCGTGTTGTTGCGATGGTTCGATGCACCGTAAAAAGCGGCCAAAGGGCTGGCGTCTTTAGGCAGATCCGTAAACATCCATTCACGCCCGGCCACGTAGGTCTGGCTGTCGTTGGCCGTCACGGCGTTCAGGCCCAGCGAATAAAACGGGTGCCCTTCGGGGGTCACTAGATGCCAGCGACCATTGCGCTTTTCGGTGCGGAAAAAACCAGTGGCTTCAAAGGCTGGCCCCTTGAGCAAACCTCCGTAGGGGTCAAGACCTGTACGTGCGGCCAACCAGCCCTTGAGTTGCTGCTGTTCTTTGGCCGCAGCCGCTTTGAGCTGCTCATCATTGGCCACCCGCTCAGGCCATTTGGCCCGGGTCGACTGGCCGTAACCGTCAACGATCGAGCTGTAGACGGTCTTGATCACGCCGTCACTGTCCTGCACCCCAAAACGCTCCAGCAGGATGCTTTGCGCGGCTTTGGGTTGCGGGATCGACAAGGTCACCGACACCACTTGGCTGCGATCAATCTGCCCCTCGCTGCTGGCCAGCAAGATACGCTGCCCATCGACCATGGTTGGCATCGGCGGGCCAGCACGCATGCCCTGACTGCGCGGCGAATAGGCTTGCAGCGGCAATAACAAGGTTTGCGCGGGCCCTGCAGGCAGGTCGACACGGCTGGTGAGGGTATTGCCGTTACTGCTTTGAACCGTCACGTCGAGCGTGAGGGCCCAGCTCATCGCGTTTTGAATGCGCAGGGTCATCATCCCGGACTGCGACCAGTCCCACACCCCGGTTTGCGGCGTTAAACGCACGCTTGGCGCCGTTGCCGGGTTGAAGGTCACACGGCGCAAAACCTCTCCCTGGGCCGTCTGCTCCGCATTGTATTGCGGCAGGCTCGCATCAACAGTTGCCACGCGCACCACATCAGCCGGGCGAACGAAGTTAAACAGGGTTTGCTGGCCGGAAGGCGCCGCCAGCAACGGGGTCGTGACCAGCAACGCGAAAAAGGCAGACAACGAACGGCGAATCATATGGATATAACTCTCCCTGACGGCCAGCAAAGGGCCTGTGAGGTCATGAATGTCTCAACAAGGACAGCAAGGTCGGCGACAACACCGACTTGCGCTTAAGAAATTTCGCGACGGAACGGAGGCAAGGCATTCAGGATAGCTTTGCCATAGCGCTGCGTGACCAGCCTGCGATCGAGCAAGGTGATAGTGCCGCGGTCTTGTTCGGTGCGCAGCAAGCGCCCGCAAGCCTGAACCAGCTTGAGCGAAGCATCAGGCACCGAAATTTCCATGAAGGGATTGCCGCCACGGGCTTCGATCCATTCGGCCAATGCAGCTTCAACCGGATCATCGGGCACTGAAAATGGAATTTTGGCAATCACCACGTGTTCGCAGTAAGCGCCGGGCAAGTCCACGCCTTCGGCAAAACTGGCCAGGCCAAACAGCACGCTAGAATCCCCACCATCGACCCGCGCCTTGTGCTTATTGAGGGTTTCCTGCTTGGACAAGTTGCCCTGGATAAACACTTGCTTGCGCCAGTCACGCTCCAGGCCGTCGAACACGTCCTGCATTTGTTTGCGCGATGAAAACAGCACCAATGTGCCCCGCGAGCCCTCAACCAACCCTGGCAGCTCACGAATGATCGCAGCGGTGTGTGCCGTTGCATCACGTGGATCAGCCTTGAGGTCCGGAACCCGCAGCACACCCGCGTCGGCATGGTGAAATGGGCTCGGCACTACCGCTGTAACAGCCGTTCTGGGCAAACCGGCACGCATGCGAAAACGGTCAAAGGTGCCCAATGCCGTCAGCGTGGCCGATGTCACCAGCGCGCCATACGCCACGTTCCACAGGTTGCGACGCAGCATTTCAGCCGCAAGAATCGGGCTGGCGTTCACTTCGATATCAAACAGCGAACCACTTTCAGCCAAGGTCAGCCAGCGCGCCATGGGCGGGTTGTCTTCCGGGTCTTCGGTGGTGAACGCCGTCCATAGCTCCCAGTTGCCCTGAGCACGGGACAGCAGGCTGCCGAACAGCGGGTACCACTCTTCGGCTTGCTGGCTGGTGATGCCAATGTTGACCTCACCCTCCATGCCGTCCTTGAGCAACTCAGTCAACCGGGTGAACACATCGGTCAGCCGCGAAAAGCCTTTCTTCAACTCAACGCCCATTTCACGCAGGTGATCAGGAATCAAGCCGCCGACAAAGCGATGGCGCGGACGTTCACGCCCTTCGGGTTCTTCACCGACTTTGAAATCAGCAATTTGCTCGCAGGCACTGAACATGAACTGTTGCTGGGCCTTGATCTCTTTCGTCAGCTCAGGCACTTGCTCCAGTAAACGCCCCAAATCGCCAGGCAGCGGGTGCTGAGCGAGCAATTTAGTGAGATTTTTGCCCGTTTGCTCCAGCCAGTCAGCGGTCGAACGCAAGCGAGTGTAGTGTGCAAAGTGGCCGATGGCCTTGTCTGGCAGGTGGTGGCCTTCGTCGAACACATACAAGGTGTCACGCGGGTCGGGCAACACGGCGCCGCCCCCGAGGGCCAGGTCGGCCAATACCATGTCGTGGTTGGTGACGATGACGTCGACCTTGCCCATCCCTTCACGGGCCTTGTAAAAGGCGCACTGCCCGAAGTTTGGGCAATGGCGGCTGGTGCACTGGCTGTGGTCGGTGGTCAGGCGCGCCCAGTCCTGGTCCTCCAGGGCCTGGGGCCAGCTGTCGCGGTCTCCGTCCCACTTATTGCCCGCCAGTTTTTCGATCATGCTGGTAAACAGTTTTTGGCTCGCTTCATCGACTTCAATCTTGAAGCCTTCCTCTTCAAACAGCTGCGCCGTCGCGGTTTGCGCGTGGCCCTCTTGCAGCAACATGTCGAGTTTGGAGAGGCACATGTAACGCCCACGGCCCTTGGCCAAGGCAAAGCTGAAATTCAGTCCGCTGTTGCGCATCAAGTCCGGCAGGTCTTTGTAGACAATTTGCTCCTGCAGCGCGACGGTCGCCGTGGCGATAACCAGACGCTTGCCTGCGGCCTTGGCCGTCGGAATGGCCGCCAGGCTGTAGGCGACGGTTTTACCGGTGCCGGTGCCCGCCTCAACGGCAACCACCGCCGGGTCGCCACTGCGGTGGTTTTCTTCGTCGGTGTCGATATCGCCCAGCACTTTGGCCACTTCAGCGATCATCAAACGCTGGCCATAGCGCGGCTTGAGGCTTTTGGCTTCGAGAAAACGCGAGTATGCGCCCTGGATCTGGGATTTGAGTTCGGTACTAATCATGGTTCTTCGGGCGCAAGAAACGCTGGATAAATTTTCAGTGGTTCGAATGGCCGCTATCATACCCCGCTAATTGATTCTGCGCCGAACGGAGTACCTCGATGACCGCCTTTGCCGTTGCTTACAGCCTGCACTTACTGGCCGCTCTGATCTGGGTGGGCGGGATGTTTTTCGCCTGGATGATCCTGCGCCCCGCGGCTATGACGGCCCTTGAAGGCCCTGCGCGGTTGAAGCTGTGGGTAGAAGTGTTTCAACGTTTTTTTGTCTGGGTGTGGGTGGCTGTGGTGATTTTGCCGATCAGCGGCATGGGCCTGCTGCAAATGCGCTTTAGCGGCTTCGAAACGGCCCCTCGCTATGTGCAGATCATGATGGGGCTGTACATCGTGATGGTGGCGCTGTTCATCCGGATTCAGTCGCTGCAACTGCCAGAGTTGCGCAAGGCCGTGGAGGCGCAGGAATGGGCCGCAGGAGCGGCGATCATGGGGCGGATTCGACGCCTGGTCGGGTGCAATCTGGTGCTGGGCCTGGTGGTCGTGGCGATTGCTGCGGCGCGGCCGATGTTTTAAGACGCTTGCACACACCTGTAGCCGCTGCCGCTGGCTGCGATGGGCTGCGCAGCGGCCCTGCTTTTGAATAAAAAGCGAAGGCCTGCGACCCTTATCGCAACCTGCGGCAGCGGTTACACGCTTGACGGATTACAAGCGCTGAATGGTCACTGCACCTGGTCTGCCTGCTTCACCGGGTTGCCCGGCTTGGCCTGGGCGTCCCGATTTGCCCGCGTCTGTGCGATAAACAATACAGCCTTTGGATTTACCCCCGACACCCGGGCGACCGGCCTGACCAGGCTTGCCGCCGGGACCACCCTCAACCAGCACCTTGATCTGCTCGTCCGGGAAATCACGAGGCAATTGGACCCGCACCTGAGCACCTGCTGCGCCTTGGTGGCCATTGCCGCCGTCATCACCATTGGCACCTGAACCTGCAGAACCCCACGTACAACCCGGTTCATCACCATTACCGCCATCAAGCCCGGCAAAACCCGGCGCACCGCTGCCGCCACGGGCATCGATCAAGAGTTGCGGGGCTTGCAGCGATTCGATCCTGAGGTTCAAGTCACGCGCTGGCCGGGCCGGCCTTTCAAACGTCCCCGACGCGCCACGTGCGCTGATCTGGCTGCCTTCACCAAGGTCGGCACGTGCCACGTGCAATTCGATCCCGCGCTCGGCAGGCACGATAACGATGCGCGACTCATGCCCCAAATGCAGCTGGTCAATGTTGACCTGGCTGACACCCGCCGGAATCAACAGCGTGCCGTAATCCGCCACGTCGAGCTTTTCCAGCCTCAATACAGCCACATTAGCCGGCAGGCGCATCATCGAGTTGGCTTCAACCTGCACCACCTCGGCATGAGCGAATGGGCTGCATAAGGCAGCCAGTAAACATAACTTACGCATGGCTGTTGCCTTGTCCGGGAGATTTAGGGAGGGTTTGTACGTGCAGAATTCCGATTAAAAGGATGTACAGGCGATCGCGCCAAGGATGGGGGCGCCCTTTCAGGCTGCTGTTGAACAACAACAGCTCAAGCAAATGAGTCAAAAACAACAGACTCCCTGCCAGATTAATCAGTAAATCGAATGGGTTGCTCAGTGGTTTAAATACATTGATCACAACGACAACCCAGAACAACAACGTCAAAGCCTTCCCCAGCCCCCAAAGCACCTTCATACAACCGCCCTTTCTATGTTTTTCTTTGAGCGCACATTAACGGCTAGCAGGAGCACCACGCCAGTGGCCTCTTAAAAAAAAGATTCGCTGCGAGCCGGTTTCCCCTGGACAACCCGACAGCGAACCCTGACACCCATCGCGCCGCTCTAACATGCGTCTTTCGTCAATTCGCAACAGGTCAGCGAATTGCGCGGCGCACCTGACTTAACGAATGATTTGAATCTCTGTGCGGCGGTTGAGCGCACGCCCCTCAGGTGTCTGGTTGGTGGCAACCGGATTCGACTCACCCGCGCCCACAACGGAGACAAACTGATTGCGTGGCACCCCGCTTTCGATCAAGTACTCGACCACCGATTGCGCCCGCTCTTTCGACAGTTTGAGGTTATAGGCGTCTTTACCCACGCTGTCGGTGTAACCGGTGACTTTAAGCTGGGCGTTGGCCGCGTCTTTTTTCAGACGTACGGCAATCACGTTGAGCTTGTCTTTGTCAGCGGCGGTCAGTTTTGCCGAGTTGAATTCAAAGTGAACATCACGCACCACAATGGTTTCTTCTTTAACCACAACCACTTGCTCCACCACGACCACTGCCACGATAGGGCAGCCCACCGCGTCGACTTTCACGCCTTTGGGGGTGTCCGGGCACTTGTCGCGACTGTCAGGCACACCATCGCCGTCTGCATCGCCATGCACCCAGCAGTACGCGGCGGCCATACCCGCACCGAAGACGGCCCCCCCGCCTGCCCAGGCAGAGCTGTTGATCGCGCCCAATGCTGCCCCTCCTACGCCGCCAACCGCCGCACACGTGGGCCAATCGGTTTTTTGTAACCCGGCGCAGCCTGTCAACACGCTGGTCAGAACAATCAAAGGTACGGCGGTCCTGATGATGCTCATAAAGGGTCTCTCCTGAGGGGGTCGGCAATGGGCCGATGGGTTGAAAGTAAAGACTGCAGTTCGGCTATTAGCCAGCATGCACATCCCCCCTACGGTCTGTTCCCGTTTCATTGCAAGCCGCGTCGCTGGGTCAAATTTAGCCAGGCAAGGCGCAGAGCCAGGAGAATGGTTGTTCCCTTCTCAAGCTCTGCAACACCGCCTGGCTAAATTTGACGCGGGGCCCCCAGGGACGAAAGCCCACGTGGCTGCAATGAAACGGGAACAGACCCTAGGCTGCAAGCCCGCAGCAGGCTAGTCTTGGACGCTCTGATTGAGGACTAACAATGACGTCTGGCATTTCTACACGCACACCTCAGCAAGCCCTGGCGGCGCTGCTTGATCTCTACGCGCCACAGCGCTTGCTGGTGGTCGGCGCCAGCCAGTTCCCCGCATTGCAAGCGTTTCAAAACGCTCATCCGCAAGCGGTCGTGGCCCATGCAGCTCCCGGCGCATTACCGCCAGAGCTGGCCGCACAGCGTTTTGACCTCGCGCTGGTGGTCGATTGTCTGGAGCATTTACCCAAGCGCACGGGCCTGGAACTGCTCGGCGGGATTCGCAACCTGAACGCCAGCCGCATCGCGGTGTTGGCCGATCTGGCGGCTTGCGACTGGAAAGACACCGACTTTTTCGCACTTGCGCTGCAAAGTAATGAACGCTTTCAGCGCGATGAACAGGTGCTGACCTTGTTCACTTATGACTTGCGCGAATACAAACAAGTGCCTGACTGGCTGAATGCCAGGTTTTGGGCAAACCCGGAAAACTTTGGTAAGTATTGGTGGTAAGCCGATGAGCACATCCATTTGCCCCTGTGGCAGCGGCAATTTGCTGGACGCCTGCTGCGGGCATTATCACGCCGGGCACCCGGCACCCAGCGCAGAGACATTGATGCGCTCGCGCTACAGCGCCTACGTGCTGGGCCTGATCGACTATCTGGTCGATACCACCCTGCCTGTGCAACAGGCCGGACTCGACCGTCAGTCCATTGCCCACTGGAGCGCACAAAGCACTTGGCTGGGGCTGGCAGTAGAAAGCAGCGAAGTGTTCGGTGGCCAACCCGAACATGCTTTTGTGACCTTTACTGCACGTTGGCATGACACCGAGGGTGAACACAGCCACCGCGAGCGTTCCTGCTTTGTACAAAGCGCAGGGCGCTGGTACTTCATCGATCCAACGGTGCCACTCAAGGTCGGGCGCAACGATGCCTGCCCCTGTGACAGTGGGCTGAAGTTCAAAAAGTGCTGTGCGAGTTATATGGGCAGCTAGAGCAAAAAAGGGAGCAGGCAATGAATTCTCGGGCACGAATAACAAAAACAATCGCCCTGGTGATGATGCTGGCGTTGTCCGGTTGCGCGTCGTGGTTTGAATCCACAGACAAAAATCCGGATCTGCACCTGGTCAAGGTCGAACTGGTCAAGGCCAAACTCTTGGAGCAACACTTCAAGCTGCGTTTTAGGGTGGATAACCCGAGTGACTCAACCCTCACGGTGCGTGGCCTCAGCTATTCGCTCTATCTGGGCGAGATAAAACTGACTGAAGGTGAGTACGACAGATGGTTCAGCGTCGAGCCAAACAGCTTTAAGGTGTTCGTCGTGCCCGTGCGAACCAACTTGTGGCCGCAGGTGCGTCCCTTGATCAAATTGCTTGAATCCCCTGACCAGCCTGTCCCTTATCGGCTGGATGGCACGCTGGAAACGGGCCTGTTCTTCGGTTCCGACGTGCACGTGGTGCGTAAAGGCGAGATAATGCCCGGCGATTTTATTCCAGAGTGATTAAGTAATGACCCAGCAACCCCACGTTCATGGCCCTGACTGCAACCACGATCATGATCATCACGCGCATGACCACGATCACGGCCACGTGCATGGCCCGAACTGCGGCCACGCCCCTCAAGAGCCCGTGCGAAATGAACTGAAAGACATTGGCCGCAACGATCCTTGCCCGTGCGGCAGCAGCAAAAAATTCAAGAAGTGCCACGGCGCCTGATCTTCAGACCGCCCTGCAAACGCCGCACCTGCCTTAGCACGTGCGGCGTTTGTTTTTTGGAGTCTGACTGAGCAGGCCCTTTCAAGGGTGGAGGCATTGGGAGTAAAACTGGCAGCCCTTAGTGAGCCGCTATGACTGCGTGACTCTGCCCCTCAGGAGCCCTTCATGATTGATCTTTATTACTGGACCACTCCCAACGGCCACAAAATCTCTTTGTTTCTTGAAGAGGCCGGCCTGCCTTACACCGTGCATCCGGTGAATATCGGCAAAAACGAACAGTTCAAGCCCTCCTTCCTGAAGATCGCCCCGAACAACCGCATTCCGGCGATTGTCGATCACGCACCAGCCGATGGGGGCGAGCCTCTGTCGCTGTTTGAGTCAGGCGCCATCTTGTTGTACCTCGCGGAAAAAATCGGCCAGTTCCTGCCTAAAGACCTGCGTGGGCGCCAAGTAGCCCTGCAATGGCTGTTCTGGCAAATGGGCGGCCTGGGGCCCATGGCCGGGCAAAACCATCACTTCAAGCGCTTACCCGAGAAAATCCCGTACGCGATCAAACGCTACACCGACGAAACGACTCGCCTATACGGTGTGTTGAACAAGCAACTGGAAGGCCGTCATTTTGTCGCGGGCAATGAATACAGCATTGCTGACATCGCTATTTACCCGTGGATCGTGTCACACGAGCTCCAGGGCCAGAATCTGGATGACTTCCCGGCGCTGAACGTGTGGTTCGAGCGAATCAAGGCTCGCCCGGCGACCGAGCGTGCCTACGCGCTGGTGAACCAGATCAACCCGGCGCAGTAAGCGTCTGCGCAAAAACTGTGGTCGCTGCCGAAGGCTGCGATGAAGGTTGCGGGGCGTTGAGAAAACGGGTTGCTCCGCCCCCCTTAGCAGCCTTCGGCAGCGACTGCGGGGGCTTGTTGTTGATAGCGCTTGCGCAGTGTCATCGGCCTCACTAACGTAGCGCCTTTCGATGACATTACCCCCGCAGGAGCTTTGCCATGGCCTCGCCAGCCCTTACTCATTATTTACCCCGGTTCGGCGTTGCCGCGGCAATGGTCAGCCTGTTGGGCTTGTCCGGTTGCCAGCTAAATACCCTGTCCAGCGATAGCCTGGTTCCAAGCTCGGGTGTGCAGCCCCTCAAGGGGTTGGCGCAGAACGTCTCGGTTCGCCGCAACAGCCAGGGCATCCCTCTGATAGAAAGCAGCAGCTTTCACGATGCGCTGTTCACCCTGGGCTACGTACACGCCAGTGACCGCATCAGCCAAATGGTGCGCCTACGCTTGCTCGCCCAAGGCCGTTTGGCTGAACTGGACGGCAGTGACGCGTTGGACAGTGACCGCCTGATGCGCAGCATCAACCTCAAAAAGAACGCAGACGAGCTGTATAAAAGCTCATCGCCACGCCTTAAGAAATTCTTTGAAGTCTATGCCCGAGGCGTCAACGCTTATCTGTTCCGCTATCGCGACAAACTCCCGTCCGACCTCGCCCAGGCGGGCTATCAGGCTGAATACTGGAAACCTGAAGATTCAGCGCTGATTTTCAGCCTGTTGAACTTCTCGACCTCGGTCAATCTACAAGAAGAACTCAATTCGCTGGTGCTGGCGCAAAAAGTCAGCGCCAGCAAACTCCCGTGGCTGACGCCGACGTACCCCAATGAGCAATTGCCCACCAGTGAAGCCGATAAACTCAACGGCATGAACCTGGCCAGCCAATTGCCAGGCTTGAGTGGCGTGACTCAAGCACTTGAGCGCATAAGCCAACTCAATCTGCCTGGCGTCACAGCTTCAAGCGACTGGGCGATTGGTCCGCAACGCAGCCGCAGCGGCAAAAGCCTGCTGGCCAACGATATTCACCAGCCGATCGGTATTCCCTCAGCCTGGAATTACGTGCAAATCCGCGCGCCTAAATATCAGGCTGCTGGCGCGTCTATCGCTGGCTTGCCGACGCTGTTTGCCGGCTTCAACGGCAAGGTAGCGTGGGGCATGAGCATGGCAATGGGCGATAACCAAGATGTGTTTCTGGAGAAGCTCAAGCGTCAGGGCAACCACTTGTACTACCTGGCCGATGGCACATGGCTGCCCGCTACGGTGCGCAACGAAACATTCTTCGTCAAAGGCCAACGCCCGATTCGCCAAGCCATTTACGAAACACGCCACGGCCCGCTGCTGAACAGTGCTGTTGGCACACCCAATGCGCTGGACAGCAGCCTGGGGCTGGCCCTGCAAACCCCGGACGTTAAGGGCGATAAAACCCTTGATGCGTTTTTCGACTTATCCCGTGCGCAAAACAGCGAAAGCGCGTCTGACGCCAGCCGCGAAATTCGTGCGATTGCACTAAACCTTCTGTACGCCGACGCCAGCCATATCGGCTGGCAAGTCACCGGGCTGTATCCAAACCGCCGTGAAGGCCTGGGCCTGTTCCCGTCACCGGGATGGGACAACCGCTACGATTGGGACGGTTACGCGGACGCCATGCTACACCCGTACGACCAAGACCCGGCGCAAGGCTGGCTGGGCACGGCCAACCAGCGTACTGCGGCTTATGGATACGGCATGCAGTTGTCCAATTCGTGGTTGTCACCAGAGCGCAGCGAGCGTCTCGCTCAGATGGCGGGCAGCGGCAAGCAAGACGCACGCAGCATGATCGCGATGCAGTACGACCAGACCACACTGTTTGCAGCCAAGCTCAAAACCATGTTGACTGCACCGGGCATGGCGCAACCGCTGAAACAGTCGATCGCCGCATTGCCTGCGGCCGATCAGGCCAAAGCCCGCGAGGCCCTGACCCGCCTGATAGCCTTTGACGGCAAACTCAGCCCAACGTCGGCCGACGCAGCGCTGTATGAGCTGTTTTTGCAAGAAAGCACCAAGCAGATCTTCCTGGATGAGCTGGGCCCTGAATCCAGCGCCAGCTGGAAAGCCTTCATCGCCAACAGCAACCTGTCGTATCCGGCCGTCAGCGATCACTTGCTGGGCCGTGAAGACAGCCCGTTCTGGGACGACATTCGCACCCCGCAAAAAGAAGACAAACCGACCATCCTGGCCCGTAGCCTGGCCGCCGCCGTCAGCGCCGGTGACGGCCAATTGGGCCTTGATCACCGGGCGTGGCAATGGGGCAAGCTGCATTACTACCTGTGGCGCAATGCCAATGGCCAAACCGTTCGCGGACCTGTAGCAGCGGGGGGGGATCACACCACGCTCAACATCGCGGCGTACAAGACCGGCAGCAACAGCTTTGAAACGACGTTGATTCCGGCAATGCGCATGATCGTCGACTTTGGGCAGAGCGAACCGATGATGGGCCAAAACAGCACCGGCCAATCCAGCAACCCGGCCAGCCCGCATTACGCTGACGCTATCGACTCTTGGCTCAAGGGCCAATACATCAGCTTCCCGATGCAGCCGCAGAACTTCGATAAGGTCTACGGCAAGACGCGCCTCACGCTGGTGCCGGGCAAGTAACAAAGGGCTGCGTGTTTAGGTTGGAACAGGCACAGACTGTGATCTTCTGATTTTTGCCGATCAAACGATCACAGCCTGTGCCAGCGCCTACCTGAGAAAGGTCGCGCGCAGAATGTTCGCACCGATTAAGAGCGCGCCTTTATCCGCGCTCTTTTTTCGCGCACAACACCCACACGTTGGCCCTATTGATCCTTTTAATTCCTCTCCTATCCCACTCTGGTTCGGTTATTGCTACTTCTCTCTGGTCGTAGCGCTCCAATAACCGTACTCACGCGCCACAAGCGCTCATTGGTTTTAGGGATTGAATAATGAAAAAAGCATTTCTGGCCCTTTCCGCACTGACTTTATGCATGGCTGCAGGTTCTGTTTTAGCCAAAGAGTACAAAGAACTGCGTTTTGGGGTAGACCCCTCCTACGCTCCGTTCGAGTCCAAAGCGGCTGACGGCAGCCTGGTGGGTTTTGATATCGACTTGGGCAATGCCATCTGCGCCGAACTGAAAGTGAAGTGCAAATGGGTCGAATCCGACTTTGACGGCATGATTCCCGGCCTTAAAGCCAACAAATTCGACGGTGTCATCTCGTCCATGACCGTCACCCCGGCCCGTGAAAAAGTCATCGACTTCTCTAATGAGCTGTTCTCGGGCCCCACGTCACTGGTGTACAAAAAAGGCTCGGGCTTGAGCGCAGACACTGCCTCGCTCAAAGGCAAAACCGTTGGTTATGAGCAAGGCACCATCCAGGAAGCCTACGCCAAGGCGGTGCTGGATAAAGCCGGGGTGACCACAAAGGCCTACGCCAATCAGGATCAGGTGTATGCCGACCTGACTTCAGGCCGTCTCGACGCTTCGGTCCAGGACATGCTGCAAGCCGAACTGGGCTTTTTGAAATCGCCCCAGGGTGCTGATTACGAAGTCAGCAAAGCCATTGATGATCCTCTGTTACCGGCCAAAACAGCCATCGGTATCAAAAAAGGTAACAACGAGCTACAAGCCCTACTCAACAAAGGTATCAAAGCGTTACACACGGACGGCACCTATGACACCCTCCAGAAAAAACACTTCGGCGATTTGAATCTGTACAGCGGCAAATAACGCCCCGGCACCCACGCTTGCGTGGGTGCCTTTTTGAATGCCATGGGCTCGATTGTCATGCTTGAAAATCTCGTACAGAACCTGGGGCTCTCTACCTTCAGCTTGCAGGGGTTCGGCCCCTTGCTGCTGCAAGGCACCTGGATGACCCTCAAATTATCAGTGCTGTCGCTGGCGGTGAGCGTATTGCTCGGACTGCTGGGCGCCAGCGCCAAACTCTCCAGCATGAAGCTGCTGCGCCTGCCGGCCCAGCTCTACACAACACTGATTCGGGGCGTACCCGACCTGGTGCTGATGCTGCTGATTTTTTATAGCCTGCAAACCTGGTTGACCAGCTTCACCGATGCCATGGAATGGGATTACATCGAAATCAACCCGTTTAGCGCCGGAGTGATCACGCTGGGGTTTATCTACGGCGCCTACTTCACCGAGACATTCCGCGGCGCAATCCTCTCGGTACCTCGTGGTCAGGTCGAAGCAGCAACCGCTTATGGCCTGAAACGCTGGCAACGATTCCGCTTTGTGGTGTTCCCGCAAATGATGCGCTTTGCCCTTCCGGGCATCGGCAATAACTGGATGGTGATGCTCAAGGCCACGGCGCTAGTGTCGATCATTGGTCTGGCCGACTTGGTCAAGGCCGCTCAAGACGCGGGCAAGAGCACTTATCAGCTGTTTTACTTTTTAGTGATTGCGGCACTTATCTATCTGGCGATCACCAGCGCGTCGAATTTCGTCTTGCGTCGTCTGGAACGCCGTTATGCGGCAGGTTCACGGGAGGCTGTACGATGATTGAACTGTTGCAGGAATATTGGCGACCGTTTCTGTACAGCGATGGTCAGCACATTACCGGGCTGGCCATGACGCTGTGGCTGCTGAGTGCCGCGCTGGTGATCGGTTTTGTAGTGTCGATTCCGCTGTCAATCGCCAGGGTTTCATCCAGACGCTGGGTTCGCTGGCCGGTGCAGTTCTACACCTACCTGTTTCGTGGCACACCGCTCTATATACAACTGCTGATTTGTTACACAGGGATCTACAGCATCGCCGCCGTGCGCGCCCAACCCGAGCTGAATGCGTTCTTTCGGGATGCGATGAATTGCACCATTCTGGCCTTCGCCCTCAACACCTGCGCCTACACCACGGAGATTTTTGCCGGTTCCATTCGCAGCATGGCCCACGGCGAAATTGAGGCAGCCAAAGCGTATGGCCTCAGTGGCTGGAAACTTTATGCCTACGTGATCATGCCTTCGGCCTTGCGTCGTTCATTGCCGTTTTACAGCAATGAGGTGATCCTGATGCTGCACTCGACCACCGTAGCCTTTACCGCAACCATCCCTGATGTGTTGAAGGTCGCACGGGATGCAAACTCAGCGACGTTCTTGACCTTCCAGTCGTTTGGCATCGCGGCCATCATTTATTTGTGCGTCACTTTTATTTTGGTCGGTTTATTTCGACTGGCGGAGCGCCGCTGGTTGGCCTTTCTCGGCCCTGCCCACTAGGACCTTTTCATGCAGCGACATCAAACCCATCCCTTGCTGGCACCTGTTCCCGGCACCGAGCGGCATATTCACAGCTTTCATTACGGCCCTGCCAAGCCACAGGGCAAGGTTTACATTCAAGCTTCGCTGCACGCCGATGAACTGCCCGGCATGCTGGTGGCCTGGCACCTGAAAAAGCGCTTGGCCGAGCTGGAAAGCGCAGGCCGTCTGCACAGCGAAATCGTGCTGGTCCCTGTGGCCAACCCGGTGGGCCTGGAGCAAGTGGTGATGGACATCCCGCTGGGTCGTTACGAACTGGAAAGCGGGCAAAATTTCAACCGCAACTTTCTGGACCTGAGCACACAGATCGGCGATGACGTTGAAGGGCTGCTAAACAACGACCCGGCGCATAACCTGCACATCATCCGCCAGCACCTGCGCAAGGCGCTGGCCGCGCAAGTGCCTGCCACACAGCTGCAATCACAGCGCCTGACCCTGCAAACACTGGCATGCGATGCCGATGTGGTGCTGGACTTGCACTGCGACTTTGAAGCGGTGGCCCATCTGTACACCACGCCCGAGGCCTGGCCACAGGTGGAACCGCTGGCGCGCTACCTAGGTGCTCAGGCCAGCCTGCTGGCAACTGACTCCGGCGGCCTGTCGTTCGATGAGTGCTTCACGCTGCTGTGGTGGACATTGCAGCAACGCTTCGAACATTGCTTTGCTATCCCGCAGGGCAGTTTCTCGGTCACCGTTGAGTTGCGCGGCCAAGGTGATGTGAGCCATGCGCTCGCCGAGCAGGATTGTCAGGCGCTGATCGATTACCTGATCCGTTTGGGTGCGATTGAAGGGCAAACCAAACCTCTGCCTGACCTGCCCTACCCGGCCACACCGTTGGCCGGTGTCGAGCCGGTCACATCTCCGGCTGGCGGGGTGCTGGTCTTTCACGTCAAACCCGGCGATTACCTTGAGGCAGGCCAATGTGTAGCCGACGTCATTGACCCCATCAATGACCGCCTCACCCCGGTTTACTGCTCACATTCAGGGCTGCTTTACGCCCGATCGCTGCGGCGAATGGCAACTGCCGGCATGGTGATTGCGCATGTGGCAGGCCGTGAAGCCTACCGCAGCGGCTATCTTCTTTCTGCTTGAGGTCTGCATGTACAAACTCAGTGTCGACGGTCTGCATAAAAGCTATGGCGACAATGAAGTGCTCAAAGGTGTGTCACTCAAGGCGAAGACCGGGGACGTGATTTGCCTGATTGGCGCCAGCGGCTCGGGGAAAAGCACCTTTTTGCGCTGCATCAATTTTCTGGAAACGCCTAACGATGGCGCAATGAGCCTGGATGGCAAATTGATTCGCATGATCGGCGATAAAAACGGCATGCGGGTGGCTGATGATGCCGAGTTACAAAGCCTGCGCACGCGGCTGGCGATGGTGTTTCAACACTTCAACCTGTGGAGCCACATGACCGTGCTGGAGAACATCACCCTGGCTCCTCGCCGGGTGCTGGGACGCAGTAAAAAAGACGCTGAGGAGCGCGCCAGACGTTACCTGGACAAAGTCGGCTTACCTGCTCGGGTAGCCGATCAGTACCCGGCTTTTTTGTCGGGTGGCCAACAGCAGCGCGTCGCTATTGCCCGGGCGCTGGCGATGGAGCCCGAAGTGATGCTCTTCGATGAACCCACCTCGGCGCTGGACCCGGAACTTGTAGGCGAAGTGTTGAAGGTGATCCAGGGCTTGGCTGAGGAGGGCCGCACGATGATCATGGTCACCCATGAGATGAACTTCGCACGCAAGGTCGCGAGTCAGGTGGTGTTTCTGCACCAGGGGCTGATAGAGGAGCAAGGCGCGCCGAGCGATGTGCTGGACAACCCTAAAAGCGAGCGCTTGCGCCAGTTTTTGAGCGGAAATTTGAAGTAGGCGCCTCCCACCCTGCGGGAACGTAACCGTGAACCTCGCGATCGTTTGAAAGATCGCGAACCAGCTCGTTCCTACAGATTGGGTGCTTATCAAGCCACAGGGGCAGGCGGCGCCTCGTCCGGCAGTGTCGGCACGCCAGGTTCGGTGGGTTCAGTGGGTTGCGGGGTGTCCGGGTCAGGCTGGCCGGGGATGCCGCCTGCGTGCAGCTTGGGAAACGCGAGTAGCGACCAGGCCAACAATCCAACCTGATTAGGCTCAAGGTTTGCCAGTTGGGCGCGGATACTCGGATCGATCTTCATAGGGGCACTCCTGAGCGATGATCCGGCTCGCTGGGTGCGTAACCGGAAATACACTCAGTAGAGTGCTTTTTCGCTCAAGAATTCCCTCAGCTCGTCAGGTACGTGGCAAGGTCACGCCGCGCTGACCCTGGTATTTGCCACCACGGTCCTTGTAAGACACTTCACACTCTTCGTCCGATTCGAAGAACAGCATCTGTGCCACGCCTTCGTTGGCGTAAATTTTGGCCGGCAGCGTAGTGGTGTTGGAGAATTCCAGCGTCACGTGACCTTCCCACTCAGGCTCAAGCGGCGTCACGTTGACGATGATGCCGCAGCGCGCGTAGGTGCTTTTACCCAAGCAGATGGTCAGCACATTACGTGGGATACGGAAGTATTCAACGGTACGCGCCAGCGCGAAAGAGTTTGGCGGGATGATGCAGACATCGCTGGTGACATCAACAAAGCTGCCCTCATCGAAATTCTTCGGATCAACGGTGGCCGAATTGATATTGGTGAACACCTTGAATTCATTGGCACAGCGAACGTCATAGCCGTAGCTCGACACGCCGTAGGAAATCAGACGATCAGCGCCTTCGCCACGTACCTGACGCTCGACGAAAGGCTCGATCATGCCGTGCTCTTGCGCCATGCGGCGAATCCACTTGTCTGATTTGATGCTCATGGCGGGGGTGTCCTGAATAGCGAGGTGGAAAAATTCTGTCCGGCATCTTACCGGGGCCGAGGGCTCGGTTCAAAGGCTGGGAAAAAAAACTTGAAAATAGCTGTAGTCACCGTGAATACAGGCTGTAAGGACCACCATCAGTCACGTTTTTAGAGAAACCTTCACAAAGACCCTTTGCACGTCCCGGAAAAAGGGTTAAGGTAGCGCCACTGTGCTGCTTGTGTCACTGAGAATCTCTACACGATATGTTGAATTTCGATCCAACCATCTCCAAGAATTTTTCCTGCTCTTTGCACTCAGTCTCGGCCAGGGTTCTT
>NZ_JBIWEO010000023.1:0-71775 GCF_044762555.1 Pseudomonas sp. NPDC096917 | reverse complement strand
GAGGCTCGCGTGGCTGGGCGGTCTGGTCGGTCATGGGATCAACTTATTGAGAACGCAAGAGGGGGCAAGCAAGGTTGGTAAGGAGCCTGTTTGCAAGGCATCGCGCAGTGATAAAGCCGAGGGCGCAGCAGCACGGCCCGTGTGCGCCTGGTCGCGGCCGATCCTCATCAATCCGTCGCGACTTTTGGCCAGCGCCAGGGTCGAATTCGTCAGGTTCTGAGCGTGTGCGATGGGGTGGAAGGACGCTGGCTCGCGGGGCCATTCAGTCTTGGCGATAACGCTGGCCTCGCTCCAGGTGTCGGCCGGGTCCACCCCGAACATCACCCGTGCCGGGCCGGGGGCTGTTCCCGACACACTCGCAAAGCCACGGGTGTCCAACACCCCGGTGTGGTGCGTGCCCAGCGCATCAACCACCTCAAAAGCCCCCGCCTTGAAGCCCTGAAGGTTGGCGTACTGGTTGAGCAGTTCGAGGTTGCCCTCAGTGGGCTTCGCCGCTTCGGGGAAGGCTGTCGCGCTGCTTTTGGCTGCGGTGTACACAAAGTCGGCGGCATGCGCCGTGTACGGGCCGCTGGTGGTGTGAGTGATGCCGCCCGCGTTGTAGGTGGTCGCACTGCCACCGCCCTGAATCACCAACTCGGTTTTGGCGGTGAGGGTGATGCGGTCGGCGCTGGCGGTGATGTTGAGCTTGGCCAGCATATTGATGCTGTCTTTCAGCGCACGGATATCGATGTCGCCCGACGCGGCCACCAACCGCCACCCCAAGTGCTGCACAAACAGGCGCATGCCTCGACTGGCACTGGCCAGCAGACGCTTACCGATGGCCAGACTGGTATGCCCGGTGCTGCTCAGGGCCAGGTGTTCACCACTGGCGATATGGGTCGAGTTCGCAGTGGTCAGCGCGATACCGGCCGGGCTGGCGATGACCAGGTGCGGCTCGGAAAATTCCGGATGCTGGCTGCCTGTCAGGTTTGGGCCACTGCCCAAAATGCCTTGCTGCTGACGTTGCAGCGCTCTGGCCACTTCATCCTGGTCACCCGCTTCCTGCGCCTGCACCTCGCGGGCCTGAATGGAAAAACCGTCTTGCTGGTCGCTGGCCGTGGCCAGACGCTCGGCGGTTTCGGGCAAATCCTTGTGGTGTTTGCTTTCGTTTAGGCGCGGCTCGGTGGTCAGCAGCAGCCCCCCTGCTGCGCGCAACGCACCTTGGCGGTCGGTGCGCAGCTCAAACCCTTCGCCACGTGCTTGACCGCCCGCAGGCCGTGGGTGGGTCAAATAACCAAGGTTCAGCGCACTGGCCGCATGGTCACTGCGCAGAGCAATACTGATTTCGCTGGTGGTGTCGTCAATGCGCAACTCGTTGCCACGACTGCCCTTGTATTCCTTGCTTTTGAGCGTGGCCACGGTCTTGAAGTCGGGCAGTTTGTACGGCGGCATATGCACGGAATGAAACAGGCAACTGGTGACTAGCGGCTGATCAGGGTCACCCTCCAAATAGTTGACCAGCACTTCCATGCCAACACGCGGCAGGGAAATTGCCCCAAAGTTTTGCCCGGCCCAATTGGAGGCCACCCGCACCCAGCAACTGGTGTGGGCGTCTGACTGACCCTCACGGTCCCAATGAAACTGAATTTTGATTCGGCCCAGCGCATCGACGTAAATTTCTTCCCCGGCAGGGCCGGTAACCACTGCGCTTTGGCTGCCCAGCACCTTAGGTTTTGGATGGTCGAGCGCCGGCCGGTAGATCACGTCCCAGGGCGTTGCCTGAAAATGATTGCGATAACCCTGACGAAAACCGTCTGCAGCGGCTTCTGCGCTATGGCTGGCGAACTGTTCCAATACCTGAGGCTGACGCCCTTCATGGGTGATGTCCGTTAATAGCCACAGGTCATTCCAGGCCTCATTGCCATGGTCGGTCAGCGGTAGAAAATGACCACTGAGCAGTAACGGCTGATCGCTTTTACCTTTGGCCAGCCGGTAATCACGGCGATGGCGCTCCAATGCTTGCGTGGCCAGACGTCGACCACGTGCGCCATCCTCAAAACGTCCGGGGTAATCGTAATCCTCAAGATCGGGGCCCACGCTGATGCTTTTGGCGTCACCTTCGAGCTTGAACAACGGCTTGGTGTAGTTGTAATCACGGCGTGACACTCGCGTGGTGCGAGTTTCCAAACGTGCGCCAAAGCGGCTGACCACCGGCCTTTCAGGCACCATGCCCGAGTCTGGCCGGTAGGCCAGCGGCGCCAGTTGTTTGAACACCCGCTGGCCATCACCAAACACCAGCAGATGGCCTTGCTCGCTGTGCTCAAAGTGAAAACTCAAGCCGTCTTCTTCGGCCAGACGCTGGATGAAATGCAGATCCGTTTCGTCGTACTGCGTGCAGTAAGTGCGGGGCGCGTACACCCCATCCAGATTGAACTGGTACGCATCAGCCAAAATGCCGTGCTCTTCCAGCACCTGAGCAATGATCTGTTGCACCGTCATCTGCTGGAAAATGCGCTGATTGACCCGATGTGCCAGCCAGGCAATCCGTGGGCGTAGCGAGAGGTGATAGTGAGTCAGCCGATGGCCGGATTCGCCTTGGGCGATGGTGTACACCTGGCCGTGAATCTTGCCGGTGCCCATCCCGCCGAACGTCAGTAAAGCGGCTTTGTGCAGCAGGGTTTCGAGGGGGAGATTGGCGCGCTCGCTGACCAGTTCGAGTTCAAAACAAAAGGGCGTGTTGAGCGCTTCACGGCCAGTAAAGCTGAGTACCTGAAGGTCAGTGGTTACGCCTTCGATCAGCAAGGCGATATGCGCGGCGTTTGCGTCCAGCATGTGTCCAATTCCAATCGTTACACCGTGAATCGGCGCATGGTGCGAGTGGAACGTCGGGCTTACAACAGGCTAGCGGCGGGAGGGGATCAAATCAGAATCAGCCTACGCGGGGCGGGGATTTCAGACTGTTTTGTGCGGTATATCTTCTTACGTTAAATTCTAGGTTGCTGTCTGATTGTTAAGATTTAGCGGCGCTGCAGGCCTTTCAAGACGCCAGACATAAAAAAGGCCATTACCATCATGGGGATCCGGTAATGGCCAAAAATCTCAACCAAAGAGAGCGTCAGGCATCTGCCTGACGGGGTGCAATTTACCTGCAAGAAGTTTAGTTAGCTAGCTAAGCACGCGCGATACAGTTTTACCTGATGCGCAACAATGGTGCATGACTGCAAAGCCGGTGCGTCAGCCGTGCCTAGCCACTTGCGGCGTTAAACGCTAACCTTTCGCCCATGCATATACCTGACTTGAATCTGTTGGTTGCCTTGAACATCTTGCTCGAAGAGGGCTCAGTGGCGGGCGCTGCCCGACGCATGAACTTGAGCGCTCCGGCCATGAGTCGCACCTTGACCCGCATTCGCGACGTGCTGAATGACCCGATCCTCGTGCGTTCAGGCCGCGGACTGGTACCGACCCCCAGGGCTCTGGAGTTGCGCGAGCAGGTGCGGGGAGTGGTTGAGCTAGCGCACGGGGTGTTCACGCAAAGTCAGGACAGTGATTTGCGTTCGCTGGATCGCACGTTCAGCATTCGCGCCAATGATGTGTTCTTCGGCGTCTATGGCGGGGCTTTACGCCAGCAGATGGCCTTGGAAATGCCCAAGGCCTCGCTGCGGGTCGTGCCCGAAGGCTATACCGATGATGCGGCGCTGAGTGAGGGCCGGATTGACCTGGCGATTGGTGCGACCAGGCCCGCGGGGGCCGACATTAAAGTCCAAAAGTTGTTTACGTGTCCCTTTGTGGGGCTGGCTCGTGAAGGCCATCCGATTTTTGATCAACCCATCACTGCGCAACGTTTTGTAAGTTATGACCATATCAGCGTGTCGCGACGGGGTCGTGCTCGCGGGCCGATTGACACGCAACTGGCTGAAATTGGGCTTGAGCGTCGAGTTTCGTTCACAACACCTACCTTCTATTCCGCCATCTTTGCTTTGGCCAACGCTGATTTAATCTTGCCTCTGATGCCGCAGTTATTGCTCAAGACGCTGGAGCCCATGGGCCTCAGGTTGCGCGCGTTCGTGTTGCCGATCACGTTGCAGCCGGTTGAAATTACCCAGGCCTGGCACCCGCGTCTGGACAATGACCACGCGCACCGCTGGTTGCGCCGCACCCTCAAAACCTTCTGCGATAACACCGTCGCCTGATTGTGGATTGCGTTTGACGCACTCCACAGTTAGCTATTTATCAATTTTTATAGCATTGGTGCGTGGTTAAACTTTTTGTCATCTAGTTAGAAGACGGAGTTGGCCATGTATCGGCGTTTTAAGTGTGGGCGTGAGGGGTTGACGGGAGCCGGGGTGTGACGTCGCTGGCCGCAGGTTCGGTGGGCGTTGCGACGCCGGTCGCGGCGCCAGGCGTCAGCACGGCATTTGGCGTGCGGATTTTTACCGGCCTGTTGGGGGTGCTGCTGGCAGTGCTGGTGGCGGGTTTTAACGAGAACGTGACCAAGGTGGCGATGCCTGATATTCGCGGCGCGATGGGCATCGGTTATGACGAAAGTACGTGGCTGCTGGCGGTGTATTCCGCCACATCAATCAGTGCCATGGCGTTTGCGCCGTGGTGTGCAGTGACGTTCTCGTTGCGTCGCTTCACGCTGTGCGCGATTGGCGCATTTGTGCTGCTGGGCATCCTCTGTCCTTTAGCGCCGAACGTGTCTGTATTGATGCTGCTGCGTACCCTGCAGGGATTTGCCGGGGGCGCGTTGCCGCCGATGCTGATGTCGGTTGCCCTGCGTTTTTTGCCACCCAACATCCGCTTGTATGGGTTGGGCAGCTACGCGCTCACCGCCACTTTTGGCCCCAGCTTTGGCACGCCGTTGTCGGCGTGGTGGGTGGAGTATGCCGGCTGGCAATGGGCGTTTTGGCAGGTCATCCCGCTGAGCCTGCTGGCTATGGCCTGCGTAGCCTGGGGCTTGCCGCAAGACCCTTTGCGTCTTGAGCGCTTCAAGCAGTTCGACTGGCGCGGGCTGCTGCTCGGCTTGCCCGGTCTGTTGATGCTGGTGCTGGGCCTTGAGCTGGGCCAGCGGCTGAACTGGTTTGAGTCCGAAATGATCCGGATTTTTATCGTCGGCGGGCTGGCCTTGCTGGTGCTGTTTTTTATCAATGAATGGTCGCACCCGTTGCCGTTCTTCAAGTTGCAGTTACTGAAAATTCGCAACCTTTCTCACGCGTTGCTGACCTTGGCCGGGGTGCTGTTTGTGCTGCTGGCGGCGATCAAGATTCCATCCAGCTACCTGGCCGAGATTCAGGGCTATCGCCCGCTTGAGACCGCGCCGGTGATGTTGATGGTGGCTGTGCCGCAATGGGTTGCGTTGCCGTTGGTGGTCGCACTGTGCAACTTGCGCTGGGTCGATTGCCGCTGGGTGTTGGCCATTGGTTTGGGGCTGCTGGCACTGGCCTGTGTGATGGGCTCGCAGGTGACGTCGGTGTGGAGCCGCGAGAATTTTTACGCTTTGCAGGCGATTCAAATCATCGCCCAGCCGATGGCGGTTATCCCGCTGCTGATGTTAGCCACAGGCAGTTTGAACCCGGTCGATGGGCCATTTGCCTCTGCGTGGTTCAACACCGTTAAAGGCTTTTCAGCGGTGGCGGCGGGCAGCGTGTTGCAAGTGCTGACGGTCAATCGCGAGCACATGCACTCCATGACGCTGGTTGATCGCATTGGCAACTCGCCGCTGGTCAGCACTGGCGCGGACTTGGCGCACCGGGTACACCAGCAGGCAATGGTGCTGACCTCGTCAGACTTGTACCTGTGCATGGCCGGTCTGGCGCTTTTATTGATCGTAATCATTCCTTTTGGCCCAACGCGGATTTATCCGCCGGGAACACCTGTTGGAGCAGTGCAGTGAGTACAACAAACGGGCGCAAGCCTTTATTGATGGCGAGTTCGGGCGTGTTGGCACTGGCGGTGCTGTACGGGCTTTGGCACTTGGTCTTCGCCAGCAGTGCACAGCAAAGCACCAATGATGCTTTTGTGAGTGCTGATTTCACCTTGATCGCCCCTAAAGTCGCAGGTTTTATCGACGAGGTGCTGGTGCAAGACAACCAGCCGGTCAAGGCCGGGCAGTTGCTGGCGCGGATTGACCCGCAAGATTATCTGGCCAGTGTGCAAGCAGCGCAGGCCAGTGTGGCCACGGCACAAGCGCAACAGGTGAATGCACAGGCGATGCTTGAGCGTCAGCGCTCGTTGATTGAACAGGCCAAGGCCACGGTCGACGCCGACTTGGCGCAAGTGGAGTTTGCCGGGCACGAGTTGCAGCGCTACGAGCATTTGGCGGGGCAGGGGGCAGGTACGTTGCAAAACTCGCAGCAGGCCAAGAACCGCTCGCAGACCGCGCGGGCGCAATTGGCGCAGCACAGAGCGGCACTCGAAGCCGCTCGCCAGCAAACCCGCGTGCTGGCTGCCGAAAGCACGGCCGCCCAGGCCAGCGTGCAACATGCCCAAGCCTTGCTGGCCCGGGCCGAGCTGGATTTGTCGTACACCCAACTCGTGGCGCCGTTTGATGGCGTAGTGGGTCGTCGGAGCCTGCGCCAAGGGGCTTACGTCAAGCCGGGTGATACGCTGTTGGCCGTGGTGCCTCTGGCCAAGGCTTACGTGATGGCCAACTTTCTTGAGCACCAACTGACGCGCATGAGTCCTGGGCAGCGGGTCACGGTTAAGGTCGATACCTTTCCCGGCGAAAGCCTGCATGGCACCGTTGACAGTATTGCGCCCGCCACGGGGGTGACGTTTTCTGCCATCGCGCCGGATAACGCGACGGGTAACTTCACCAAAGTGGTGCAGCGTATCCCGGTCAAAATCACCCTGGACGCTGACCAGCCGTTGACCCAGCAATTGCGCTTGGGCATGTCGGTAGAGGCTTGTGTCGATACCACAGACACCTCTGGGCAACAGGTCAGCGCACGATGAACAGTACATGTATGGCCAGCGCGGTGGCCTGTTTCAGTGTTTTGAGCTTGAGCGGTTGCGTGATGGGCCCGGATTTTCAGGTCCCTGATAACCCATTGGCCAGTCGTTGGGCGTCCACGCCAAGCGAAGCCGGGCACAGTGGAACCCGCGAGTCGGCAGTCGACGTACGCTGGTGGGACAGCTTTGCCGATGCGCAGTTATCCGCGTTGGTGCGCGAAGCCCAAACCCGAAATTTTGATCTGCAACTGGCGGCCAGCCGACTGGAGCAAAGCCGCGCTATGCGCCGTCAAGTGGCGGCCGAGGAGTTGCCAGCGGTCGATGGCTCTGTGGGCTACAGCCGGAGTCGCAACAGTCAGCGTGGCTTGAATGACCCGTCTGGCAACAGCGGCAAGCAGGCGTTTAACCTGTGGAGCGGCGGGCTCGGTATCAGTTGGGAAGCGGACCTGTGGGGGCGGGTCAAACGCTCTGTGGAAGTGGCAGATGCTTCTGTGCACATGGCCGAAGAAGATCGTCATGCTGTGCAACTGCTGGTGATTGTGCAAACCGCTCAAGACTACATCGAACTGCGCAGCACCCAGCAGGGTTTGGCTGTGATCGAGCAGAACCTGCACATCGCCCGGCGCAGCCTTGAGCTGACTCGATTGCAGCTTGAAGAAGGTGTGGCCACCGACCTGGAAGTCTCGGAAGCGGCGGCTCAGGTTGCAGAAATTCAAGCGCGCCTGGCGCCGTTGCAACAGCACAGTGCGCAATTGATCAATGCCCTCAGTTTGCTATTGGCCCGCGAACCCAGGGCCTTGCAACAACAATTGAGCGCACCCGCAGCTGTGCCGGCGTATACCGCGACAGTGCCGATTGGCTTGCCGAGCGAGCTGGCACAGCGACGCCCGGATATTCGACTGGCGCAAGCCCGCTTGCATGCCGCAACGGCGTCGATCGGGATTGCCGAGGCGGACTTTTATCCACGGATTACCTTGTCCGGCAATTTGGGTTTCCAGGCGCTGCAACTGTCGGATGTGGGCAGTTGGGGCTCGCGCAGCTTCGCCTTTGGTCCGGGGGTGAGCGTGCCGCTGTTCGAAGGTGGGCGTTTGCAAGGCGCGTTGCAATTGCAGGAAGGCCGTCAACAGGAAGCCGGGATTGGCTATCAGAAAACCGTCTTGCGCGCGTGGCATGAAGTGGATGACGCGCTGGTGGCGTACCAGGCCAGTCAACGCCGCCGCGACAGCCTGCAACAGGCGGTGGAGCACAACCAGCGGGCGCTGGACAGCGTTCATCAGCAATACGCGCAGGGCACCGTGGATTTCCTCAACGTACTGACCGTGCAAAACGCGCTGCTGGCCAACCAGGCCGCGCTGGTCGACAGCACGGCGCAAGTATCGTTGTCGTTGGTCGGTTTGTATGGCGCGTTGGGGGGTGGCTGGCAGGGCTGATACGTCCAGATCCTATCGCGAGCTGCTGATATTTAACGGCAATAGATCGCAGCCTGCGCCAGCGCCCACGGGAGTGCATTTGTGGCGTGTCCAAAAGTTCAGATTTGTTATGCTCGCCGCCTCGACAATAAACGCCAGGATAGGCGTGTCCAGTTCACATTGAGCGTATTTATGTCTGCCGATACTCAAGCAACGAACACGCGCTTTTCGCGCTCCGACTATAGAACCCTGGGGCTGGCGGCTCTGGGGGGGGCGCTGGAAATCTACGATTTCATCATTTTTGTGTTCTTCGCCCTGACCCTCAGTCAGCTGTTTTTTCCGCCTGATATGCCTGAATGGCTGCGCTTGTTGCAAAGTTTCGGGATTTTTGTGACCGGTTATCTAGCGCGCCCGCTTGGCGGCATCCTCATGGCGCACTTTGCTGATCATCTGGGGCGCAAGCGGGTATTCAGCCTGAGCATTCTGATGATGGCCTTGCCCTGTCTGCTGATCGGGATCATGCCGACTTATGCTGACATTGGTTATTTCGCGCCGCTGATCCTGCTCGCGCTGCGCATATTTCAGGGTGCAGCAGTCGGCGGCGAGGTCCCGAGCGCCTGGGTGTTTGTGGCTGAGCACGCGCCCGCCGGTCGGCGTGGCTATGCGCTGGGCTTTTTGCAGGCAGGCCTGACGTTCGGTTACCTGATTGGTGCCTTGACTGCGACCTTACTGGCCCACCTGTTTACCCCCGCGCAGATTCTGGATTACGCCTGGCGCTTTCCATTCCTGCTGGGCGGGGTGTTTGGGGTGGTTGGGGTATGGCTGCGCCGCTGGTTGAGCGAAACCCCGGTGTTTCTGGCCTTGCGCGAGCGCCGCGAGGGGCGGGCAGAGCTGCCACTGCGTACGGTGTTGCGCGACTATCGTCCCTCTTTACTGCCCGCAGCGTTGCTCACCTGCGTACTCACCAGCGCTGTCGTGGTGTTTGTGGTGATTACCCCGACCGTGATGCAGCAGCGTTTTGGCATGACCGCCAGTCATACGTTTGCCCTGAGCAGCCTGGGTATTGTTTTTCTGAACATCGGTTGTGTGCTGGCCGGGTGGGTGGTTGACCGGATTGGCGTGTGGCGCAGCATCGTGTTGTACAGCCTGTTGTTGCCGCTGGGGATTGGCGTGCTTTATGCCAGCCTGGTCGGACAGTGGGGCTTGCCGGGGCTGGCCTATGCCTTTGCCGGCTTGACCTGCGGGATTGTCGGTGTGGTGCCGTCGGTGATGGTCGGTTTGTTTCCGGCAGCGATCCGCGTGTCGGGTATTTCCTTCACCTACAACATTGCCTATGCGCTGTGGGCCAGTACCACGCCGCTGTTGCTGATTGCATTAATGCCTTGGAGCCCATGGGTTTGCGTGTTGTTTTGCGTCGTGATGGGCTTGGTAGGCCTGTTGACTGCACGCGTGTTCGGTTTTGCGCGGGACAATCAGGTCGAACGGCGCTTGCGAGCGGTCACTGAAATGTAGTCGGATCGCTTTGTGTCATTGCAATGATTGCTGCGTTTAATAGGAAGCATTACTATTCACGCCCCTCCTATTCAGTCCAGTGCGATGACTCACAAAGTGCCCCGCCGAACGGGCTTTTTTGAACATTACGAAGAGTTGATCGGAACCTGGACGCGCCGCTTGCGTAATCGCCAGCAGGCGCAGGACCTGGCCCACGATACCTTTGTACGGGTGCTCGAGTCCGCTTCGGAGACGATCGAGCAGCCGCGCGCCTATTTGCATCAAATGGCGCGAAATATCGCGGTCGACGGTTTTCGTCGTGAAGAGTTGCGTGATGCCAAGGAGCAGGCAGCCGTTCCACCCAGTTCGTCCGAAACGGGCGATCCGGAGCAGTACATGTGTGCTATCCAGTTGGCTGAGTCTGTCGAAAAAGCCTTGCAGGAACTCCCGCTAAACTGCCGAAAGGTGTTTGTCTGGCAGAAGATCGAAGGCTTGACTCAAGCCGAGATCGCCGAGCGCCTGGGATTGTCCAAGAACATGGTGGAGAAATATATGATCCGCACCCTGCGTCATCTGCGTGAACGGGTGGAGGCCCCATGAGGGATACGCGTGAATGCACCTGCGACAGCGCCAGCGTGCGTGATGCGGCGGCCACCTGGTTTTCGCGTATGCAGTCGCAGTCGATGAGCGCCGCAGAGAAGGCCGAATGTGACGCGTGGCGCGCGCAACATGCGACCCATGAGGCGGAATACCAGTGGCTGGTCAGTCTATGGGCGGCCGCCGATCGGGTGCCAAAAGCCCGTTTGCAGGCACTGTGTGAGATGCCCGTCACCACAGTCAGGCGTCGTTCTGTGCTGGGTTTTGGGTTGGCAGCCAGTGTGCTGGCCGTCGCGGTCGGAGCGGGCGTGTGGATGCATGAGCAATCGCCAGGCGGCTATCGCGCCGACTTTGCCACGGCCTTGGGCGAGCGCAAGGCCGTGACGCTGCCGGATGGTTCATCTATTGAACTCAACAGCCGAAGCCGGGTGCGGGTCAATTTTGAGCGTCAGCGGCGCAGCGTCGAGCTTGAGCAGGGTGAGGCGATGTTCACCGTGGCGCACGACAGCGAATGGCCTTTTGTGGTGCAGGCTGGCCCTGGGCAGGTGACAGTTACCGGCACCCGCTTTGATGTGCGGCACGATGGCGAACAGGCACGAGTGGCGGTGGAGTCGGGGACCGTGCGGGTGCAAGGCACTGATGCCCAGTCGGTGGTGAGCCTGTCGGCGGGGCTGGGCACTGTGGTCAATGCCAAGGGGCAGGTCGCCGCTGCACAGCCGGTCAATACTCAAGCGCTGCTGGCCTGGCGCAAAGGCCAGTTGGTATTCGATAACGCAACTCTTGCGCAGGTGGCGGTCGAGGTGTCGCGCTATCGGGACAAGCCGCTGCACGTGAGTACGCCTGAGCTGGCACAACTGCGCCTGTCCAGCGTGTTCAAGACAGATGACACCGAGGCGCTGCTCACGGCCTTGCCGCGCATCTTGCCGGTCGCGATCAAAAACCGCGCCGATGGCAGCCAGGAAATCATCTCGGCAAAATAATGTAAGGATGGATTCAGGTTTTTTTCGAGTTCTTCGTCTTCTTGATCAACTGCAACTGGTTTGCATTAACAGACGCACTCGATTGCGATCAATAGGGCAAGACTCGACGTGAAAAACAACAATCCTTGTGTGCGGCATTCCTCACACAAAACACCTGCGAATACTCCATCGTCTGCTGCCCGGTCGCGCTGGTTGCCGCTGGCGCTGGCCCTTGCGGTCAGCGCGGCGATGCCGTGTGCTTTTGCGAGCGAGCCCGCGTCGAGTGCGATTTATATTCAGGCCCAGCCGTTGGGTGCGGCGTTGAGCCAACTGGCTCAGCAGACCTCATTGCAGGTGTTCTTCAGCCCGCAGTTGGTGGCGGGTAAACAGGCGCCGGCAGTCAAGGGCAATCTGTCTGCCGAGCAAGCGCTGCGTGATCTGCTGCAAGGCAGCGGTCTGGGTTACGAGCTCAATGGCGATGCGGTCACCCTGAGCCCGGCGCAAACCGTCAGCGCCTCCAGCGGTTCTGGCCCGCTGGAGCTGGGGCCGGTAGACGTCAAAGTGGTGGGTGACTGGTTGGGCGATGCCAATTCTGCGGTGGTTCAGAACCACCCCGGTGCACGTACCGTGGTCCGTCGCCAGGCGATGATCGAGCAGGGCGCAATGAATGTCGGCGATGTGCTCAAGACCATCCCCGGGGTGCAGGTGCAAGAGTCCAATGGCACCGGTGGCAGCGATATTTCCTTGAACGTGGGCGTGCGCGGCCTGACCTCGCGCCTGTCGCCGCGTTCGACCGTATTGATTGATGGGGTTCCAGCGGCATTCGCCCCATATGGCCAGCCACAATTGTCCATGGCGCCGATTTCAGCGGGCAACCTGGACAGCATCGACGTGGTACGTGGTGCCGGTTCGGTGCGTTACGGGCCACAGAACGTGGGCGGCGTGATCAACTTTGTGACCCGCGCGATCCCGGAAACCTTTCAGGGTGAAGTCGGCACGACCCTGGAAACGTCCGAGCGCGGGGGCTGGAAGCACATTGAGTCGGCCTTCCTTGGCGGAACGGCTGACAACGGTATCGGTGCAGCCTTGCTGTACTCAGGTGTGAAGGGCGATGGCTATCGGGCGAGCAATAACAACAACGACATCGATGATGTGTTGCTCAAAACCCATTGGGCGCCGACCGATCAAGATGATTTCAGCCTTAACTTTCACTATTACGACGCCACCGCTGACATGCCGGGTGGTCTGACCCAGAAACAGTTTGATGCTGACCCGTACCAATCGGTGCGTGACTACGACAACTTCACCGGTCGCCGCAAGGACGTGTCCTTCAAATACCTGCGCCAGATTGATGACCAGACCCAGTTTGAAGTCCTGACGTATTACACCGACAGCTTCCGTGGCAGCACTATCGCTGCCCGCAATCTGCAGACACTGGCCTCGTACCCACGCAGCTACCACACCTTCGGGATTGAGCCCCGTGTGTCACATGTGTTCACGTTGGGCGATGTCACGCAAGAAGTGGGCCTGGGCTATCGCTACCTCAAAGAAGCCATGCAAGAAGAGGCCAGCCAGGTCTACCTGGTGAATAACGTGCCTGCCCCAGGGCCAGGCGCCGACGGGCATGTCTATCAGGACCGCACCGGCGGTACCGAAGCCAGCTCGTTCTATATCGATGACAAGATTGATGTCGGCAACTGGACCGTCACGCCGGGCATTCGTTTCGAGCGCATCAGCACCCACTGGCAGGACCATGCGGTGCTGGACAACAAAGGCGTGCCGGTCCCGGAAAAGAACCGAAGCATCGACAGCAACGAAGCGTTGCCTGCCCTGAGTGTGATGTACCACCTCTCGGACGCCTGGAAACTGTTCGCCAATTATGAAACCTCGTTTGGCAGCTTGCAGTACTTCCAGCTCGGCCAGGGCGGCACAGGCGACCAGACCGCCGCCGGCTTGAAGCCTGAGAAAGCCAAGACCTATGAAATCGGTACCCGCTATGACAATGGCGTGTGGGGCGGCGAAGTGACGCTGTTCTACATCGACTTTGCCGATGAGCTGCAATATGTCAGCAACGATGTGGGCTGGACCAACCTTGGCGCGACCAAGCACCAGGGCATCGAGACCTCGGCCCACTACGACATGTCAGCGCTGGACGCGCGTCTTGACGGCTTGTCTGTGAATGCCGGCTTCACCTACACCAAGGCGACGTCCGAGGGCGACATTCCCAACTTCAAGGGCCGAGATCTGCCGCTCTACTCGCGTCAGGTGGTCAACCTTGGCGCGCGCTATGTGGTGAATCGCTGGACCTACAACCTCGACATGTTTGCCCAGTCGCAACAGCATGCACCGGGCACGGGCGGCGTCTACATCACCGACCCGACGCCAGATGGCCAATACGGCGACATTCCCGGTTATGCCACCTGGAGCACCCGCGTTGGCTACGATTTTGGTCCGCAGGCGTCGAACCTGAAGGTTGGGGCGGGCATCAAAAACCTGTTCAATCAGGAATACTACACACGTTCCAGCGACAACAACTCGGGCATCTACGTGGGTGAACCGCGTACATTCTTCGTGCAGGCGAGCGTAGGGTTTTAAGGCCGACATGTTTTTGTAGCCGCAGCCTGCGGCAGCGGCTACAAAGTCGTGATGGTCACACCTTCAAAATCCGCCCGCTGATGGCCACGGCCACCAGCATGGCGGCGATCAGCAGGAAGGCGATGTTCAGGCTGCTGGCATGGGCGATGAAGCCGATGGCAGCAGGTCCCGCCAGAATCCCGGTATAGCCGAGGGTGGTAATGGCGGGCACTGCAATGCTTTCGGGCATCACGGTTTGCTTACCCACGGCGGTGTACAGCACCGGCACGATGTTCGAGCAACCTGCGCCGACCAGTGCATAGCCCAGCAATGCCACTTCCCAGCTTGGCGCCAGCGTCGCCAAGGCCAGGCCCGAGGCGGCGAACAACCCTCCCAGCACAATCACTCGACGGGCGCCCAAACGCTTGACGATGCGATCGCCCATCAAACGGCCCACAGTCATGGTCAGCGCAAAGGCGGCATAGCCGAGCCCGGCATACACCTCACTGATGTGCTTTTCAACGGTCAGAAACACCGCGCTCCAGTCGAGCATCGCGCCTTCGGCCAGGAACACGGTAAAACACAGCAAGCCGATAAACAGCACCACGCCGTGGGGGATCGCAAACGCTGGCCCGGTGCTTTCACTGCCATAAGGCAGCAAGTGCGGGGCCGCTTTAAACAGGGCCGCGAGAATCAGCGCCACCACCACTGCAATCGCCCAGAGTGGCGACAGACCCAGCGCCAACAGCGCACTGACACCGCCCGCACCAACAATCCCGCCGACACTGAACAGGCCATGAAAGCCCGACATCATGTGGCGCCCGCTGGCGCGCTCAACGATCACTGCCTGCAAATTGACGGTGGAATCGACGGCACCCAGGCCTGCGCCAAACACAAACAGCGTCGCAACCAGAAGCGGGATGGAGCTGAGTGTCGCCAGCAGCGGCAAGCTCAGGCAAATCAATACCGTTGCGACAGTTAAAACCCGGCGGCAACCAAAGCGCGACGCCAGCACCCCGGCGATGGGCATTGCCAGAATGGAGCCGACGCCCAGTGACAGCAGCAGCAAACCAAGTGTGGCTTCATCGAGCCCGGCGCGAGCTTTGGCATAGGGCACCAGCGGCGCCCAGGCGGCTACGCCAAAGCCTGCAATGAAAAAGGCAATTCGTGTCGACATTTGTTCGAGACGCCCCGGGACAAAGGGCGTTTGGGGGTTGATGGCAGTCATGGTCTTCCTTGACGGACGAGATACTGTTTGCAGTTGAAAAAGTGGGGATAGGCGAAGAAATGTTTTTGTGTGAGCTGCCCCGGGCGGCGATCTCTCGAGCCTTTGGACGTCAAGATCAAAAGATGACCGCGTGCGGCAGCTCCCACGGGAGTTTTAAACCTGCAACAACCGCTCACGGAGCTTGCCGATTTCGTCGCGCATTTGTGCTGCGGCTTCGAATTCCAGGTCGCGGGCCAGGGCGTACATTTTTTCTTCCAGTTGACGAATACGTTTGCTGATTTCGCTCGGCGAGCGCAATTCGTTTTCGTACTTGGCGTTTTCTTCGGCGGCCTTGGCCATGCCTTTGCGCTTCTTGCTGCGTGAACCCGGTACCACCGCGCCTTCCATGATGTCGGCGACGTCCTTGAATACGCCTTTAGGGGTGATGCCGTTGGCCAGGTTGAACGCGATCTGTTTGTCGCGACGGCGTTCGGTTTCGCCAATCGCCCGTTCCATCGACCCGGTGATGCGGTCGGCGTATAGAATCGCCCGGCCATTGAGGTTACGGGCTGCGCGGCCAATGGTCTGGATCAACGAACGCTCTGAGCGCAGGAAGCCTTCCTTGTCGGCGTCGAGAATCGCCACCAGCGACACTTCAGGCATGTCCAGGCCTTCACGCAGCAAGTTGATACCCACCAGTACATCAAACACCCCGAGGCGCAGGTCGCGGATGATCTCGACCCGCTCCACGGTGTCGATGTCCGAGTGCAGGTAACGCACACGCACGCCGTGATCGGCCAGGTAATCGGTGAGGTCTTCGGACATGCGTTTGGTCAAGGTAGTCACCAGCACCCGCTCTTCCAGCGCCACGCGCTTGGAGATCTCGGAGAGCAGGTCATCAACCTGAGTCAGTGCCGGGCGAATCTCGATTTGCGGGTCGACCAGGCCGGTCGGCCGCACCACTTGCTCAATGGTCCGGCCTGCATGCTCGGCCTCGTAGTTGCCGGGGGTGGCCGAGACGAAAATCGTTTGCGGGCTGATGCGCTCCCATTCATCAAAGCGCATCGGACGGTTGTCCAGCGCCGACGGCAAGCGGAAGCCGTACTCCACCAGGGTTTCCTTGCGTGAACGGTCGCCTTTATACATGGCCCCGACTTGCGGCACGCTGACGTGTGACTCGTCGATCACCAGCAGCGCGTCGGCCGGCAAGTAATCAAACAGGGTGGGCGGCGGGGCACCGGACTCCCGACCCGAGAGGTAGCGCGAGTAGTTTTCGATGCCGTTGCAATAACCCAGCTCCATGATCATTTCCAGATCGAAGCGGGTGCGCTGTTCCAGACGCTGCGCTTCTACCAGCTTGTTGTTGGCGCGCAAGTAATCGAGGCGTTCTTTGAGTTCTTCCTTGATCCCTTCTACCGCGTCGAGCAAGGTTTCGCGCGGGGTTACATAGTGGCTTTTAGGGTAGAAGGTAAAACGCGGCATCTTGCGGATGACTTCGCCGGTCAACGGGTCAAACGCGCTGATGCTTTCGACTTCGTCATCGAACAGCTCAATGCGAATCGCCTCAAGGTCAGATTCGGCCGGGTAGATGTCGATCACATCGCCGCGCACCCGGAAGGTGGCGCGGGCAAAATCCATGTCGTTGCGGGTGTATTGCAGATCAGCCAGGCGGCGTAACAGTTCGCGTTGATCGAGTTTGTCGCCGCGATCGACGTGCAGCACCATCTTTAAATAGGTTTCCGGGCTGCCCAAGCCGTAGATGCACGAGACCGTGGTCACGATAATTGCGTCTTTGCGCTCCAGCAGTGCCTTGGTCGCCGACAGCCGCATCTGCTCGATGTGGTCATTGATCGAGGCGTCTTTCTCGATAAACGTATCGGAGGAGGGGACATAGGCTTCGGGCTGGTAGTAGTCGTAGTACGAGACAAAGTACTCCACCGCGTTATTCGGGAAGAACGACTTGAACTCGCCGTACAACTGCGCGGCCAAGGTTTTGTTCGGCGCCAACACCAGGGTCGGCCGATTTACATGGGCGATCACGTTGGCAATGCTGAAGGTCTTGCCCGAACCGGTTACCCCGAGCAGGGTCTGGTGCGACAGACCGGCCTCAATGCCTTCGATCATCTGGCGAATGGCTTCGGGCTGGTCGCCTGCAGGCTGAAAGCGGGTAACAAGTTGGAAATCAGACATAACGGACCTCTGGATTCGCTTCTTTAGCGGTATGGACCCTGTAAAAGCGAGAAAGACTGCATACGACGCATGCCGCAGGACAATCAGGATACGGCTAAATATGGAGGTCGTGACCGACTGTTTCAAGGCGCAATGCTGGCACGGTCATTTAGACGAGTATTGCAATTAGACCAGTGGGCCGAAAATAAACGCAAATACTTACCCAAAACCGGGAATCGCCTGTTGCCCCAATCGCGATCAGCTTTATACTTGCTCCCCGTTTGTGCACCGCTCTAGTGCAATCGGCTGGAGCGTTGTCACCCCCTCCATTCTCCATTCAGAGCCGCCGTAATAATGAGCCTGTTCTCCGCTGTCGAAATGGCACCACGCGATCCAATCCTGGGCCTCAACGAAGCATTTAACGCCGATACTCGTACCAGCAAAGTCAATCTGGGGGTCGGTGTTTACTGCAACGAGGAGGGACGAATTCCACTCTTGCGTGCCGTTGTCGAAGCCGAAACGATCCGGGTTGCTCAACATGCGTCGCGCGGCTACCTGCCGATCGATGGCATTGCAGCCTATGACCAAGCGGTGCAGAAGCTGCTGTTCGGCGCAGAGTCGCCACTGCTGGCGGCTGGCCGTGTGATCACCACCCAAGCCGTTGGCGGTACAGGTGCGCTGAAAATTGGTGCTGACTTCCTCAAGCAACTGCAGCCCAATGCTGTGGTCGCGATCAGCGATCCAAGCTGGGAAAACCACCGCGCGCTGTTCGAAACCGCTGGTTTCCCGGTGCACAACTATCGCTACTACGACGCCGCCACCCATGACGTAAACCGTGTCGGCATGCTCGAAGACCTCAACGCCTTGCCAGCCGGTTCGATCGTTGTCCTGCACGCTTGCTGCCATAACCCGACCGGCGTCGACTTGACCCCGGCTGACTGGCAGAACGTGCTGGACGTGGTTAAAGCCAAAGGCCTGATTCCGTTCCTCGACATGGCTTACCAGGGCTTTGGCGACGGCATTGCTGAAGACGCCGCTGCTGTACGCCTGTTCGCCGAATCGGGCCTGAACTTCTTCGTTTCCAGCTCGTTCTCCAAATCGTTCTCGATTTACGGCGAGCGCGTCGGTGCACTGTCGATCGTCACCGATTCCAAGGAAGAGAGCGCGCGCGTTCTGTCCCAGGTCAAACGTGTCATCCGCACCAACTACTCCAACCCGCCGACCCACGGCGCAACCATTGTTGCCGCGGTGCTCAACAGCCCAGAGCTGCGTGCCCAGTGGGAAGAAGAACTTGCCGAAATGCGCCTGCGCATTCGCGGCATGCGTTTGCAGATGGTTGAGTTGCTGGCGAAAAAAGCCCCAGGTCACGATTTCAGCTTTGTTGCGCGTCAGCGTGGCATGTTCTCGTACTCGGGTCTGACCGTTGAACAAGTGGCGCGCCTGCGTACCGAGTTCGGCATCTACGCGCTCGACACCGGTCGAATCTGTGTCGCTTCACTGAATCAGAGCAATATTGAAGCGGTAACCGATGCCATTGTTCAGGTCATCTGAATAATGCTGTGAGAAGTCATCGAAAGTGTTGACTTCTCTTTTTATATCAGTAAGATAGACGCCATTCCGCGATAGCTCAGTTGGTAGAGCAAATGACTGTTAATCATTGGGTCCCTGGTTCGAGTCCAGGTCGTGGAGCCAGACACAGTTTCAGAGAAGGTTTACAGCCCCTTTGAAGCTTTAGAAAAAACCGCCTTCGGGCGGTTTTTTCGTTTCTGCGATCTCTGTCGGATGCCGCACCGCCATTTCTGGAGTTGCTGCGTGCTTGGCACAAGAACAGATCCCAATCGCAGGTGCGGGCTAGCCGTCGATTCCTTGCGTCAGGGTCTGAAGTTCTCCCCGCGAATCCATCCAGTCAAGGAACGTGCTCACGGGCACCCGATGAATGTGTTCAACCCATTGCACGCCATCAAGGCTGTACTGCTCGATGTAGCGACTGAGCACGATGTGATCCCGGTCATCTGACAGGCGCAGGCTGGTTTCGCTGCAATGCAGGGTACTGTTGTCAGGTTTTATCAGGCGCTGCTCCAGGAGCAGGGGCGCGTTTTCGGCAGGCATGGCACACATTCTTGGCGACGGGGGGCAGATGCTCGCACTTGCGTTTTGCTTGTGTATGTCTGCTTTATTGCGAAGTTGAAATATATGACGGACCGCGCCGAATAGTTTTAGATATGAATTCTTACAGAACTTAAGTGACACGCCGGTGAGCAGCTTGTTGATCGTAGACGATGACCTTGAGGTCCTTGCGCTACTGAAGAAATTTTTTGAACAACACGGGTATTCGGTGGAAGTCGCTGTCGATGGCGCGGCACTGTGGGCGGCGATAACACTCCAGCCCCCGGATTTGATCATTCTCGACCTGATGCTGCCGGGAGAAAACGGTCTGGCTCTGTGCCAGCGTCTGCGCCAGCAATACCCAACGCCGGTGATCATGCTGACCGCCATGGGCGAGTTGAGTGATCGGGTTGTTGGCCTGGAAATGGGCGCTGACGATTATCTGAGCAAACCTTTCGATGCCCGTGAGCTTTTGGCTCGGGTGCGGGCGGTGCTGCGTCGCGCGGGAGAGAGCCGGCCGTTGACCGCAGAAGTGCCGCGGCCATTGCTGAAGTTTGCGGGTTGGCAACTGGACCTGACTCGCCGCGAGTTGCGTTCGCCGGATCAGGTGATGATTCCGTTGTCAGCCGGGGAGTTCGACTTGCTGCTGGTTTTTCTCGAGCACCCGCAGCGCATTCTGACGCGGGAGGTCTTGCTGGACTTGGCGCGTGGCCCTGCCCATGAGGCGTTTGATCGCAGCATCGACGTGCAGGTCAGCCGTCTGCGCCGCAAGCTGGAGTTCGACAGCAAAGGGGTCGAGATGATTCGCACCGTGCGCAATGTGGGCTACCTGTTTACGCCCGGCGTGGTCCGCCAGTGAAGGGCTGGTTTGCAGGTGGGTGCCTGCGTTCGCGTGACACGATCACGCGCTGGATTGCCCTGACCACTCTGGCTGCGATGCTCACAGCACTGGGCTTCAATGCCTTGTTTACGAAGTTGGCGGGCGTCTGGGCATACCCCCCTTTAAGCGAAATCGGCTTGCTGGATAAAACGGCGTTAACCACCAAATTGATCGAAGCCTCGCCCAGAGAAATGCGCGAACATTTGGCGGCTGTGGCCAGTGACAGCAACTCGAACATCACTTGGCACGCCACCTATGAGGAAATGCACTTACCGTCGATTCCTGACGATGCCCAGCGCACGGCCACCCTTCAGGCGCAGCGTCTGTTAAACAAATCCGAGCAGCAACTTGAGGTCTTCCAGCCCAGCGACTGGCCCCAGGGAAATGGCCATTACGCATTAGTGGTGCAATTGACCGATGGCTCCTGGCTGATGTTCAGCGCTGTGTCACGCAGTTGGGGGCTGAGCGAATGGCCGCGCACGCTGATCTTGATCGTTCTGGTGCTGTTGTCCACCATGCTGGTCGCGCTGGTTGCCACTCGTCATCTGGCCCGGCCTTTGCGGCACTTTGCCGAGGGCGCCCGGCGTTTCGGTGTCGACTTTAGAGCGCCCCCCATTGAACTGGTAGGTCCTCGAGAAATCCGTCAGGCGATCCTTGCCTTTAACGCCATGCAGGCGCAATTGCAGCACTTCATCAAAGACCGAACGCAGATGCTCGCGGCCATCTCCCATGACTTGCGCACCCCGTTGACGCGTATGCGCCTGCGCGGTGAGTTCATTGACGATCCCGAGCAGCAGCAGCGGCTGTTTCGCGATGTCGACGAGATGCAGGCCATGATCAATTCCAGCCTTGAGTTCTTTCGTGATGACGCCCGGCTTGAACCAGCCACGGCATTCGATTTGGCTGAACTGCTGCAGACCCTGATCGACGATTTTCGCGACCAATCCATCGACATCGCCTACAGCGGCCCGCCTAATCTGGTTTATTTCGGCCGTCCGATGGGGCTCAAGCGTGTCATCAGCAACTTGCTGGAGAACGCGGTGAAGTATGCCTGTGAGCCGGCCATAGAACTGAGCCGAGATGCTCAAAAGGTGACCATTCTGGTGCGTGATCAGGGGCCGGGTATTCCCCCTGAAAGCTACGAGCAGGTGTTTGTTCCGTTCTATCGGCTTGAAGGCTCACGCAACAAAAATACGGGTGGAGTCGGGCTGGGATTGTCAGCTGCCAGAGCGATTGTGCTGGAACAAGGTGGCGCACTGACACTGAGTAATCGCAAAAGCGGGGGCTTGGAAGTGAGGGTCGTATTACCGGTATTGAAAGGAGAAAACAGGGGGTAACACGTATCTCCTGTGTGAGTGGGCTTGCCGGCAGGTGCTTGCCAGCCCCAATGACTGACGGTGGCAGAGGCCGCGATCGGGATGAGAAACTGCCCAAGGAAACCCCCACTGTTGCCCATCGACAGAGCCGTGCCTGAGCGTTGTGCGCCTGCCAACGGTGCCAGTTCGGCGTACGCCACGCCGTGCCGGATCGACACCACAATACCCGTCAGAATCACGGCGATGGGCAGCGCAAGGCTGGCCAGAGCAGACTTTTATCAGCGGGGTATTTGGGGGGGCTATCGAACTCCCGAACCACAATGTGATTTAAAAGCCATCGAACAATAACCTTAATCTGTGTTCGCAGTATTTTAAGTGGGTTGATCAGGCATTGGACGGCCGCTTATGTATTCGTGGGCAACACCTGTCATTGGCCGATATAACAGTGGGCATTCATCTGTACCGTTATTTCTCTCTGGATATAAGTCGCCCTGACTTACCGCCTGTTTAAGCCTGGTATGAACGTCTGCAACTACGGGCGGTGTTTCGCGAACGTGTCATGATGCCTTTTGACGAACTTTGAGGGCGTCTTGAGTATTAAACGATCCGCGGGTGAACCCCGCAATCGGGCTAATCCGCTCTCATGAGCTTTAGTTGTTCACCCTGACATGTAGGCTCTGGCACTACTGCCGCTGTCATGTCTGCATTTATGTGTGCCGCAGAATCACAGGAGGTGTGAATCCACGTCACAGCCAATTGATAGACGCTGTGGGGGCACAAGAGTATGTTTTACACATCACGTCTCTGACGTAATCAGTCATTGCACTTTCGGTATTCAAGTTGCCTATAAAGCCTGGCGTGACCGTTCATGGTCAAAGTGGTCGGCTGTGTTCGACAGGCTGAATACAACTAGAGCGTTCGATGCCCAGCCTACCTGGGAAAAATTAACAGCAGAGCAACGCAGTGACGCCCTGGACCTTATAGATACAGAGATTTTGGCGCGTCGCGAAGAGTGGGGGCATTTGCGCTCGCGGGAGGAAGGCAAAACCCTGGCCGAAGGTGTGGGTGAAGTGGCTCGCGCTGGGCGGGTTTTCAAATATTACGGCTCGCGGGAGCAGGGCAGCAATGCCCGCGAATTTTATACAGGCGTTAAAACCGCCTACACCTTGGCCTGATTTTATGACTGATATAACGCAAATAAGCGGCACCACACGGGTGTACGCCATCATTGCCGACCCGATTCACCATGTGCAGACACCGCAGGCGATGAATAAGCTTTTCTCAACGCTTGGGCAGGACCGTGTGCTGGTGCCTTTTCATGTGTCGCCTGCTGACCTTGCCGTCGTGGTTACGGGGTTGCGTGGTATTCAGAGCCTCGATGGGTTTATTGTCACAGTGCCGCATAAAACCGCCATTTTAGAACTTTGCGACACCGTCTCTGATGCTGCTCGGCTGGTCGGTGCGGCCAACGTTGTCACCCGCTCAAGCGATGGCAAATTGCACGGCGAAATTCTCGATGGCGACGGATTTGTGACCGGGCTGCGCCAGGCGGGTATCGAGCTGGAAGGGCGTGCGGTGTATCTGGCCGGGGCTGGCGGTGCTGCAAATGCCATTGCTTTTGCCCTGGCAGCCTCCGGCATTGGCTGGCTGACGATTGCCAATCGCAGTCAAGACAAAGCCCAGGCACTGGTTGATCGGTTGTCACGGGCGTTTCCTGATCTGGAGGTCTCGGTCGGCACTTCGGACCCCTCGGGTTATGACTTGGTTGTCAATGGCACGTCTCTGGGACTGAAAGAGGGTGATGCACTTCCCTGCGACGTGACACGGTTGTCTGCCGAGCAGGTCGTGGCAGAAATCATCATGCAGCCCGTCATAACCCCCTTGCTGGCGGCCGCGCAAAAAGTTGGCTGCCGGACACACGAAGGACTGCCTATGTTGCTCTGCCAGATTGAATTGATGGCAGCGGCGATGGCCTCTAAAAAGAACGAGTCGAGACATGAGTGCGTTTGATTACATTATTGTCGGCGGTGGCACCGCGGGCTGTATTCTTGCCAATCGTTTGACCGCCTCCGGCAAGTACCGGGTATTGATGCTTGAAGCGGGTGGCGAACCCAAAGGTTTCTGGATCCCGATTCCGGCAGGCTTCAGCAAGCTATTGGTCGACAAGCGCTACAACTGGCGTTTCAAGACCCAAGCCGAAGAGAACACCCGTGGCCGTGAAATTGCAGTGCCGCGTGGCAAAGGGCTGGGCGGTTCGACCCTGATCAACGGCATGATCTACGTGCGCGGTCAGCCGGGTGATTACGACGCTTGGGAACACAGCGGTGCCAAAGGGTGGAATTTCGCCACGCTCAAACCGTATTTCAAGAAGATCGAAAATTACCCGCAAGGCGATCACCGCCGGGGTCATGATGGCCCGATGCACCTTGAGCAAGTCAAAGAGCGCTACCCCATCTGCGATGCGTTTATGCTCGCGGCCAAGCAGGATGGTCAGCCGTTCAATGGCGATTACAACAACGATGATGAGCAAACCGGTTTCGGTTATTACCAGGTTGCTCAACGTTTTGGGCGACGCTGGAGCGTAGTCGACGGCTATCTGAATCCTGCGCGGCGTCGGCCCAATCTGACGATCGAGACCCATGCGCATGTGCTGCGTCTGGAGCTCAAGGGCGCTCGTTGCACGGGGATTACCTACCGCCAGCACGGCAAGGAAATTACCGTAAACGCCACTCAAAATGTGATCTTGTGCGCGGGTGCGATTCAATCGCCGCAGATTCTCGAGTTGTCGGGTATTGGTCGTCCCGACGTACTTGAAAAAGTAGGCATCACCGTCAAGCATCGTTTGGACGGGGTAGGTGAGAACTACATCGACCATTTTGCGACGCGCATGAACTGGAAGTTGAAAAACACCATCACGCTCAATGAAATGGCGCGCGGTTGGCGTTTGGGCATGGCGGCGGTCGAGTATTTCACCAAACGCACCGGCATTCTGACCCTGGGCACCGGGTTGGTGCATGGCTTTGTGAAAACTCAGCCGAGCCTGCCCACCCCTGACGTGCAGTATTTTGTCGTGCATGCCAGCTATGCCAACGCAGCAGAGCGGATTCTCGACAAACATCCCGGGTTTACCATCGGGGTCAGCCAGTTGCGGCCCACATCCACCGGGAGCATCCATATCCAGTCTGCCGACCCGGCGGTCATGCCGGCGATCAGGCCTAACTTTCTGAGCGTGGAACAAGACCGGACCAGCTTGATCGAAGGCATGAAAATCGCCCGTCGGATCATGCAACAGCCCGCCATGCGTGCCTTTGTAGAGATGGAAACCGGCCCAGGGATCGACGTGCAAACTGACGAACAATGGCGTGAGTTTGCTCAGACCAATGGGCAAACCATCTATCACCCGATTGCGACCTGCCGCATGGGTGAAGACGCTGGCGCGGTGGTTGACTCCTCGCTTCGGGTGCGTGGATTGACGGGTTTGAGAGTCGTGGATGCGTCGGTCATACCCTCGATGATCTCCGGCAACATCCAATGTGCAGTCATGGCGGTGGCAGAACGGGGTGCCGACTTGATTCTGGGCGATGCTTCGTTGCTGTGACGCAGTAGTCGCTGAGGACCGCTGCGGTGTATCAGGTACACCGCAGCGCCCGGATTTACGAGGACTGCGTCCTCGATCGCAGCCTCGCTTCGCTCATCAGCGGGTACAGCGTGTGCCTCCCATCAGGCATTGGCAAAAGTGCCGCTCAGCGCATCCGCCGCCTGCTCAAAAGCGGTCTTTATTTCCTCGATCACCCGGTTGTTGTGCTCAAAGGAAATATACAGCCGACCATAAGGCGACGGCATGATCAGCACACCCGCTTCGCGCAATGCCAGATGCAGCGCCTGGGTGAAGGCTGGATTGGCAATCTTCTCGGCTTGCTCGTAGGTCATCGGCGCTACAGCGCCTAACCAGATACCAAACACATTGCCATAACCGCTGGTGGTCACGATCAGGTCGTGGGCTTTGAAAATCGCCTCAATCGCTTCACGCAAGGTATTGCCACGTGAAATCAAGTGCTCGTAGTCGCTGTTATCCAGCTGCGACAACGTGCTGGTCACCGCCGCGCAAGCCATCGGGTTACCGCTGAATGTCCCGCCGCGAATCACTCGGCCTTCTTCAAAGCCCGCCAGGATGTGAGGCTTGGCGACGACCGCAGACACCGGAACACCATTGCCGATGGCTTTGCCCACGCTGGCAATGTCCGGGTTCAGGCCTTCGCGCAACCCCGCCAGCCCTGGATACAGGCGAAAGCCCATCAGCACTTCGTCACAGATCACCAGAGCGCCATGCTGGTGGGCGATGGCTTGCACGTGCTTGAGGTAGCCGGGCAGGGCCATGATGCAGCCCGCATTAGCAAGCATGGGTTCCAGCACCACCGCGGCAATGTCGTTGTCTTCGGCGAACAGCCGCTCGACATCGTCGAAGTCGTTGAAACGCAGCAGGGTCGTGCGCTCAGTCGACGGGCGCTGGCCGTCCTGGAAAGTCGCTTCTTTGGAAGTGACGTTGCCATAGCTCACATCATCGAACCAGCCATCGAAGCCCGCCGCCATTTTCGCAATCTTGCCGCGGCCGGTATACGCGCGGGCAGCGCGGCAGGCGAGGTGAACCGCCTCGCTGCCCGAGTTGGTGAAGATCACCTTGGACAGCTCGCCGGTGTGCTTGGCCAGGTCAGTTGCAGCGCCATGCTCGCGAACATGCGCCCAGGACGGCGCAGCACTGTCGCTCAAGGCCTGGCTGACGGCGGCGTTGACCGCGTCATTGGAGTGGCCTAGCAACACTGCCCCAAAGCCCAGCGCGGTATCGATGTATCGACGTCCTTTGTCATCCCACAAGTAGGCGCCCTTGCCGTTGCGAATAAACAGTTTTTCACCTTTTAGATCAGGCAGGATGCGGGCAGCACTGGAAACATCACCCACTAGGTTAGGCATAAAAACCTCTGAATTGTGACAGTAGTTAACCGTCCCGGGCTTTTAAGCCCAGGAGGGTTTCACGGCGTTGGTTAGCGAGCCAGAAAAGGCGGCGGTTGTTTTCTTAGTGTTGTTTTATTTTCAGTTTTTCGTTACGACGTCGAAGTACTTCAAGGGTCAAGAGCATCAAGACCGATAGGATGACCATGATGGTGGCGACCGCAGCGATATTGGGGCTGATGTTTTCCCGAATGCCCGAGAACATTTGCAGTGGCAGGGTTCGCTGTGAGGGGCTGGACAGAAACAGTGTGACCACCACTTCATCAAACGACGTGGCAAAGGCAAACAAACCGCCTGAGATCACGCCGGGCGCAATCAGTGGCAAGACCACCTTGAAAAACACTGTCAGCGGCGGTGCGCCCAAGCTGGCGGCAGCTCGGCTCAAGTCGGTGTTAAAACCCTGCAAGGTCGCGTTGACCGTAATGACCACGAATGGAACCCCAAGCATTGCATGGGCCAGTACCAGGCCCATGTAGCTGTTAAGCAATTGCAGCTTGGCAAAGAAGAAGTACAGGCCCACTGCGACGATCACCAGCGGCACGATCATCGGCGAGATCAGAAAGGCCATGATCACGCCCTTGAAACGGAAGTTGCCCCGGCTCAAGCCCACCGAAGCCAGGGTGCCGAAGATCATCGCCAGGGCAGTAGCCGCTGGGGCAATGAGGAAGCTGTTTTTGAAGGCCTGACGCCATTCTTCGGACGACATCAGTTCTTCGTACCAACGCAAGGAGAAACCGTCCATTGGGTAGGTGAGGAACGATGACGAATTGAATGACAGGGGAATAATCACCAGTACTGGAATGATCAAAAACAGCAATACCAGCAATGAGACTGTGACCAATCCAAATCGGGCGAGTTTTTCGGCCGTAGAAGCATAAGGCTGCATCATCGTCATGACCTCGCCTGGTTTGGATTGGTGAGTTTGCCGTACACCCCATACAGCAGCAGGGTGGCAATCAGCAGCAGGCTGCCGAGTGCCGAGGCCATGCCCCAGTTAACGGTTTTGTTGGTGTAGAAGGCGACGAAGTAGCTGACCATTTGATCGGCCGCACCGCCGACGAGCGCCGGAGTCACGTAGTAACCAATGGCGAGAATAAATGTCAGCAGCGCGCCTGCGGCCAGGCCGGCGAAGGTTTGCGGAACGTACACCCGCCAGAACGCAACGAAAGGGTGGGCGCCGAGTGATATGGCCGCCCGCACGTAGTTTGTCGGGATGCTTTTCATCACGCTGTAAAGCGGCAGGATCATGAACGGCAATAACACATGGGTCATCGCGATGATCACGCCCGTACGGTTGAAGACCAGTTGCACCGGCGCATCAATAACGCCCAGAAACAGGAGGGAACGGTTGATCAGGCCATCAGACTGCAACAGCACGACCCAGGCGGCGGTGCGCACAATCAGCGACGTCCAGAAAGGCAGCAGCACGCAGATCATCAGCAGGTTGCTTTTGCCTTCTGGCAATGTGGCCAGCCAGTAAGCGACCGGGAACCCCAGCAGCAGGCAGAGAATCGTGACCACGCCCCCGATGTAGAAGGTGCGGGCGAAAATATCGACATAGATCGACTGATTGGGGTCGGCCTTGACGATGCTGCCAGTGGCGGAGTCGATCCGGTGGTCGAGCGCGGCCAACAGGAAGTACGGGGTGAAGGTTGACGATGCCTGCTTCAACGCTTTCCAGTAGTTAAGCTCACCCCAGGCGCTGTCGACAGCAATCAACGCGTCACGTTTGGAGACCGTGCTGCTGTCCGGAAGGTTGCGCAGGGTTTTGTTGATGACGGTCCTATACGCGGGGATTTCATAGCTCAAACGCTTGGAAAGCGCACCGATCTGACCCTTTTCTTTGGCATTGGCCAAGTCGGTGACCAATGCCGCGTAAGCCAGTTCGCCCGGCAACGTTTTGCCTTTCCAGGTTGCCAGCGCTTGTGTGGTAGCCGGCAGTGCCGTGTTGACATCGGGGTTGTCGACGCTGCGCGTCAGCAGGGTGCCGATGGGGAAGGCAAAGCACACCAGTACAAACAGAAACAGCGGTGCGATCAGCATCAATGATTTGAACTTATAGGCACGCTCGGATTTTCTGAGCCTGGACCTCAGGTCGAGCGTGTGCAGATGGGCTGTGCCGGGGCGGATGACTGCGGACTGACTCATAATCGACGACTCAGTGTGTGGTCACATCCAGCGCACGAATGTGCTCTGGTGCCCAGGAAAGGGAGATCGAACTGCCGACAGTCCAGCGAGTGTTCATTTGCGATGCAGGCAGCTTGATCATGAAGTCCGCTTGTCCGGCTATTTCAGTGATCATGCGAACGTGGTCGCCCAAGTAAATGTATTCCTGAATTCGAGCGGTCAACGGGGTGCTGCCCGCGGGGCCGACAATCACGCGTTCCGGTCGGATGCACAGCGCCACTTGATCGCCCGGCTGAGCCTCGACCACCGAGATGGCACGGATCAGACTGCCGTCAGCCAGACGGGCCACGGCGTGATGCTCGTCGCGGTAAACGAACGTACCGATCAGGGTGTTGTTTTCACCGATGAACTGCGCCACGAAGCTTTTATTCGGTGCCTCGTAGATAGCGGTCGGGGTGTCGATCTGCTGAATGACGCCGTCATTAAAGACGGCCACGCGATCAGACATGGTCAGCGCTTCGCTTTGGTCGTGTGTCACATAGACCACCGTCAGGCCGAGTTGCTGGTGCAGGTGTTTGATTTCCAGCTGCATGTGCTCGCGCAGTTGCTTGTCGAGCGCGCCGAGGGGTTCGTCCATCAGTACCAGCTTGGGTTCAAACACGAGCGCGCGTGCCAGTGCGACACGTTGCTGCTGGCCACCCGAGAGTTGCGCAGGGTAGCGTTTTGCGAAATCGGTTAGTTTCACCATGTCCAGGGCGCGGCGTACTTTTTCTTTTCTGTCGACGCTGTTCATTTTGCGGACAGAGAGAGGGAAGGCCAGGTTTTGCTCAATGGTCATGTGCGGAAACAGCGCATAGTTTTGAAACACCATCCCGATATCGCGCTTGTGCGGCGGGAGGTTGTGCAGCGGTTTGTCTTTGAGATAAATCTCGCCGTGAGTCGGCGTTTCGAACCCGGCCAGCATCATCAGGCTGGTGGTTTTGCCCGAGCCGGATGGGCCGAGCAGGGTTACAAATTCTCCCTCTTTGATATCAAGGTTCAAATCTTTAACAACGGGACGCAAACCGTCGTAGGTTTTCTGGATATTTTTAAAGCTGACCAAGTGTTTCACGGGGTAATCCTCACTCGAGAGCAGGCACACATCCTCTTCGCGACTCGTCTGCATCGGCATGCACAATGAACAAGCCATGGTTAATCGCTAAAGTCGCGTGACCTGCCACCTGGAACCAGGTGGCAGGGTGACCAAAAGAAGAGGTGGGGATTTACTTTTGAGCGACCCAGGCGTTGAAGCGTTCGGTCAGAGGCTCAATGTTTTCAACCCAGAACTCGACATCGATCGGGATCGATTGCGCCAGGTTTTCCGGTGTGGTTGGCAGCGTGTGTTTCAGGTCTTGCGGTACAAAGTCGTTCGCCTTTTTGTTGGTCAGGCCGTAGGCGATGTACTTGGGCAGCTTGGCTTGTTCTTCAGGTTTGCTGGAGAAGGCGATGAAATCCATGGCGGCAGCCTTGTTCTCGCTGCCTTTGAGCACGGCCCACGAGTCGATCGCTGATACGCTACCGTTCCACAGGAACTTGAAGTTTTTGCCTTCGTTGTTGTTGAAGCCGGTGATACGTCCGTTGTACGAAGAGCTCAACGCGATGTCACCGGATGACAGCATTTGCAGCGGTTGTGCACCCGCTTCCCACCACACGATGCTTGACTTGATGGTGTCCAGCTTTTTGAACGCACGGTCAACGCCTTCAGAAGTGCGCAATACGTTGTAAACCTCGGAAGGTTTTACGCCGTCGGCAATCAGAGCGAACTCAAGCGCGTATTTAGGGCCTTTGCGCAGGCCGCGTTTGCCAGGGATTTTTTCCAGGTCAAAGAAGTCGGCCCAAGAGGTCGGGGCGGTCTTGAGCTTGTCGCCGTCCCAGGACAGGCCGGTATTCCAGACGATGTTGCCGACGCCGCACTCGTTCACGGCTTCTGGAATGAAATCAGACTTGTTGCCAACCTTGGTCCAGTCTATCTTTTCAAACAGGCCTTGTTCACAGCCGAGCGCGAGGTCTTCAGCTTCAACTTCGACGACGTCCCAGTTAGGGTTGCCGGCTTTGACCTTGGTATCGAGAACACCTACACCGCCGTCCCAGGTCTGATCAAGAACCTTTTGGCCAGTTTGCTGACCGAAGGGTGCGAAAAACAGCTCGCGCTGAGCGTCCTGAAAATTTCCTCCCCAGGAAACAATCGTAAGATCACGGGCGCTCGCAGTTTGGGAAACTGCAAGTCCAATGAGGGCAAGTCCATATGCTGCAACAGCGTGGCGTGATTTATGCATTTTTTAGCCTTTACGCAGATGTTGTTTTATTGGGCGGTAAAAATTTTTACCACTCGTGAGTTGGCTAGGCAAGCTTTATTTCTGGCCTGGCCGACAAAACCCACAATTGCTCAGTTAACGGCAATTGATTGTTTTTTTTGCCTTAAATTTGATAAGACAGGTACAAATTAATCTCATCGGTGTTTTTTTAGCTAGAGTGTTGAACGCTTTCTCCATGGATGAGCCTTTTTGAAACCGTGATACTTTGCTTCACTTGGCGTGTGTTGAAAGGGTGTGGAACCACCCAGCCTGGTGCGTTTGAGTTGTCTTTTACCGCAGAAAAGAACTCGGCAGTTCAAGGTTCGAATTAACTTTTGGCCCACTCGGGTGCCGTTTATCCAAGGAATCAAACGTGATAGAAACATCGGCGACAGACCGAAGCCCACATGTTCAAGAGGCGCCGGCTGAAAGCTTGTCAGAAGCTGTGGAGACGGCTTCAGTAGGTGCAAGGCTCAAGGCTTTACGACAAAGCCGTGGGCTCTCGATTCGAGGGTTGGCTGAGCAGGCCGGAGTGCCGCATGCCACGCTTTCAATTATCGAACGGGACAAATCCAGCCCGTCGGTCAGTGTCTTGAAACGCTTGCTTCGGCCCTTGAACGTCACCCTCAGCGTGTTTTTTTCAGACTCTGCTGTTGTCGACCGCGCAGTATTTTATAAAGCCAGTGATCTGGTCGAGCTGGCTGATGGCAAAAAGCTATCATATCGTCAGGTCGGTGCAAATCTGCAAAACAGTTCGATGATGATTCTTCATGAGCGTTACGAGCCAGGCGCGGATACTGGGGAAGAAGGCGAGGAGCTGTATTCTCATGATGCCGAAGAGGGGGGAATCATCATCGAAGGTCGACTGGAAATGACCGTAGGTGACGAGATTCGAGTGCTGGAAGTGGGCGATGCCTATTACTTTGACAGCCGACTCCCACACCGAATGCGCAATCCGTTTGACGAAGTGTGCATTGTGGTGAGCGCGGTTTCACCCCCTACGTTCTGAGTCCGCGTGCCGAACACTGTGATCTTTGAGGCGCAAAGAATCGCAGCCTTCGGCAACGCCCAACGCTCAATCCCACGGATTTTCCAGCAGCTTGTTTTCCAGAAAATCCCGGAATACCCGAATGCGCGGGCTCAAGTGTTTTCGATTGGTGTAGATCAGGTAGATGGGCTCCTTGGACGCTATGTCGAAGCTTTGCAGCAGCGGTACCAGCCTGCCTTTCTTGAGATCTGCACCGATGTGGAACTGAGCGAGTTTGACGATTCCGCCGCCGCCCAAGGCAATGTCTCGCTGTAAATCCCCTTGGGCGAAGACCGCTTTGGGCTTGATCGCCACCGTGACCTTCTCGCCACCCACCCTAAACTGCCAGTTATTCCACACACTGTTGAACCCGAAGTTGTAGCAGTCGTGCGCCATCAACTCTTCAGGGTGGTTCGGCGTGCCTCTGCGTGCCAGGTACTCGGGGGATGCGCAGATTATCCAGGCGCTTTCGCCTATTTTTCTCGCAACTCTCGAAGAGTCGGGCAGTACGCCGCTGTGAATCGCAATGTCGAGCCCTTGGTCGAAATGATCGACATATTGGGCGCCAACCTGGAGGTCGACAGTCAGGCCGGGGTAAGCCGAGAGGAATTCAGGCAGCCACGGCACGATTTGGTGTTTGGCGAAGGTGGTCATGGTGTGAATGCGTAACGCGCCACTGATCCGGTTCGGAAAGGCTTCTGCCAGCGAGTCCGCTTCGGCCATGGCGTTCATCACTTCGCGCGCGCTGACCAGATAGGCCGAGCCTTCTTCAGTGAGGGTCAAATTACGCGCGCCGCGCTGAAACAGACGCACGTGAAGCCGGTTTTCCAGGCGGGTAATCAACTTGCTGATGGTGGACGGGGTTAACCCATTCGCCCTGGCCGCCGCAGAAAAGTTGCCATGCTCGTGGGCCCACAGAAAGGCTTGCATTTGGGAAAAATTATCCATTTTGATTCCTTGCTTCCTGCGGTGATGGCGCCAGAGCGGTAGCCTGCCATCATTGAGCAACCCAAACAACACGCTAGCCCGCACGCAATTGGCTGAGCAGTGCCTGCAAGGGATGCTGCAACGCTTGCCCTGCGTGGCGTTTCACTTGGCTGCGGCATGAATAGCCATCGGCAATCAGCCTGCCGCTCGACTGGTGGCGTTCAACCAACGGGTGCCAGGCAGCCGGCCATCGCGTCATAGACTTGGTGCGACAAATCCTGTTCACGGCATTGGGTTGGTGCCGCGTATTCTGGTGCAGGGCGAGATCCAGGCTGGCACATTGATGGCGTTGTTCGAACCCACGCAGAGTGGCAGGAATGACTGCCTGGCGTATGCCAATCGGTATCAGAACCTGCCCGCCTTGATGGCGTTTAGCGAGTGGCTGTTGAGTTTGTCTTTTCCGGCCAATTAAGACGGGCGTGCGCGCAGTTCTACAGGCTTGAACCGGCCTTGCGATCCATTGATTGTCTATGAGATCGCACGGCACGTTCGTTGCGACTGAGCGCTGGAGTTTTACTGAGCCGGCAACTTTTCCAGTGCTGCACGCAGTTCATCGGCATTGGCAAACTCTTGCTGTGACACCAGGATGCCGTTGTCCAGTTGCAGCCACAGTACCTTGTCTTCAGCACCGGGATACTGTTCGGCAATTTTGCCGTCTCGGTCAAGCACGACGCGGTAGGTGTAATCACGCATTTTCGGAATGGCAATGAACTTGCCGATCAATGCAGGCATGCCTTTCACGTCTGCGAGGAAGGCAACATGACGTGCTTCCAGATACCCTTTTGGTTGATTCTGGAGTGCGGCTTTTACCAGTTTGGAGCCGTCCATGTTGCGGGCGACCAATAACACGTGGGTGTCGTTGTTCAGGGTATAAGGCTGGTCATGCTGATCCTGTAGGGTCCAGGGTGTCAGGTGGTCACCCGGGTTGGCAGCTACCGCTTGCATCGACAGCGCGCTCAACAGCAGTAAAAGTGCAATTCTCACTGTTTAATCTCCTCTTTCGGATTGTTTGCTTACCGGCATGCCGCGCATGGTAGCTCATGGACGGGCTTAAAAAGCCGGATACTCATTTAGTCACAACTTGCTCTATGGTTAAGCAGGCACCCAACACCGCCCCGGAGGAAATGCTTGATGAGCCGTCTGACTGCGAAAGACTTTGCGCCCGAGTTGCTTGAGCTCTACGACTACTACGCCCATGGCAAAATCAACCGCCGCGAGTTTTTGGACCGTGCGGCCGTGTTTACCGCGGGTGTCTCGGCGCTGACAGTGCTCAGCGCGCTAAGCCCCGATTACGCTCTGGCCGAGCAGGTGTCCTTTACTGATCCTGATATTAAGGCTGAGTACATCACCTACCCTTCGCCCAAAGGCAACGGTGAGGTTCGCGGGTATCTGGTGCGCCCGGCAAAGGCTCAAGGCAAGCTGCCAGCGGTGGTGGTGGTGCATGAAAATCGCGGTCTCAACCCCTACATCGAGGACGTTGCCCGGCGTTTGGCCAAAGAGGGCTTTATTGCCCTTGCTCCAGACGGTCTGACCTCTGTGGGCGGTTATCCCGGTAATGACGAAAAAGGCCTGGCTCTGCAACAAACAGTCGACCCCCAAAAGCTGATGAATGATTTTTTCGCCGGTATTGAGTGGTTGATGCAGCATGATGCGGGCACCGGCAAAGTCGGCATCACCGGTTTCTGTTATGGCGGGGGCGTGGCGAATGCGGCGGCGGTGGCTTACCCGGAGTTAGGGGCTGCGGTGTCGTTTTACGGGCGTCAGCCGAGTGCCGATGATGTACGGCGCATTCAGGCGCCGGTCATGTTGCACTACGCCGGGCTGGACACCCGCATCAATGAAGGCTGGCTCGCCTATGAACAGGCTTTGAAGGCCAATAACAAGACCTATCAGGCCTACGTCTACCCAGGCGTTAACCACGGCTTTCATAACGATTCCACACCGCGTTACGACGAGGCTGCCGCTGATTTGGCATGGAAAAGAAGCCTTGAGTGGTTTCGCAAATACCTGGCATAACGCGCGCGGTAGCCAGAGCCGGTGTACGCGCGATTGTCTCGCGATCGCTTAAACGGTCAAAAAATCGCACGCACGCTCGCGCCTACAGGAGCCGCTCTTTGATCAGGCGCGGCCCGGATTCTTTTGTGCCAGGCGCTTGGGCCAGTCACCGCCACAGGCGCGCTGGCATTCTTCTTCTGAATCATAAAACACGTGATTTGCCACCTGGCGCACGTTCACATTGGCATCCGCCAGGGCCTGAGTGGTCAATTCGACCATAAACCGGGCCTCGCCATCGGCCAGCGCAAAGTCCTTGTTGACTTGGGTATCGAAGACCCAGACCACCTTCAGGCTTGCCGGGAAGGCTGCAAAATCGACCGCGTGAGTCAGCCAGACAAATCCCGGGATCTGCCCTTTAGCCGTTTCGCAGGCATCGGTCAGGTTTTTAATCAGTCGACGTTCAATTTGCGCCTGATTGCGTTTGTTCAAAGACATGGGTGAATCCTGTGGGCTGCGATGGCAAAAGGCGGATTGTACGTGACTTGAGCTTTTTGTTTTGGGCCGAGTTGGACAAATGCTGCAACAGACCCTAGGCCATTTGGACGATGTGCCTCTGACTGACCAGTCCGATGATCAAAGTCAGGTTCTAGGCACCTCGCCGCCGAGGTTGTCAGAGCATCCACGATAATAAAAAGAGGACTGGCTGCATGAACTCTGCCCAGCAACTGAATCGTGCAGCGAGGCATCGCCCATGCGTGCATTGATCGGCTATCTGGTTTGCCTGATTGTGGCGGCAACCATCGCGTTTACTTTCTCTGCTCATAAACCCGTTAGCGAAGAGACTGCTCAACTGCGTCCCGATCGCCTGCAAATCAACGGCATGTTGTACTTGGATCACCGCGTTGTCGCGGTAGGCGAGCGCGGCAATATTCTGCTCAGTGATGATCAGGGGGGCACCTGGCAGTCAGCCACGGTCAAGCCGCAGCGGGATTTGACCCTGACTGCGCTGGTGGCGCTGGACGATAAGAGCCTGTTGGCGGTCGGCCATGACGGCTGGATTCTGCGCTCGGTCGATGAGGGCGCGAATTGGGAGGAGGTGCGCTACGACGCCGATGTCGCCGAGCCTTTGCTGGGTATCTGGAATGCTGGCGGTAAGCAGGTGTTGGCGTTTGGCAGTTTTGGCAAGTTTTACCAATCCAATGACGACGGCCGTACTTGGCAAGCCTCGGCGCTGGAGGTCGACAGCGCTCACCTCAATGGCATGGATGGCGGCGCCGATGGTCGGCGGATGCTGGTGGGTGAGCAAGGGCTCGTGATGCGCAGTGATGATGCAGGGCGTACCTGGCACAAGCTGCCGGCGTTTTATAACGGCTCTTTATTCGGTGTGGTGCGTCTGAGCCCTGATCGCTGGGTGACGTACGGCATGCGCGGTCATGTGTTTGTCAGCCAGAACTTTGGTCAGACCTGGGACCCGGTCGATGTGGGCAATCAGTTGCCACTCTATGGGCATGTGCTCCTGCCCAACGGCGGCGGCCTGCTGATTGTCGGGGCCGGCAGCTCCATGGTGCGTCTCGACGGCAACGGCCATTTGGTCAATGCCACTCGTTTGTCAGGTCTGGGGACTTTGACCTCGGCCGTGCTGGTCGGTGCACGACGCCTGCTTGTGGGGGGGGAGCGCGGTGTGTTCCAAGGTACAGACGGCAGCGTTGCTGCGCTTGGACAATAAGAGGCGCTATATGAACGCTGAAAAAAACGCAGTAAATCGTATGGTCGAGCGTGTTGCTGATCTGTTGATCGCCTGGCGCAAGGGCTTGCTGGCGCTCTTTGTGTTGTTGACCCTGGCGTTGGGCTACAGCGCGACGCATACACAGCTGGATCCGGGCTTTAACAAGCAGATCCCGGTGCGTAACGAGTTCATGGTCAACTTTCTTAACTTCAGCCAGTACTTCACGGGTGCCAACCGTTTTTTAGTCAGCGTGAAGTGGAAAGGCGAGGGCGACATTTACAACCCCGAGTTTCTCGACACCTTGAGAAAGGTCACGGACGACGTGTTCTTTATCAATGGTGTCAGCCGCGCCAGCGTCACCTCGTTGTTTACGGCTAACGTGCGCTATATCGAAATCACCGAGGATGGCTTTTTTGGCGACGTGGTGGTCCCGCCGCGCTTCACCGGCTCGACTGAAGACCTGGCGCAAGTGCGCAGCAATATTGCCCGTTCGGGGCAGATCGGACGCCTGGTGGCCAACGACTTGAAGTCCTCCATGGTGCGTGCCGATTTGCAGGACCTGGACCCTCAGACCGGCAAGTCAGTGTCCTATGCCGAGGTCGCCAAGCACCTTGAGGACATTCGCGCCAAGTACAGCAATGACGACATCGAAATCAATATCGTCGGTTTCGCCAAGTTGGTGGGCGATGTGATCGACGGCTTGACCATGGTCATCGGCTTCTTTGTGATCGCCTTCGTGATTACCGGTGTATTGCTGTGGCTGTATTCACGTTCGTGGCGCTTGACCGTGGTCGCCCTGCTGGTGGCGTTGCTGCCGGTGGTGTGGTTGTTGGGCCTGTTGCCGCTGTTTGGGCTGGGGATCGATCCAATGTCGATTCTGGTGCCGTTTTTAATCTTTTCGATTGGCGTGTCGCACGCGGTGCAGATGACCAACGCCTGGAAACAGGACGTGTTGTCCGGCAGTTCGTCGATACAGGCGGCACACAGTGCCTTTTGCAAGATCTTCATTCCCGGTTCGCTGGCGTTGCTGATGAACGCGCTGGGCTTCGGCGTGATCATGCTGATCGACATTCCGATTGTCCACGAGCTTGGCGTGACCGCGTGCATTGGCGTGATGCTGATGATCATCACCAACAAGCTGATGCTGCCGATTGTCTTGTCGTATCTCACCCTCGAACCGCGCGCTTTGGCTCAGGGGCTCAAGGCTCAGGGCAAGCATCAATTGTGGTGGCGCCTGTCGGCCTTGGCCGAACCCAAGCCGGCTTTGGCGGTGTTTGTCATCAGCCTGTTGCTGCTGGGAGTGGGTGCCTACAAAGCCCGTCAACTGGCCGTGGGCGATATTGGTGTGGGCGCGCCTGAACTGCGCGCTGATTCGCGTTACAACCAGGACAACCAAAAGATCATTAACAGTTACTCCATCGGTCTGGACGTGATGTCCGTGTTCGTGCAAGTCAAAGGTATTGAAGAAGGTTGCCTGGCTCCCAAAGTGATGCGCGCCATTGAGTCGTTCGACTTCCAGATTCGCAGTGTGCCGGGTGTGCAGTCAGTGCAGAGTGTGGCGGGCATGGGCAAAAACGTGATTGCCGGCAACAACGAGGGCAATCCGCGTTGGTCGGCCATTCCGGGCTCGGCACAGGGTTTGAGCCAGGGTTCGCGAGCCTATCTGCCGGATGACGGGCTGGTGACTGAAGGTTGCCAGCGCATGCAGATGCTGGTGTTCCTCACCGATCATGAAGGGCCGACGGTGAGCCATGTGGTTAAGGAAACCCAGCGCATCATCGCCGGTCTGCAAAGCCCTGACGTGCAGTTCTTGATGGCCGGTGGCAACGTCGGTGTGATGGCGGCCTCCAACGAGGCGGTCAAGCAGGCCGAAGTGGTCATGCTCGCGGCCCTGTTCAGTTCGGTGGCGCTGTTTTGCTGGCTGACCTTTGGCTCGTTCCGCGCCGTGCTGTGCATCCTGGTGCCGTTGGCAATTGTGGCTATTCTGTGCAATGCCCTGATGGCAACCCTGGGTATCGGCCTCAAAGTCGCGACCCTGCCAGTGATGGCGTTGGGCGTCGGGGTGGGGATCGACTACGGGATTTACCTGTATGAGCGAATTCAACACGAGATGGCCGATGGTAAAGACCTGCGCAACGCGTTTTACCTGGCCATGTGCCAACGCGGTACGGCAGCCGTATTCACTGCGTTGACCATGTCCATAGGGGTGTGCACCTGGGCATTTGCGCCGCTTAAATTCCAGGCCGACATGGGCGTGCTGTTGTCCTTTATGTTTCTGGTCAACGTACTTGGGGCGATCTTCCTGCTGCCGGCATTGGCTGCCTGGTTCAATCTGGGGCGACCGCTGGTCAAGGTCAAGGCACCGACCGGCGCAGCGTCTGCCGGGCATTACCCACTCAAACAGAGCGTCGCTGCCAAGGATCCGTCAAACCGTTGAAATAGAGCATTTACAGGGCTTGAATGGCGTTAAACATAAAGACACACTGAGGCGTTCTTACGCAGATACCAACACGTTGGCCGGTGCTGCGTAAAAACAACCGCTGCTTATAAGAACAATAAAAAGGGTCGGTCATTGAACCTGACCCATGCGAGGAAATGTCTGTGGACACAGTGACCCTGAATCACCAAACCCTGGCCAGCCTGGGGCTCGAATTGTCCGATTATGATCGAATGATCGGCAGCTTCTACGACGGCGCGCTTGATCCCAAGGTCATGGGCAAAACCCTGTGTGCCGTGCGCACCCTGTTCCAGGCCAACTACGCGACCCTGATCTTACGAGTGCCGGACCAACCGGACCTGGGGTTGATGATTGTCGCGGGCGATATCGAAGGCGAGGGTGAACTTTGCTACCAGACCTATCCGCAAACCAACACACCGTTTGTGGGGCAGGCGCTGGACCAGGTGTTCACCGTCGAAGATCTGATGAGTGAAAGTGATTGGGTACATTCGGCTTACTTCAAAGCCTTTTGCAGCCCGCAGAACGTGTACCGCGTAATGGGCGCCGACATCTCTACGCCAGACGGCGGCAAGTTGCGCTTTCGCATCACCCGGCCTAAATCGGCACCGAAATTCTCCAACGCCGAACGCGCATTGTGCGCGATGTTTCTTCCGCATCTGCGTCGGGCCTTGCATCTGCATAACCTGCTTGATCGTAGCGAGTCCATGAGTGAGCTTTATGCGCAAGCCATCAGCCGCCTGTCGGTGGCGACCATCGTGCTGGATGAAACCGGCAAAGTATTGCGCCTTAACCCGGTTGCTGAAGAAATCCTCAAAAGCGCCGATGGTTTGAAGTTGGTGGGGGGCCGGTTGGAAGCCACCTACCCCAGCGACAACCGTGAATTGCAGCGTCTGGTCAAGCACGCTTTTAGCCAGGAAGTGCGCGAGGGCGGGGTGACCGCTGACGCCATGTCCGTGACCCGACCATCGGGTCAAGTCAGCCTCGGGTTGGTGGTCGAGGCGATTCCTTCGCTGGAGTGGGCCGAGGGCAAAAGCAAACCTGCGGCGGTCATTTACATCCGCGACTCGGTCGGCAAGTCGATGGCCAGCGAGGTAGTCACCAAGCAATTGTTCAACCTGACCAAGGCTGAAACGGCGCTGGCGATGGAGTTGGCCAACGGCTTGTCGCTGGAAGAAGCAGCCGAGAACCTAAATATTCGCCGTAATACCGCCCGGGCTCACCTGCGTTCGATCTTTTCCAAGACCGGTGTGCGTCGGCAAACCGAACTGGTAAGGATTCTGCTGAACAGCGTGGTCGCGCTGGGAAAGCCCAAGTGCGTCTTGCGAGCGGCTGACGCGGTGGTGGTGCCAGCGCCGCAACTGGCGCGCCCGTTTCGCAAAAGCGCTTAACGTTTGCGCAGGGACGGGGCTGTTGAGCGCCCGCGTCCCTTCATTGTCAGTCAGGCCAGTGTGAGCCTGCATCATCAGGGAAACTCTTATGCCAGTTACAGCTGTCAGCGGTTCCGCTTCGGGAATCGGCGCCGCGGTATGTGCGGTTTTACGGGCTGCGGGGCACCGCATCATCGGGATCGACCGGGCTAACGCCGAAGTCGTGGCCGATTTATCGACCCGTGACGGGCGTCAGGCGGCAGTTGCGCAAGTGCTTGAACAGTCGGGCGGTGTACTCGACGGTCTGGTGTGCTGCGCCGGGCTGGGTGTGACAGCGCCGTCGAGCAGCGTGCTGCTGGCGGTGAACTATTTTGGCGTCAGCGACCTGCTCGATGGCCTGGCCGACGCCTTGGCCAAAGGTCAAAACCCGGCGGCGCTGGTCATCGGTTCCGTGGCGGCGACTCATCCGGGGGCTGATCAGCAGCCGATGGTTGAAGCCATGCTTGCGGGTGATGAAGTGCAAGCGCTGGCAATGGCCAACGCGCTGGGCCTTTCGCACGTGGCTTATGCCTGCTCCAAATATGCGGTGACCTGTGAAGCCCGGCGCAAGTCGGTGAAATGGGCAGCCCAGGGTATTCGCTTGAACGTGGTTGCGCCTGGCGCCGTTGAGACACCGCTGCATCAGGCGGCCAAAGACGATGCGCGCTATGGCAAGGCCGTCAGCGAATTTGTCGCGCCCTTGGGGCGTGCCGGTCATCCCGAAGAAATCGCTCGGGTGGTGGCATTTTTACAGTCCGAAAACGCCAGCTTTGTGACCGGCAGCATCGTGTTTGTCGATGGCGGCATGGACGCCATGACCCGGCCTCAGCGTTTCTGACTTAAGGAATTGGCATGAATAAAGTGGCTTTTATCACCGGTGCCAGTCGAGGTATCGGGCGTGAAACTGCCTTGGCGTTTGCGCGCGCAGGCTTTGATCTGGCTATCAGCGCGCGCAGCCTGGACGAGGGTGAAAACCACACCCATGGTTTGCGTAACCCTGACGGCACTGCGTTACCGGGTAGCCTGAACGGCACAGCAGCGGCCATCCGCGAATTGGGGCGCAAAGCTTTCGTGGTACGCATGGACTTGCTCGACAGTGAATCAGTGCTGGCGGCCAGCCAGGCAGTCTTTGCCGAGTATGGCCGGGTTGACGTGCTGATCAACAATGCGATCTATCAGGGCAGCGACCTCAATGCACCCTTTATGGAGTTGCAGCCCGAGACCCTGGAACGGGTGTTCCAGGGCTATATGATGACCCCGGTGTTACTGACTCAGGCCGTCGTCAGACACATGCTGGAACAGGGGGGTGGAGTGGTGATTAACGTCACCTCCGGTGCGGGCGAAACCGACCCTCCGGTGGCGGCGGGCAAGGGCGGCTGGGGATATGCCTACGGCGCAGGCAAGGCCGCGGTTTCGCGTTTATCGGGGATCTTGTCGGTCGAATTTGGCGAACAAGGCATCCGTGCCTACACCCTCAACCCGGGCGTTGTCACCACCGACGCCTTGCGCGCCACCATTGGCGACAAAGGCGTGATAGCCCTGCGCGCCGGCTCCGCACCGCCAGAAGTCCCGGCGGCCGTCATGCTGTGGTTGGCGACGAACGAAGCGGCCGTGCAGCACCAGCGCAAAACCATCCAATGCCAGCCGTTTGCGCGCGAGCATGCAATCGTTGCCGATTGGCGCTGAACTGCCGCAGGCTGTGATGTTTTGACCTTGAAATCAAAAGATCGCTGCCTGCGGCAGCTCCCATAAAAGCCACCGGTCCAGGCTGTTGATCTGGCTGGTGATCTTGACCGGTGCGCCCCTATCGGGAAGCCGAATGCCGGGATCGGCCCATAACAGCACCTGCGTTCAGCCTCTTGCAAGGAGGCTTTGAGTCGCTCATGCCATCGCGTGGCGGCAGGGCTGATGTTTGGATCAGTCACAAAGTCACTTCGCCTGCGCGCCCATCTCCCCTCGCACCCGATGACCTCAGGCCTAGTCCATCTGAACGATGAACCTGGCGCATACCTCGGTGAAGATCACTTAAGCAGGCGCCCTGGCCCTTAACCTGAGGAATAATAAAAATGACTAAGCTCGCAGAAATCCACGTCGAGAACGCTTTGTCACCGCGCTTTGGTCGTGGTTGGCATTGTCTGGGCGATGCGGATGAGTACCGTGATGGCAAGCTGCATACCTTGAACATATTTGGTACCCGGCTGCTGGCGTTCGCCACATCGAAGGGCGAAATCAGCGTTCTCGACGCGTATTGCCCACACATGGGCGCGGACCTGTCGCAAGGCACTATCGAGAACGACCGTGTGGTCTGCGCGTTCCACCACTGGCAATACGACGCCAGCGGCAAGTGCGTTGAAATCCCGTATTGCAAGCGCATTCCGCCAAAGGCCAAAACCCGCGCCTGGCAGACGTGCGAAGTGAATAAGCTGCTGTTTGTCTGGAACAACCCTGAAGGCAAGCCACCCGCTGAAGGCGTGGTCATTCCGCACCTGCCGGAAATGGACAGCGACGAGTGGCTGCACAGCTGGCACATGGACAAGCTGGTGATCAATACTAATCCGCGCGAGCTGGTTGACAACCTGGTCGATGCCCAGCATTTCGGTCCGGTACACGGCACGCCCACCAAGTATTTCCACAATATTTTTGAAGGCCACATTGCCCATCAAATCTTCCATGGCGACTCCGAACGGCTGGGTGGCGATCTGGTGGCAGAGTCGGCTTATTTCGGCCCTGCGACTCACTTTACCCGCATGAGTGCGATGTTCGATGGTCAGGAAATCAAGTCGATCCTGCTCAACTGTCACGTGCCGATTGGCCCTAACAGTTTCGAACTGCGCTTTGGCTGCATGGTGAAAAAAGTGCCGGGTTGGAGCGATGAACAGAACGAAGCACTGGCTATTGATTACGTACAGCGCAACCGTGATTCGTTCTATCAGGACGTCGACATCTGGACCCACAAAGTACGGGTCAACAACCCGGTACTGGCTGAAGGCGATGGCCCGGTGTATCAACTGCGCGAGTGGTATCAGCAGTTCTTCACCGACGAGGCAAGCGTACCGGCAAGCATGGCCGAGCGTCGTGAAATCACTACGGTTGATAAACGCTGACCGGTGAGCTGAGCGAAGGGCACTGCTGATGACGCTGAATCAACGTAGAACGCTGATCTTTATGCTGGCCGCGAGTTTGGCGTCGACGATTGGCGGGTTGCCCTTCAATACATTACCGATCTTGCTCGGCGCGCTGGCCGACAGCTTTGGCTTCGCGCCGTCGCAAATCGGTCTGTTGGGCTCTGTGTGTTTCACGGGCTATTTAGTGGGTACGCTGGTGGCGGTGGGCTTTATCGACCGTTGCAACTGGCGGCTTTTGACGTTCGGTTGTGCGTCGGGGGCAGCGCTGGCGCTGCTGGCGTCATCACAATTACCGGCCACGGCGCAGTTGCCGTTGTGGGCCTTGATCGGTTTTTTTGCCGCGCTGATGACGTGCCTCGGCATGCGCATCATGGCCGAAATGCCGAACAAGGAGCGTGCCTTTGGCCTGCGCCAAGGCATTGAATTGGGCTTGGTGGCGTTGGTGCTGTTTGTGCTGCCGTCGGTGGTGATTGCGCATTATCACTATGCCGGCGCCGCGCGGGTGCTGGCAGTCATGATTGTGTTGTTGAGCCTGAGTGCCTTTGGATTACCTCGGCGCAGCGACTTTGCGGTAAAGGTTGATCGGGCGAAAGACAGTTCCCTTCAAGGCCGTTTTCGCTTCCCGGTGCCCGCGTACTGGGCACTGGGGTTTTTCTTTGTGTTTGGTGCCGGGCAGATTGGTCTGTGGGCGTTCCTTGAGCGGCTGGGGCACGGGCTGGACGTTGAGCCTGCACAAATGGGTGTGGTGTTTGCCGTGCTCAAACTGTTGGGGGGCGGCGCGGCGCTGATGTTGGCGCTGGTCGGTGATCGCCTGGGTTCGCGTTGGCCGCATGTACTGGTATTGGCCGTGATCGGCTGTGGCTTGTTGCTATTGGCTTATGCACAAGGCTTTGTGATGTACGCTCTGGGGGCCTGGATCTGGGAAGTCGGTTTTTGCTGGGGCTGTATCTACCAGACCGCAGCCGTTGCGCGTCTGGACCCAAGTGGTCGCGCGATCATGCTGATTCCGGCAGCCTTTGCTCTGAGCTCCATGGTCGGTCCAGCGGTGGCCGGGCAATGGGTGGCAGACGGTTTTACGGGATTGTTATGGCTGGCACTGGCCACGGCTGTCGTGCCGGTAGTGGCGTTTGGCGGGGTGTTGGCGAACCGCCTCAGGTCAATGCCTGGGGTGATACCCGTCTAGGCAAAGGTACTACTGGCTTTTTGATCTGCTCTGCTTAAGATGACCGACACCTAACCGTCATCGGGCTTGGATCATGGCCAATGTTGAATAAAGACACTATCTCCATTCAGTTGGTGCGTGAAGCGCTGTTGCAGAGCTGCGCCTCGGCCAGCGGCATGCACGAAGTGCTGCAGAAGGTCGGGATTGATCCGGCGTTGCTGGAACAGCCGGATGCCCGCGTGCCAGCCCTGGCCTATGCGCGGATGTGGCGGCTTGTGGCGCGGCGCCTCGATGACGAGTTTTTTGGCATGGATCCGCGCAAGCTGCGTGCCGGGAGCCTGGAGTTCATGTGCCGCTCGGCCATGGCTCAGCCCACTCTGGCGCAGGGCCTGGAGTTGGTGCTGGGGTATTTGTCCTTAACGCTTGAGCGTTTGCCTGCTCGCTTGGTACGTCAGCAGAGCGTGGCAGAAATTGTCCTGCACGAGCCGCAGGCGCAGCCGAGCCGCGCCTTCACCTACTTTGCCTATTGGATGATTGTGCATGGCGTGGCCTGTTGGCTGGCCGGGCGAAGGATTCCGATTCTGGCTATTGAATTGCGTTGCGCGCAGCCTGATTACTGCGGCGACTACGAAGTGATGTTTTCCGAAAACCTGCGCTTTGATCGCTCGCGGACGCGCATGATATTTGCGGCTGACTGCCTGGACGCACCGATCAAGCGCAGCACCGAAGAGCTGCTGCGGTTTTTGGCCCAGGCGCCGGCCAATATCCTGGTCAAATACCGCGACCCGCAGAGCTTGGCCAGCCAAATCAAGCAAGACCTGCGGCAACTGCCAGCAGAACACTGGCCAGAAACCCAAGGCATGGCCCAAAGCCTGTGCATGTCGGCCTCGACCTTGCGTCGGCGATTGGCCGAAGAAGGCCAGACCTTTCAGGGGCTCAAGGACGGCGTGCGCAAAGAGTTGGCCATCGGCTGGTTAGCCGAGCCGGACCACAGTTTTGCCGACATCGCCCTGCGCTTGGGCTTTGCCGACACCAGCTCGTTTTACAAGGCGTTCCGCAAGTGGTCCGGCACCAACCCAGGGCACTACCGCAGTTTGATTTTGGGCGGGGGTTGACGCCGCGTCAGAGCAACCACATGCCGACCAGCCCGCTGAGCACTCCAACGAGCATGGTCATCAGCGCCACGCTGGCAAGCACGCGGGTGTCAAAGTCTTTGCGCAGCATCAGCAGTGAGGGCAGGCTGACGCTGGGCAGCGTCATTAGCAAGGCCACGGCTGGAGCGGTACCCATGCCGAGTGCCAGCAGGGTTTGCACAATCGGGATTTCAGCTGCCGTAGGGATGACAAACATTGTTCCGATCACGGCCACCGGCAGCAGCCACAGCAGGTTGTCGCTCATGCCACCGTCAACATGCGGGAACAGCCACACGCGGGCTGCGCCCAGCAGTAAGACGGCCAGCAAATACACCGGGATGGTGTTCCAGAACAATTGCCACAACGTCCGGCCCCAGCGGCTGAAGAAATGTTGCTGATCGTTGATGCCAGCGTCCGACACGGCTTCGAGCGCCGCCTCGGGGATGCTTTCAGGGCGTGAGAGGCGTTGCGCAATCAGCGACACGCCAATCACCAGTACCAGGCCTGCGGCCAGGCGTAGCGCGGTAAAGCCCCAGCCCAGCACAAACCCCATAAACACCAACGTGGCCGGGTTGAGCACCGGGTTGGCGATCCAGAAGGCCAGCGCAGCCCCCACCGAAACCTTTTGCCGACGCATGCCCGCTGCGACTGGGGCTGCGCAGCAGGTGCACATCATGCCCGGTAAGGCGAACAACCCACCGCGCAGGATCGATCCCAAACCGGCTTTGCCAAACAGGCGCAGCAGCCAGTCGCGAGGGATCAATACTTGAATCAGCGAGCCGAGAATGACCGCCAGCACGGCGGCTTTCCAGATGGCCAGGAAGTACACCTTGGCGTAAGCCAGGGCCGCAGCGATGGGGTCGCCCTGATTGTCGTTGAGAATCGAAGCGCCAATGCTGTGGTTATCGGCTGCCACAAAGGCCTTGAAGTAGTAGGGCGACCACTTGACGTAGTACAGCCCCACAATGGCGACCAGAAGGAATAGCAGCGGCTTCCACCAGAATGACCAGCCGCGCGCTGGAGTGGGGGTGGAGTTACCGGACATAAAGAGTTACCAAGTAGAGAGAAGTAGCGCGGCATCATACTTAATAAGGTTCAAGCTTCAAGCCGGGCGTAGCCTCAATTATCAGCCTTGATAGTCGCCACATCGTCTGCCTTGACCTTGATGTGCTTGCCGGCAATGTCCACGAACTCGTAAAAGCCGCTGGCATTTTTACTGGTTGGCACGTCCTTGGTCAGGTACTGCGTGCCGTTTTGTAATGTCACGACCGTGGGTGTAGCGCAGCCAGCCAGTGCCAAAACCGCCACCATGACCAGAGGCAAACCGATAATGTTGATCTTCATACATGTACCTTGAACTGTGCAAATTAAGGATGATTACGCTGAGCGTGCCGATGGGCTACTGATGCCGCGTTTTATACCAACTATATGTTTGGTGTTGAATAGGACGTGTCACGTTGGACAGACCTGGGTGCCATTGTTCAGACCTTGCTGGTCGACGCGGGTGTTCAACGTGGCCTCGCCGTCCTTCCAGGTCAGGGTTAATACATACAGGGAGTCAAAATCATTGCCTGACCAATCTTCAGTCAGTGTGGTTTTTTTGCCCAGTGCCTTGCCTGCCACGCTGTTGATCAGCTCAGGCAAATAGCCGTGCGACCACGCAGTGTAGACAGTCGCGTTGTGATACTTGTCACGGGTCAACTCACTTGCCAGCTCGCGAGTGTCATTGGCCGAATATTCAAGATTGATCGGCAACCCCAGCTTGATTGCACTCGGGTTAATGGTCATCAGCGGTCGTACATAGCTGTAGGCGTCATCGTTCGCGCCTTCTTCTACTTGGCGTGACGGGTCGGCGGCAAATATGTAGTCAGCTTTGCCATAGCGTTGCGGCAGCAAGGTGGCCAAATCGATTGCGCGGTTCAGCCCCTGGCAGTTGAGTTGCCCAAGGCCATCAGCAGGTTTTTCGGCGTGGCGAATAAAGATCAGGGTTTGCACGCCATCCACCGGCTGGGCAAATGCGAATTCCACATGGGCGGCCAACGTTGCAGCAGCCGTGATCAGTAACAGCGGGATAACTGCCAGTGCATAGGGTTTGAATTGAGGTTTTATCCAACCGGACAAGGTCATGAGGTTCTTCTGTATAAAGCCATTGAGGCTGATTTGCCTGATCACTCGTGAGTGTTTGTCCTTGTCAGCGCAATTTTGTGCGTCTCTTCCTTGAGTGAGGTGTTTATTAGACGCCTTTTTTGAAGTTGGTTCGCTTATACCTATGATTAATGCGGAATTTTCATACTTTGTAACGGGTATTTTTCTCTCTTTCCTGCCTACATTTAAGCCTGCACCTCTTTACAAGGACTTAATCCGATGCTGCCAGTGCCATTTTCAAAGTCAAACAATCCGTTGTATGTACGCGCACGTGCCTGGCGCGGTCGCGTGGGGTTGGGGCTCGTGGCGAGTTTGTCGGTACTGGCTGGCATGACCGACGCCATCGGTTTTTTAGCCACAGGTGATTTCGTTTCATTCATGAGTGGTAACACCACGCGCCTGGCAGTGGCCATCGGCGAGGGCGATCTGCGGGCAATCGCGCGCCTGGGGGCTGCGGTAATGGCATTCATTGCCGGTAACGCGTTGGGTATTTTGCTCGCACGCCTGGGCGGCCGACGGTCTCTGCCGCTGATGTTGATCATCGCGGGGCTGTTATCGACCTCGGCGCTGCTGCCGTTTGAGTCGCAGGTGCCTGCGCTGTTGGCGGCGGTGCTGGCGATGGGCATGTTAAATGCGGCAGTGGAGCAGGTGAACGGCCTGCCGGTTGGGCTGACCTATGTCACCGGCGCCTTGTCGCGCTTTGGCCGTGGTTTGGGCCGCTGGCTGCTGGGCGAGCGGCGTACTGGCTGGCGCGTGCAGTTGGTGCCTTGGACCGGCATGCTGATCGGCGCTGTCCTGGGGGCGATGCTGGAGGCCCGGTTCGGGGTCAAGGCGATGCTTTTTAGTGCCGGGCTTGCGGTGGTGTTGGGGCTGATTTCACTGAAAATCCCGCGCCGTTGGCAACGTGATTACATGCCGCGATAACCGGCATTAGTTACTCGATCTAACCCATATGGTCGATACGTGTGGGCCGACCCGCGGGCTAAGCTGGCGCATCTATACCCATCGAGGGAGAAGCAATGAAGGTGCTGGCTTGTATCAAACGCGTGGTCGATTACAACGTTAAAGTGCGGGTCAAGGCCGATCACTCCGGCGTTGATCTGGCCAACGTCAAAATGTCGATGAATCCCTTCTGCGAAATCGCTGTGGAAGAGGCCGTACGCCTGAAAGAGAAGGGCATTGCGACTGAAATCGTTGTGGTCTGCGTCGGCCCGAGTACCGCTCAAGAGCAGTTGCGCACCGCGCTGGCACTGGGGGCAGATCGCGCCATTCTGGTTGAATCCGCTGAAGATCTGACCTCGCTGGCTGTGGCCAAGCTGCTCAAGGCTGTGGTTGACAAGGAGCAGCCTCGGTTGGTGATCCTGGGCAAACAGGCCATCGACAGCGACAACAACCAGACCGGGCAGATGTTGGCGGCATTGAGCGGTTATGCGCAGGGTACTTTTGCTTCGCGTATAGACGTCAGCAGCGAAAACGTGGTGGTGACCCGTGAAATCGACAGCGGTGCGCAAACGGTTTCGCTGAACCTGCCGGCGATCATCACCACTGACCTGCGTTTGAATGAGCCGCGCTATGCGTCTTTGCCAAACATCATGAAAGCCAAGAAGAAGCCGCTTGAAGTGCTGACGCCAGACGCGCTGGGCGTGTCGACTGCTTCGACCAACAAAACCTTGAAAGTTGAAGCACCGGCTGCTCGCAGCGCGGGTATCAAGGTCAAGTCGGTGGCTGAACTGGTCGAGAAACTGAAAAACGAAGCGAAGGTGATCAGAGCATGACGGTCCTCGTAATTGCAGAACATGACGGTGCAGCCATTGCGTCGGCAACCCTGAACACGCTGGCAGCAGCCGCGAAAATCGGTGGCGATGTGCACTTGCTCGTCGCTGGGCAGGGCCTTGGTGCAGTAGCTGACGCTGCCGCGAAAATCGCTTTCGTGGCTAAAGTGTTGGTGGCCGACAACGCCGCTTACGCGCATCAGTTGCCAGAAAACGTTGCTTCGCTGGTCGCAGCACTGGGTCAAGGGGCCGAGGGCAAGGGCTACAGCCACATCTTGGCTGCCGCCACCTCCAACGGCAAAAACATCCTGCCGCGTGTTGCTGCCCAGTTGGATGTTGATCAGATCTCCGAGATTATTTCGGTGCTCAGCGCTGACACGTTCACCCGCCCAATCTACGCCGGTAACGCCATTGCTACCGTGCAGTCGACTGCGTCGGTCAAAGTGATCACTGTGCGCGCCACCGGTTTCGATCCGGTGGCTGCTGAAGGGGGGATGGCTGAGATTGAAGCGATCGCAGCGGTTCACGATGCAGGGACTTCCTCGTTTGTCAGCCAAGCGCTGGCCAAACTGGATCGCCCTGAACTGACCGCAGCCAAAATCGTCGTGTCCGGCGGTCGTGGGATGCAGAACGGTGACAACTTCAAATACCTGTACGCACTGGCTGACAAGCTGGGCGCCGGGGTGGGTGCATCGCGCGCCGCCGTAGATGCAGGCTTTGTGCCGAACGACATGCAAGTCGGCCAGACTGGCAAAATCGTTGCGCCACAGCTGTATATCGCAGTGGGTATTTCCGGGGCGATCCAGCACTTGGCAGGCATGAAAGATTCGAAAGTGATCGTCGCGATCAACAAGGACGAAGAAGCGCCTATCTTCCAAGTGGCTGATTATGGCCTGGTGGCGGACCTGTTTGAGGCGGTGCCCGAGCTGGAGAGCGCGGTCTGAGGTGGCCGTGCGATTGCGGCGATAAAAAAATCCCCGGAGGTCATCCGGGGATTTTTTTCGGGCGGGGAGTTATCAGCTGTAGCTGTTAACTTTGACCAGGGATGGCTCGGTTTGCGCCTTTTCCCATGTCAGGGTCAGTGTTTGTAGCACTCGCGCCATAAAGTCTTTATCGGCGGCGGCCTTCTTGCCCACGTAGCCTTGGCCACGGCGGTACATTTTGAGATGAGCTCGCATGTGTGGGCGCTCTTTCTCGAATTGGGTTTCTTCTTTGCAGGCAACCACTGGTTCAATGCGTACATCACCAGCATCGCTGATCCAAAGGATGTGGTCGTTCAGCGAGTCTTTCTGGGCAGCGAAGAGTCGAGCCAGTTCGTTAACACTCGGTTGATTATTCAGGTTCATAGCTAACTCCTTGACCACTCGTTGATCTGTCTAATTGATTCGCGCAACTGCTTATGCAGCGCTACGTAGTGTCCATCTAAAGAAGATCCGGTCTTGAGTCCTTCATATGTAGTAGTGAAATAAAACACTACAACATACTGCGTAAAGCGAGGGAGGCAACGTGAACCAGGATGCTTGGGTGATATGAAGCATCAACCACAAGCCTCTTGAAGACGTTTCGCCAGCTCCTTGTGCCCTTTGCGAGGACGATCAAGCCAGGTCCGCTTCATCAATTCTGCCTTGTGGGCAGTACCTATCCCGGAACAGCCCGACAGCTCGTCGAGCATGCTTGCAACAACCCTTTCCAGCGCTTCCGGTGGGGAAGACGTCTGCATAATGCGTTGAGAAAATCATGTCGTCAACAGTTGTGTAGTGTTTATTTTTAAGCACTACATATGTGACTGCTAGGTCGCTTTTCAGCATGCCGGTCATCCCCGGCAAGACGCTGTAGCCGCTGGCGGAGGCTGCGCTAAGGCCCGCAGAATCTTTGCTTTAATGCCTGAAAATCAGGGCTGCCAAGCACCCCATCGCAGCCTGCGGCAGCGGCTACAAAGTTCCCAGGTGTAGGACGAATGCCTGCGCATCCGGCCGCTCTGCTAGTATCTGCGGCTTTGATCGCTATCTAAGAGGTGCCCAATGAGCGAGCCAATTCGCCTGACGCAGTACAGCCACGGAGCAGGATGCGGCTGCAAGATTTCGCCTCAGGTACTGGAAGTGATCCTTGCGGGCAGTGGCGCACAAAATCTTGATCCCAAGCTGTGGGTGGGTAATGCATCGCGTGACGACGCGGCGGTATATGCGCTGGATGATGAGCGTGGTGTGGTGTCGACCACTGATTTCTTTATGCCGATTGTCGATGACCCTTACGATTTCGGCCGGATTGCGGCGACCAATGCCATCAGTGATATCTACGCCATGGGCGGTGATCCGCTGATGGCCATTGCGATTTTGGGCTGGCCGGTGCACTTGCTGGCGCCAGAAGTGGCCCGTGAAGTGATTCGTGGTGGCCGCGCAGTCTGCGATGAGGCCGGCATTCCTCTGGCCGGGGGGCATTCGATTGACACCCCGGAGCCAATTTTCGGTCTGGCCGTGACGGGTGTGGTCAACAAGCGCCAGATGAAGCGCAACGACACGGCCACAGCAGGTTGCCTGTTGTACCTGACCAAGCCCTTGGGCATCGGTATCCTGACCACCGCTGAAAAGAAGGGCAAGCTGCGCAGCGAAGACGTCGGCGTGGCGCGAGACTGGATGTGCACGTTGAACAAAGTCGGCAGCCAGTTTGCCAAGCTTGAAGGTGTCATGGCGATGACTGACGTAACCGGTTTTGGCCTGCTCGGGCACCTGGTGGAAATGGCGGACGGCAGTGGCCTGACGGCGCAGATCGAGTACGCCAAAGTGCCGCTTCTGGATTCGGTTGAGTACTACCTGGAGCAAGGCTGTGTGCCAGGCGGCACGCTGCGTAATTTTGAGAGTTACTCAAGCAAGCTGTCGCCGCTGCAAGAGCTGCACAAGCGGGTGCTGTGCGATCCGCAAACCAGTGGCGGGTTGCTGGTTGCCGTCAGCCCGCAGGGCAATGCAGCCTTCCTCGCTATGGCCAGCGAACAGGGGCTGAGCCTTGCGCCCATCGGTCAACTGGTTGAGCGACAGACGTACGCAGTTGAGGTTTCATGATGGCGGATGACATCACCGACCTGCGCGAGCTGTTGCTCAATGACCGACCGATGATGGATACCCGCGCGCCGATTGAATTTCACAAGGGGGCCTTCCCCGGCGTGGTTAACCTGCCGTTGATGACGGATCGCGAACGCGAGCGGGTCGGTACGTGCTACAAACAGCAAGGTCAGCAGGCTGCGGTCATGCTGGGGCATCAGTTGGTGTCGGGCCAGATCAGGGCTGAACGTCTCCATGCCTGGGCTGACTTTGCCCGCGCCAACCCTGATGGCTGCCTGTATTGCTTTCGCGGGGGGATGCGCTCGCAAATCGTCCAACAGTGGCTTAAGCAGGACGCCGGGATTGACTATCCTCGTGTCGCCGGTGGCTACAAGGCGTTGCGTACCTTTTTGATTAAAACACTCGAAGATGCCGTCGCGCAGTGCGGCCTGATCGTACTCGGCGGGATGACCGGCACCGGCAAAACGGATGTGCTGGTGCAACTCGACAATGCCCTGGATCTTGAAGGGCATGCCAACCACCGCGGCTCCAGTTTCGGCAAACGCGCCACTGGACAGCCGAGCAACATCGACTTCGAAAATCGATTGGCGATTGATCTGCTGAAAAAGCGCAATCAGGGTCACGAGCGCTTTGTAATCGAAGATGAAAGCCGCACCGTGGGCAGTTGTGCCTTGCCATTGCCGTTGTACCAGCGCATGCAAGGCGCGCCCATGATCTGGCTGCAAGACAGTCTTGAAAGTCGGGTTGAACGCATCCTGCGGGACTACGTCGTAGGGTTGAGTGCCGAATTCACTGCCAAAAACGGCGAGCACGGCTTTACCCTGTTTTCTCAGCGCTTGCTGGAAAGTCTGTCGAACATTCAGCGTCGTTTAGGGGGGGAGCGGCATCAACGTTTACGCGCGGTCATGCAAGCGGCGCTGCAGGAGCAGGCAAGCTGCGGCTCGGTCGACGTGCACCGTGTCTGGATCGAAGCGTTGTTGCGCGAATATTACGACCCGATGTACGCCTTTGAGCGCGAGAAAAAAAACGCGCGCATCGTCTTTGCCGGTGATCAGGCCGAAGTCGCGGAGTTTTTGCGCCAGTAACGCGCAGTAGCTGCCCCACGACACGATCTGTTGTTTTTTCTGGATCAACAGATCGCCTCCTGCCGCAACTCCCATGACCCGTTCGGGTCATGCCCCTCATTGGCTAAAACAGTCAACCCGTTTGCGCGGTTTGACCATTGTTGCAGAGCTCTCACAAGGCGATTATCAGCAGGACTTTTCACGGTTCCCACTCCTAAAAATAAAGACCGAGGGATTCTGCTGATGCGCAACTATCAGGCAGCAATGAATGACTTTGACTACCAACGGACGGTAGCCGGTGCGCTGAGCGGCCATTTGGCAGCACTCAATGCCTGTGTGGAGTGTTGCGATCGACATGCCTTGCCAGGGCATATTGCGTTGTTTTGGGAAGGTCGTGACGCCAGCAGCGCTGCTTACACCTTCACCCAGTTGCAGGACTACGCCGCACGCTTTGCCAATTTTTTGCGGGCTCAAGGTGTAAAACCAGGCGACAAGGTCGCGGGTTTGCTGCCGCGTAATGTCGAGTTGCTGGTCGTAGTGTTTGCCACTTGGCGCATTGGCGCTATCTACCAGCCTTTGTTCACTGCGTTTGGCCCTAAAGCCATCGAGCACCGTCTCAACACGTCGGGTGCTGCGTTAGTGGTCACCGATGCAGTGAATCGCCCCAAACTCAATGACGTCAATGACTGCCCGGCCATCGTCACGGTGGCCGGTGCTAAAGGCCAGGGCCTGGTGCGTGGCGATTTCAGTTTTTGGGCAGAGCTGGACAATTACCCGGCGGTCTGTGAACCCGTGATGTTGAGCGGTGAAGACCCGTTTCTGCTGATGTTTACGTCGGGCACCACGGGGCCAGCCAAACCGCTGCTGGTGCCGCTCAAGGCGATTGTCGCGTTCCAGAGTTACACCCGCGATGCAGTCGATTTGCGCCCTGAGGATTCATTCTGGAACCTGGCCGACCCGGGCTGGGCGTACGGGATTTATTTCGGAATTACCGGACCGTTGTCGATGGGCCATCCGATCACCTTTTACGATGGCCCGTTCACTGTTGAAAGCACCTGCAGGGTGATCAAAAAGTACGGTATTACCAATCTCACGGGCTCTCCGACGGCTTATCGCATGCTGATTGCGGCCGCAGAGGCCTTCTCCAGCAAAGTCAAAGGTCAACTGCGGGCCGTCAGCAGTGCGGGCGAGCCGCTCAATCCAGAAGTCATTCGCTGGTTCGCTGAAGAACTCAACGTCACAATTCACGACCATTACGGGCAAACCGAAGTCGGCATGGTGCTGTGCAACCACCACGGTTTAGATCACCCGGTGCATAGGGGGGCTGCAGGCTTTGCTTCGCCAGGGCATCGCATTGTAGTGCTGGATGACAACCACCAAGAGCTGCCGGTGGGGCAGCCGGGGATTTTAGCGGTCGACCGCAGTCAATCACCCATGTGCTGGTTTGGCGGTTACGAGGGTTTTAAGACCAAGGCGTTTGTTGGTAATTACTACTTGAGCGGCGACACCGTGGAGTTGAATCCGGACGGCAGCATCAGCTTTGTCGGCCGCAGCGATGACGTGATCACGACCTCGGGCTACCGCGTGGGGCCTTTCGATGTCGAAAGCGCGTTGGTTGAACACCCGGCGGTGGTTGAAGCAGCAGTGGTTGGCAAGCCTTGCCCGGAGCGCACTGAGGTGGTTAAAGCATTTGTGGTGCTGAGAGCGCAGTATCTGGGCGATGCACAACTGGCCGAAACCCTGCGCTTGCATGTACGCCAACGGCTTGCGGCGCATGCGTACCCTCGTGAAATCGAATTTGTCAGCGAGTTGCCGAAGACCCCAAGTGGCAAGTTGCAGCGCTTTATTTTACGCAATCAAGAAATCGCCAAGGCTGAACTGGCTCAAAGCGCCAAGGTTACAGCCTGATCTTTTATTCGTCAGGAACGCTCATGCAAATCGAAAACAAGGTTTTTATCGTCACTGGTGGTGCATCAGGTCTGGGGGCGGCCACCGCTCAAATGCTGGTCAAGGCGGGCGCCAAGGTGATGCTGGTTGACCTGAACGCAGACGCCGTTGCGGCACAAGCGGCCACGTTGGGTGCCAAGAGCACAGTGGCCGATATCAGTCAGGCGGATGCAGCGCAGGCGGCAGTGGCTGCCACCGTCGCAGCGTTCGGTACCGTCAATGGTCTGGTCAATTGCGCGGGGATCGTGCGCGGTGAAAAGATCCTCGGCAAAAATGGACCTCATGCGCTGGAGAGTTTCAGCCAGGTGATTAACGTTAACCTGATTGGCAGCTTTAACATGCTGCGTCTGGCGTCAGCGGCGATTGCCGAAGGCGCTGCCGATGCTGACGGCGAGCGCGGGGTGATCATCAACACGGCGTCGGTCGCTGCCTTTGATGGTCAGATCGGACAAGCCGCGTATGCGGCCTCCAAAGGCGCGATTGCCAGCCTGACCTTGCCCGCCGCACGTGAATTGGCGCGTTTCGGGATTCGGGTGATGACCATCGCGCCTGGTATTTTTGAAACGCCAATGATGGCGGGCATGACCCCAGAGGTGCGCGATTCACTGGCTGCCGGGGTGCCGTTTCCTCCGCGTCTGGGCAAGCCTGCCGAGTATGCTTCGCTGGTACGGCACATCATCGAAAACAGCATGCTCAATGGCGAGGTAATCCGTCTCGACGGCGCCTTGCGCATGGCCGCGAAATAAGAGGTGTGAAATGACCATAGCTAATGATCCGGTTGTTATCGTCAGTGTTGCACGTACGCCCATGGGCGGTTTTCAGGGCGACTTCAAAGGCCTGACCGCGCCGCAATTGGGGGCAGCAGCCATTAGCGCTGCCGTTGAACGGGCAGGCATTGCGCCGAACCGTGTGGATGAAGTGCTGTTTGGTTGCGTGTTGTCGGCCGGGCTTGGCCAGGCCCCTGCGCGTCAAGCCGCTTTGGGGGCGGGGCTGGACAAGGGCACACGTTGCACCACGCTGAACAAGATGTGTGGCTCAGGTATGCAAGCAACGATTCTGGCCCACGATCAACTGCTGGCCGGGAGCGCGGATGTGATTGTGGCGGGCGGCATGGAGAGCATGTCCAATGCGCCTTACTTACTCGACCGGGCGCGCAGCGGTTACCGCATGGGCCATGGCCGAGTGCTGGATCACATGTTCCTTGACGGTCTGGAAGACGCTTACGACCGTGGGCGCTTGATGGGTACCTTTGCCGAAGATTGTGCGCAGGCTCATGGCTTTACCCGCGAGGCCCAGGATGATTTTGCCGTGGCATCGCTGACCCGTGCACAACAGGCGATAAAGGCCGGCAGTTTCAGCGCCGAGATCGTACCGGTGCAGGTCACCGCCGGCAAAGAACAGCGTTTGATCAGCGATGACGAGCAGCCACCCAAGGCTAATCTGGCAAAAATACCGACCCTCAAGCCGGCGTTCCGTGAGGGCGGGACCGTGACGGCGGCCAACTCCAGCTCTATTTCGGATGGCGCGGCGGCACTGGTGTTAATGCGTCGCAGCGAGGCGCACAAACGCGGGCTTAAGCCGTTGGCGGTGATCCACGGGCACGCGGCGTTTGCCGCTGAACCGGGGCTGTTTCCGACTGCACCCATCGGGGCAATCAAACGCTTGATGAACAAGACCGGCTGGGACTTGGCCGAGGTTGATCTGTTTGAGATCAACGAGGCGTTTGCCGTGGTGACGCTGGTGACCATGAGCGAGCTGGATATCCCTCATGCCAAGGTCAATGTCTATGGCGGGGCTTGTGCGTTGGGCCATCCGATTGGTGCTTCAGGGGCGCGCATTCTGGTCACCCTGCTGTCAGCCTTGCGTCAGCACAATCTCAAACACGGTGTTGCAGCCATCTGCATTGGCGGCGGTGAAGCCACGGCGATTGCCGTGGAATGTCTGTATTAAGGATTTTTATGCTTCCCACATCCGAACAACTACAAATTCGCGAAGCGGCCCGCCAGTTTGCCCAGGGGCGTTTAAAGCCCTTTGCGGCTGAGTGGGACAAGCAGCATCGCTTTCCGCGCGAGGCCATTAGCGAGATGGCTGAACTGGGCTTTTTTGGCATGTTGGTGCCGCAAGAGTGGGGCGGTTGCGACACGGGTTATCAAGCGTACGCAATGGCCCTGGAAGAAATCGCCGCTGGGGATGGCGCCTGCTCCACGATTATGAGCGTGCACAACTCGGTGGGGTGCGTGCCGATTCTCAAGTACGGCAGTGATGAGCAAAAACGTGAGTTTTTGACGCCGTTGGCCAGCGGCGCGATGTTGGGCGCGTTTGCGTTGACTGAGCCGCAAGCCGGTTCTGACGCAAGCGACCTGAAAACCCGTGCTCGGCGTGAAGGCGAGTATTACGTGCTCAATGGCTGCAAACAGTTCATCACGTCGGGGCAAAACGCCGGGGTGGTGATTGTGTTTGCGGTAACGGATCCGGCTGCGGGCAAGCGCGGGATCACGGCGTTTATTGTGCCCACCGATTCACCGGGCTACAGCGTGGCCCGAGTGGAGGACAAACTGGGGCAGCACGCCTCGGACACCTGCCAGATTCTGTTCAGCGATCTTAAAGTGCCCGTGGCCAATCGGTTGGGCGAGGAAGGGCAGGGCTACAAAATCGCCCTGGGCAACCTGGAGGGCGGGCGCATTGGTATAGCTTCACAAGCAGTGGGTATGGCCCGCGCTGCGTTTGAGGCGGCTCGCGATTACGCGCGTGAGCGTGTGACTTTTGGCCAGCCTTTGATTGAACATCAGGCGGTCGCGTTCCGTTTGGCGGACATGTCGACGGAAATCGCCGTGGCTCGGCAAATGGTCCAATACGCCGCAGCGTTGCGTGATAACGGGCAATCGGCGTTGGTCGAGGCGTCACAGGCCAAGTTGTTTGCCTCGGAAATGGCCGAGCGGGTTTGTTCCAAAGCGTTGCAAACCCTGGGCGGTTATGGCTATTTGAGCGACTTCCCGCTGGAGCGAATCTATCGCGATGTGCGGGTGTGTCAGATTTATGAAGGCACCAGCGATATTCAGCGCATGGTCATTTCGCGCAATCTTTGAATTGAGGACGTTATCGATGAGCTACGAAACCATTTTGTTGGACATCCATGGGCAAGTGGGCCTGATTACACTGAATCGGCCGCAGGCGCTAAATGCCTTGAATGCGCAGTTGGTGAGCGAAGTGAATCACGCGCTGGACACCCTGGAGTCCGATAACTCGATTGGCTGCATCGTCATTACGGGCTCGAAAAAGGCCTTTGCTGCCGGTGCGGATATCAAGGAAATGGCGGAGCTGACATACCCGCAGATTTACCTGGAAGACTTGTTTTCGGACAGCGATCGGGTATCGACCCGACGCAAACCTATTATTGCTGCGGTTGCCGGTTTTGCCTTGGGCGGCGGCTGTGAGTTGGCGATGATGTGCGACTTTATTCTGGCCGGTGACAACGCCAAATTCGGCCAGCCTGAAATCAATCTGGGCGTGCTGCCGGGCATGGGCGGCACCCAGCGCCTGACCCGTGCGGTAGGCAAGGCCAAGGCCATGGAAATGTGCCTGAGCGGGCGCTTGATGGATGCTGTCGAAGCTGAGCGCTCGGGACTGGTCGCGCGCGTGATTCCAGCGGATGAGTTGTTGGAAGAAGCGTTGAAAGTGGCAGCAACCATTGCCAAAAAATCCCTTCCGGTGCTGATGCTGACTAAAGAAAGTGTGAACCGCGCGTTTGAAGTCAGCTTGTCAGAAGGCGTGCGCTTTGAGCGTCGAGTGTTCCACTCGCTGTTTGCTACCCAGGATCAGAAAGAAGGCATGGCGGCATTTGTGGGCAAGCGTGAGGCACAGTTTAAAAACAATTAAGCAGTGCCTGAGACCTCTGCAGGAGCGAGCTGCTCGCGATCTTTTGATCTTTAAAAGATCGCGAGCAAGCGCGCTACAGGTGCCCGGTTTTAAACAAGATAGTTCTTCAGCTCTCGAGCAATCACCATGCGTTGAATCTCACTGGTGCCTTCATAGATCTGGGTGATTCGCGCGTCGCGGTAGTAACGCTCCACCGGGTAGTCTTCAAGGTAGCCATAGCCGCCATGAATCTGGATCGCTTTGGAGCACACAAACTCGGCTATTTCTGACGCAAACAATTTGGCTTGCGAGGCTTCCGACAAGCACGGCTTGCCCGCGCTGCGCAGGCGCGCGGCGTGCAAGATCAGCAGGCGGGCAGCATTGAGGCGGGTTTGCATGTCGGCCAGCATATTGGCCACGCTTTGGTGCTCGATGATGGCTTCGTCGAACTGAACGCGGTCGCGAGCGTATCCCAGCGCTGCCTCAAAAGCTGCACGGGCAATACCCAAGGCTTGGGCGGCAATGCCGATGCGTCCGCCTTCCAGGTTAGACAGGGCGATGGCCAAGCCTTTACCGCGCTCACCTAGCAGGTTGGCTTCTGGCACGCTGCAGTTGTTGAGCGTTACGGCGCAGGTGTCCGAAGCGCGAATACCCATTTTGTGTTCGGTCCGGTCAACGATAAAACCAGACGTCGCGGTAGGGACTAGAAACGCCGAAAGGCCTTTTTTGCCTAGTTCCGGATCCGTCACCGCGAAGACAATGGCCAGCTTGGCGCGTTTGCCATTACTGACAAACTGCTTGGCACCGTTGATGACCCATTGGCCGTCACGCAATTCGGCGCGCGTACGCAGGTTGTGCGCTTCGGAGCCTGCCTGCGGCTCGGTCAGGCAAAAACAGCCGATGGATTGGCCGCTGGCCAATTCTGCGAGCCAGGTTTCTTTTTGCGCCTGGCTGCCGTATTTGAGGATCGGGCCGCAGCCTACCGAGTTGTGAATGCTCATCAGCGCGCCAGTGGCGCCGTCACCGGCAGAGATTTCCTCCACGGCCAGCGCATACGCCACGTAGTCGACATAGGTGCCGCCCCATTCTTCAGGGACGATCATCCCAAGCAGGCCGAGCTCACCCATCTTGGCGATCAGTGCGTCGTCGATCCAGCCAGCCTTTTCCCAGGCTTGGGCATGGGGCGCAATTTCGCCACGGGCAAAATCACGGGCCATATCGCGGATCATCACTTGTTCTTCAGTCAGTTCGAGGTCTTGCATGGCTCAAACTCCGCTGTGTTTGAAGTCGGTGAAGAAGCTTGCGACATGCGCCGAATCAAGTTCGTGCAGGGTCGGCGGATTCCAGTGTGGCGTTTTGTCCTTATCGATGATCAGCGCGCGTACGCCTTCGATCAGGTCGCCGCGATCAAACCACTGGCGGTCCAGGTGCAGTTCGAGGGCGAAGCACTGTTCCAGGTCAAGTTTATGGCCGTGACGAAGCATTTCGAGAGTGACGGCCATGCCCAGCGGCGAGCGGGTCTCCAGCAGGTTGGCGGTCTCAGTGGCCCATTCGCAGTGTTCAGATGCCGTGACGGCGCGCAAGTGGGCGACGATGTCGGGGACGCTGTTAAGTGCGAACGCCTCATCAATTAAGGGTCGCAGTTTGGCCAGCGGTGCATCGGGCAAGGTTTGTACGGCGAAGGTGGCCAGCAGGGACTTGAGGTCTTCGAGCGGCGATTGCTGCCACTTGAGGTTATCGAGGCTTTGATCCAGTTCAGCCAGTTTACTGCTGTCGGTGTACCAGTCAGCCAGCCCGCAATACAACGCATCACTGGCGCGAATCTGTACGCCGCTGACGCCCAGGTAAGTGCCTGTTTGGCCGGGAGTGCGAGTCAGAAAGTAACTGCCGCCCACGTCCGGAAAATAACCAATTGCGACTTCTGGCATGGCCAGGCGACTGCGTTCGGTCACCAGGCGTAGGGTTGAGCCTTGAGCCAACCCCATGCCGCCGCCCAGTACGTAGCCATCCATCAGTGCGAGCACCGGCTTGGCGTAGTGATGGAGGGTCAGGTCGAGGGCGTATTCCTCTTCAAAGAAGATTTTGTGCAGGGTGTCATTGCTTTTATAGCTGTCGTACAACGAACGAATGTCGCCGCCTGCGCAAAAGGCTTTTTCGCCTGCGCCACGCAATACGACTGCTTTTATATGGGGATCTTGTGCCCAGGCATCGAGATGCTGTTGCAGGCTGCGGACCATTGGCAGGTCTATCGCATTAAGGCCGCTGGGACGGTTCAGGGTCAGGTGGCCAATGTGGTTGCGGACCTCGGCCAGTACCGTACTTTGGGTCGGCTCGACATGCTGTGTCGGTGAGGATGAAACCTGAGCAGTCATCACTAACTCCCTGCTGTGCATTATTTTTAGAATGTATTCGCGTGCGAACGATGGCCGATGCTAACAGTGCAAATTTGCCAATTACAACCCGGATAAGTGCAGGGTCGGTGTGCATTTTTGCATGGCAAAAAAGCCGTAATGTGGGGCACTTATTGCGCCAGCCATCCGCCATCGACGTTCCAGGCTGCGCCGCGCACCTGGCTGCCAGCTTCACTGCACAAGAACAGCACCAGCTCGCCCAACTGCGGTGGGGTCACGAACTCAAGCGAAGGTTGTTTCTCGGCCAGCAGGTCGTGCTGCGCCTGATACGGATCAATACCTTGGCTGATGCGCTGGTCAATTTGCTTTTGGACCAGAGGGGTCAATACCCAGCCGGGGCAAATGGCGTTACAGGTGATGTTGCTGGTGGCGGTTTCGAGGCCCACGACCTTGGTCAAACCGATCACACCGTGTTTGGCGGCGACGTAGGCGGCTTTGCCGACCGACCCGACAAGGCCGTGTACCGAGGCGATATTGACGATGCGGCCCCAGCCGCGTTTGCGCATGCCGGGCAGGGCGAGGCGGGTGCTGTGGAAGACTGAAGAAAGGTTGATGGCAATGATTGAGTCCCAGCGCTCTACCGGGAATTCTTCGACGCTGGCCACGTGTTGAATACCGGCGTTATTGACCAGAATGTCGAGGCCGCCAAACTCGCGTTCGGCATAACTGATCATGTCGGCGATTTGCGCGGGGTCGCTGACATCTGCCGGGTGGTGGCCAACCTTGCCGCCGAATTGTTGCAGTTCGGCAATGACTTTGCTGGCGTCGCCAAAACCGTTGAGTATCAGGTCGGCGCCAGCCTTAGCCAGGCTTTGGGCGATGCCCAGGCCAATGCCGCTGGTGGAACCGGTAACCAAGGCAGTTTTACCCTTAAGGCTCATGATCAATTCCTCAGGTGAGACACGGTAGATTCATCAATCAGGAAACGTAGCACGAGGTTCGCCACTCGGATACGAAACGGCCCACCAAAAGGTGGGCCGTTTTCACACAGAGCCGGAGTGGTTAGTCCTGGCGGCTGGTGACTTCCAGCAGGTGGTAACCGAACTGGGTTTTAACCGGACCTTGTACGACGTTGATTGGCGCGCTGAAAACCACGGTGTCAAATTCTTTAACCATCTGGCCTGGACCGAAAGAACCCAGGTCGCCGCCTTGACGGCTGGATGGGCAAGTGGAATTCGCCTTGGCAACTTCGGCGAAATCAGCGCCGCCTTCGATTTGTGCTTTCAGTTCGTTGCACTTGGCTTCGCTGGCAACGAGGATGTGACGGGCAGTGGCTTTGGCCATGAGAGAGTACTCCTTTCAAGAAAGTGGTGAGCCTACCGGATTCAGTGGCTTTTTTCTCGGCAAAGTTCCCTTGGGCTTTACAGGCCTTGCTTGGTCAAACGTTGCGCGTGCTCCACATACAGTTCGACGGGGTTGGCCCTCTTGCGCGTCATACTGGCCAGGTGGTTGATGGTGTCTAGGTGATCCATCGCGTAGTCCGACCGAATCACTGTGCCCAAGTGTGAGCTGAAACGGCCGACCATCCCGTCATTAGCGTTGGACTCAGTGGTGAAAAAACTGGCAAATACCCGGCAGGCGTTGTGCGTCGGATCGAGCAGGTTTATTGATTCCGAGAGTAAAGAGCCTTTGATGATGCCGCTCCAGGAGTAATAAAAGACGCCATTGACCTCGGCTGCGCCCATGCCTCCCCAGGTTTTTGGCAGGCCTTGGGGGTATTTTAAATTAAAGGCGGTCACGCCTTCAGAGGTCAGCGCATTGAGGGCCTCAAGTGCATGCTGGGGTAGTTGGGGCTTGCTACTGATCGTCGTCATGAAGGTGCTGAAAGCGGTAATCAGCGACGCCGCGACCTTTTCAGGCAGCTTGCCGGGGATGAAGGCCTGGCGCAGACGGTCGGCCAGTTCAGAGCCATGATTAGGCCCGCTGACCGATGTGACCGAGGCCACAGACTCCGGAGCCCTGGCAGCCGCATAGCGGGCGGTCAGTGCGCCTTGGCTGTGGCCGATCAAGTTGACCCGTCTGGCGCCTGTTTGTTGAAGAATCTCGGCAATTTGCACAAGCAGCTGTTCGCCGCGAGTCTCATTGCTGTGGGCTGCCGAGATTGAGGCGACAAAGACCTTGGCTCCTGCGCGTTGCAAAGCTTCTTTAATGCCGTTGAAGTAGCTGAATGGGCCAATTCGGTCGAAACCGAAGAGCCCATGCACTAATAAAATCGGGTATTGGGTGTTTGCTGTGTCTGTCATGTGGGTTCTCTAGTGGGTGTTTCAGGTCATAAAAAAACCTTAGTTGAGAACACAGGGTGGGAGTCCGGGTTGCAAGATGTGTCTTCAGACAAGGTCGGGCGGTGGATCCCTGCCCAAAGCGTTTGGTCGATAATTCTTATCGGGAGCAGGTGGCGTTCTCTTGTCGCGCGGTACTTTTCAGGCAGTTCTTATCGGCTTTGCTGTCAGTCACAATCGACTTCGCGCAACCGTGGGCAGTGCCCGCCGGTGCGCAATGGTCAATGTTGGTGAGTCTTTTAGTGGGTAGCCTTCGCCGAACGTCGTTGCTGTTGCAACTGGTTTGCGCCATTGCGCAGCAACTGTTCGGTGGCCTCCCAGCCCAGGCAGCCGTCGGTGACGGAGACGCCGTACCGCAGGTTGCTGCTCAAGGGTTGGCACCCCTGGAAAAGATGGCTTTCAAGCATCACGCCAATCAATGAGCGATCACCTTCCAGGCGTTGCGCCAGAACTTCATTGAATACGTCTGGTTGACGCAATGGGTCTTTACCGCTGTTGGCGTGGCTGCAATCGACCATCAGGCGCGCAGGGATGGCGTTTTTTTCAAGACCGGCGCGGGCCTTGGCGATGCTCTCGCGGTCATAGTTCGGGCCGCTGTGACCGCCGCGCAATACCAGATGGGTGTCTGGGTTGCCTGCAGTCATGATAATCGCCGGATGACCTTGGTTATCCACCCCGAAGTGGCGGTGCCCATGGGCTGCTGAACGCATGGCGTCACAGGCAATTGCAACGCCGCCATCGGTACCATTTTTGAAACCGACAGGTAAATCAAGGCCGCTGACCATCTCGCGATGGATTTGTGATTCGGTGGTGCGTGCGCCAATCGCGGCCCAGCCCAGTAGGTCGTCGAAATAGCCAGCGGCCATGGGTTGCAGCAACTCCGTGGCAATGGGCAGGCCCATGCGCAGCATTTCGATCATCAACTCGCGTGACAGGGTCAGGCCGTGGGTCATGTCGTCGCTGCCGTCCAGATGCGGATCGTAAGCCAGGCCCTTCCAGCCAATGGTGGTGCGGGGTTTTTCGACGTACGCGCGCATCACCAGCAACATGTCATCGCTCAGGTCGTGAGACAAGGCGGCCAAATGGCTGGCGTATTCCAGCGCGCAAATCGGGTCATGGATCGAGCAGGGGCCGACAACGACCAGCAGGCGGGTGTCTTCGCCATTAAGAATGGCGCGAATGGCGTGACGCTGATGACTCACCAACTGACTCAGCTCTGTATTGAGCGGCAGTTGTCGCTTGAGCTCAGAAGAGCTGGGCAGACGCTGGGTCAATACCGTTTTAGTGGCGGTGCGAGCAGTGTTTGGCAGAGCTGGGATGGGTGCGTTCATGGTAGTTGCTTCCTGGGCAGCGGCGGGTTCTCCCGCGCGCTCAGCCCTATTGGGGTGTTCGACAATTGGCCAGACTGGCTATGAGTGCGTGCGTGCCACCGGTGCGTGTCCGTTCGGAGGCGGCAGACTGTCCCGAACGGCGGCTGATAAATCGCCATGCAGTGCAAAGGTCGAAGCGGTAATAAGTGGTGTAGTTCATGAGTTCATTCCTTAAAGTCAGTAATTTGTCAGGGCCTGAAAAAACAAAACCCCCGGTCGGGAAGCCGACCGGGGGTGAGAAATCTTTGGTAGGCGACCCGTTCAAAATGGGCGCCGGAGGGGTATCAGGCGCGCCAGTGGCTAAACCAATACCCAAAATAAAATCGTGCAGTCAAGGGAGCGTTTTTCGCGCGCACAGCAGCGTCATGGAGCTTGTTAGCTACCGATTGACTGATGTCTGTGTGTGCGTGAATCAACATGTGCCATCTCCATTGAGTGGTCTGGAGCTTACAAGAGAGAGCAGGCCGGGTTCAATCTAAAATTTCTATCAGGGCCATGCTCAATTGTCAGCCGCCGGATAACCACCCTTGTAAACAGTACGTGGTGTGGTCAGGTGCATTTCTCGCCCTGTTTTCTCTGCGTGCAAGACGTGCTGGCAGATAATCTTGCGCCGGTCAGCAGTTAATCGAGTATTAAACTCAATTGAGCTCATACTCAACATCGGTCACCGTCCCCTTCTATTGGGGAGTGTCGGGAGGAATGACGCCATCCTTCATTCCTAGAAGGACCGCCACCTTATGGGCTTCTCCGCGCCTTCCTTTTTTTCGACCGGCGAGTACCTGATAGGTAGTTGCCGGGTCTACGCCATGTTCGCGAGCGAACTCTTGAACAGACTTACCCTGATGTTCCAGCCAAGCCTTGGCTTGTGCGGCAGTACGGATTGCGGTCATAGTTTAAAACCGTTCAATATTGTTCAACAGTTGCTGATTGTACCATTCGTATGGGTGTTTAACATGGGATCAAGAATTCAATTGAGTGGAATTGGCTCGCGTTTGAGGCAAGAAAGAGAACGACTTGGCCTATCACAGAAAGTTTTTGGTGAGGTAGGCGGTGTCGAGGCCAATGCTCAAGGTAAATATGAAAACGGTGAGCGCGCACCGAAAGCCGATTATTTGTCTCGCGTTGCAGAGCGCGGAGTGGATGTCCTGTATGTGCTAACTGGAAAGCCGACGCCAATATTGCTCGATAATCTGAGCCAAGTAGAAGAAAAGATTTTGGTCAATTATCGCGTTCTGCAAAAAGAAGATCAGGACGCCATCAGGCAATTGACTACGGCTTTGGCGGAAATGTCTGCTAATCACGCCTTAAAGAAACGTCAAGAGCCCAATGATGTCTGATTCGACCACGTCATCTATTCGTGATACTGAGCCATTTGGTCTAAGCAGATAACGCATGATAGGTAGGTTGCCTCAATTTTTTTTTGCTAAGGTAGCGGCAACCAACTAAGACGCAATTTGCGAGGTGTCGACTTGATTCGGGTTCTTGTGGTCGATGATCATGATCTTGTGCGTACGGGCATTACACGAATGCTGGCTGATATCGAAGGCTTGCAAGTGGTCGGTCAGGCCGAATCTGGCGAAGAGTCACTGATCAAAGCGCGCGAGCTGAAGCCGGATGTGGTCTTGATGGATGTGAAAATGCCGGGCATTGGAGGTCTGGAAGCGACTCGCAAAATGATGCGCAGCCACCCCGACATTAAAGTGGTGGCCGTCACTGTGTGTGAAGAGGACCCGTTCCCCACGCGTTTGTTACAAGCTGGAGCTGCAGGCTACATGACCAAAGGCGCCTGCCTTGCAGAGATGGTCCAGGCCATTCGCCTTGTGTTTGCGGGGCAGCGGTATATCAGTCCGCAAGTGGCTCAGCAACTGGCACTTAAATCTTTCCAGCCTGCCAGTGATTCCCCTTTTGATGCCCTGTCTGAACGAGAAATTCAGATTGCATTGATGATTGTCGGCTGCCAAAAGGTTCAAGTCATTTCCGACAAGCTGTGCTTGTCCCCCAAGACCGTCAACACTTACCGCTATCGTATTTTCGAGAAGCTTTCAGTTAAGAGTGATGTTGAACTGGCCTTGCTGGCTGTTCGTCATGGCATGGTTGATGCTGGTTAAAAATGACTGACGTGTTTGACTCAAGTGCATTTCTTTCGACCTGCAGCGGCAGGCCCGGCGTGTATCGCATGTTTGACAGCGATGCTCGTCTGCTTTATGTGGGCAAAGCCAAGAACCTGAAAAAACGTCTGGCCAGTTACTTCCGCAAAACCGGGCTCGCGCCGAAAACAGCCGCGCTGGTAGCTCGCATTGCGCAAATCGAAACCACCATCACTGCCAATGAAACCGAAGCGTTGTTGCTTGAGCAGACGCTGATCAAGGAATGGCGGCCGCCCTACAATATTCTGCTGCGCGACGATAAATCCTATCCGTACGTTTTTCTGTCGGATGGCCAATACCCGCGCCTGAGCATTCATCGCGGAGCCAAGAAGCAGAAGGGCAAATATTTCGGACCTTATCCCAGCGCAGGCGCGATTCGTGAAAGCCTAAGCCTTTTACAGAAAACCTTTCTGGTTCGTCAGTGCGAAGACAGCTACTTCAAAAACCGCACCCGTCCTTGTTTGCAGTATCAGATCAAACGCTGCAAGGGACCGTGTGTCGGATTGGTTGACCCGCAGGTCTATGCCGAAGATGTGCGCCACTCGGTGATGTTTCTTGAGGGGCGCAGCAGTGCGCTGACCGATGAACTCAACAGCTCAATGGAAAAAGCTGCCAGTACCCTGGATTTTGAGCGTGCTGCAGAACTGCGTGATCAGATCTCATTGCTGCGCCGGGTACAGGCTCAGCAAAGTATGGAAGGCGGGACGGGGGATGTGGACATCATCGCGGCCTTTGTGAACCCGGGTGGCGCCTGCGTGCATTTAATCAACGTACGCGGCGGGCGAGTACTGGGCAGCAAGAATTTCTTCCCGCAGGTGGGGATTGAAGAGGAAGTGGCCGAGGTTATGGCCGCTTTCCTCGGGCAGTACTACATCAGCAGCCCTGAGCGCGACCTGCCAAGTGAACTGATTGTTAACGTCGAACACGAGAGTTTCGATGCCATCAGAGATGCAATCGAAGCGCTGCGCGGGCGTGAAATGGCGATCAGTTACCGTGTGCGTGGCACTCGGGCTCGGTGGCAGCAATTGGCTGTCACCAATGCCGAGCAAGCGCTGAGCGCACGCCTGGCCAACCGCTTGCATGTGGCTGCGCGCTTTGAAGCGCTGGCCCAAGTATTGAAGCTGGATGAAATACCACAACGCCTTGAGTGCTATGACATCAGCCACTCAAGCGGTGAAGCCACGGTTGCTTCCTGTGTGGTATTTGGCCCTGAAGGGCCCATCAAGTCGGATTACCGACGCTTCAACATTGAAGGCGTGACCCCTGGCGATGACTATGCCGCCATGCACCAGGCGTTGTTGCGCCGCTTTAGCCGTCTGAAAGAAGGAGAGGGTAAACTGCCCGACATCCTGTTGGTCGACGGCGGCAAGGGCCAACTCTCCATGGCCCGTGACGTACTTAATGAATTGGCGATTCCAGACCTGATTTTGCTCGGTGTGGCCAAAGGTGCAACCCGTAAGGCCGGTTTTGAAACGCTCTACCTGAATGATGCTGCCCATGAATTCACCTTAAAAGGTGATTCCCCTGCATTGCACTTGATCCAGCAGATTCGTGACGAGGCCCACCGTTTTGCAATTACCGGGCACCGTGCGCGACGCGGAAAAACCCGGCGAACGTCAACCCTGGAAGGGATTGCGGGAGTCGGGCCGACCCGTCGCCGTGACTTGTTGAAACATTTTGGTGGATTGCAGGAGCTGTCTCGTGCCAGCATCGAAGAAATCGCCAAAGCACCGGGTATCAGTAAAAAGCTCGCTGAGTTGATTTATGCAAATCTACACAGCGAGTAGAATGCCCCCTCACCTCGTAGCCAGTTGTGCCGATGAATATCCCTAATTTGATCACCGTTCTACGCGTTCTTCTGATTCCGTTCTTTATTTTGCTGTTTTATCTCCCTTACAGCTGGAGTTATGCAGCTGCCAGCTCAGTCTTCGCATTTGCGGCCGCAACCGATTGGCTGGATGGTTACTTGGCTCGACGACTGGAGCAGAGCACGCCGTTTGGCGCCTTTCTGGATCCAGTGGCTGACAAATTGATGGTGGCAGTAGCGCTGGTGTTACTGGTGCAAGAGCATCACAACTTCTGGCTGACCTTGCCGGCCGCGGTGATTATTGGCCGTGAAATTGTCATCTCCGCCTTGCGCGAATGGATGGCCGAACTGGGCGCGCGTGCACAGGTTGCGGTCTCGAACATGGGCAAATGGAAAACCGCTGCGCAAATGCTGGCTTTGATCATCTTATTGGCTAATCCGTCCGATTTCAGCTTCTGGGTCTTGGTCGGTTATGCGTTGCTGTTAGTGGCTGCGGGGCTGACTTTGTGGTCGATGGTTCAATATTTGCGAGCGGCCTGGCCGCATTTGAAGACCACCTCTACAAAATAAATAAAACTTTTCGAATCAAAGGGTTGACGCACTCTTTGATTTCTATAGAATGCGCACCACCAAGACGCGGGAATAGCTCAGTTGGTAGAGCACGACCTTGCCAAGGTCGGGGTCGCGAGTTCGAGTCTCGTTTCCCGCTCCACATATAGATCTACAGAGTTCCATGGAACTCTGTAAGTCATTGAAAACAGAGGCTTCGGCCTCTTTTTTCGTTCAAGCGCCATCCACTGAAATCCAGTACCAGCCACGAATTTTAAGTACATTTTTAAGTACATGAAATCCGGGTAGCAGGTACTGCGGTTTGTTGGTGGAGCCCAATGGGCTGGAATAGGTACACATCTCCTCAACCCTACGAGACGGGAGATGTACTCATGGCCTTGACCGATACCGCCGTTCGCCAGGCGAAACCTTCCGGTAAAAATTACACCCTCAAAGACTCAGGTGGCCTCGCGCTGTTCGTGGGCCCCAAAGGCGCTAAGCAATGGCACTTCCGGTGCTACTGGGTGGGCAAGCAGGCGCGCATTTCACTGGGGCTGTACCCCGCTGTCAGTCTCAAAGAGGCGCGCGCGGCGAGGGATGAGGCGCGTGCGCTGGTCGCCCAAGGTGTTGCCCCGCGCTCCAACCGACGCGAAGCCCGATTGGCGGCTAGCGCCTCGACGGAGAACTCCTTTCGCTGCGTGTTTACGGACTGGCGTGCGTTCAGGGCCTTGAGCCTGAAGGTCGGACGCCAAAGCACCTTGTCGCAGATTGATCATCACTTCGCCAAAGACATCCTGCCTTGGCTGGGTGATCTGCCTATCCTTGAGGTGTCGCGTCAGCATGTGCTGGAAGTGCTGCGCAAGATCGAGCGGCGAAGGGCGACGACGACGGCAGAAAAGTGCCGTACTTGGCTCAACCAGTTATTTCGCTATGCATGGTCGAGAAGGGGTTGGCGGCGAACCCGTCCGCTGACCTCGACATCGTAGCGCTGCCCAAACCCAAGGTGCGGCACAACCCGCATCTGAGAATGGACGAACATATCGCGCTTGTAGCGGCCGGGATAGTCGAAGCGCTCGTAGTCGCGGCCCTGGTGCTCCAGCTGGGTGCCGGTGGCGATGTGTTCCTGGTCGTAGCGCGGGTGGGTAAAGGTGTAATCGCGCTGCACCTGGCGGGCGGTGCGAACCTGTTCGGTGTAATGGAAGCGGTGCAGCGCCGGTTCCGGCTGATCGCCGCCAGCCATGGCCTGGTA
>NZ_JBIWEO010000022.1:0-76543 GCF_044762555.1 Pseudomonas sp. NPDC096917 | reverse complement strand
ATCCTCAACGGTGACTACGACCACCTGCCAGAACAAGCGTTCTACATGGTCGGCGGCATCGAAGAAGCGATCGAGAAAGCCAAGAAACTGTAATTCGGGCGCCCGGAAACGGGCGCTAATCAGGTTGAGGCAATCAGATGGCTAATATGACAGTCCATTGCGATATCGTCAGCGCGGAAGGAGAAATCTTTTCCGGTCTGGTTGAGATGGTGATTGCGCACGGTGCACTGGGTGATCTTGGTATCGCTCTGGGCCACGCTCCGTTGATCACTAGTCTGAACCCAGGTCCGATCCGCCTGATCAAACAGGGTGGCGAAGCCGAGGTGTTTTACATCTCTGGTGGTTTCCTCGAGGTTCAGCCGAACATGGTCAAGGTACTTGCCGACACCGTGCAACGCGCTGCCGACCTGGATGAAGCCTCCGCTCAAGCAGCTGTTAAAGCTGCCGAGAAGGCCCTGAACGAAAAAGGCGCAGATTTCGATTACGGATCTGCTGCTGCACGTCTGGCCGAGGCCGCAGCTCAGCTGCGCACCGTCCAGCAAATCCGCAAGAAGTTCGGCGGTTAAGCGTCCTGCTTCATTGTGCGATTGATTAAAAAGGGTAGCCTCGGCTACCCTTTTTCTTTTTCCGCGAATTACTTTTTGGTCGCAGTCGCTGACCACCCAGGATTGGTAGCCAGTCATGTCTCTCGATATTGTTATTCTCGCCGCAGGTCAGGGCACCCGCATGCGTTCGGCCTTGCCCAAGGTTCTGCACCCCGTGGCTGGCAACTCCATGCTCGGGCATGTTATCCACAGCGCCCGCCAGCTTAAGCCGACCCGAATTCACGTGGTCATCGGCCACGGTGCGGAACTGGTCCGCGAACGCTTGGCCGCCGATGACCTGAACTTCGTACTTCAAGACAAGCAACTGGGTACCGGTCATGCGGTGGCCCAGGCCTTGCCGTTTTTGACGGCAGAAAACGTATTGATCCTGTACGGCGATGTGCCGCTGATCGAAGTGGATACGTTGCAGCGTTTGCTCAAGCAGGTAGCTCCCGAGCAACTGGGCTTGCTGACCGTCAACCTGGCAGATCCGACCGGATATGGCCGGATCGTGCGCGATGCAGTCGGCAACGTCAGCGCCATCGTCGAGCATAAAGATGCAACCGATGAGCAGCGTGCGATCACCGAAGGCAACACCGGGATTCTCGCGTTGCCGACTGCGCGTCTGGCTGACTGGATGAGCCGCCTGTCGAACAATAACGCCCAAGGCGAGTACTACCTGACCGACGTGATCGCGATGGCGGTTAACGATGGTTTGGTGGTGGCCACTGAACACGCCCATGACCCCATGGAAGTGCAGGGCGCCAATGACCGTAAACAGCTCAGCGAACTGGAGCGTCATTACCAGCTTCGTGAAGGTCGTCGACTGATGGCCCTCGGTGTGACTTTGCGCGATCCCGCGCGTTTCGATGTGCGCGGCGAAGTGACCGTCGGTCGTGATGTGCTGATCGACATCAACGTGATTCTTGAAGGTCGCGTGGTGATCGAAGACGGCGTAGTGATTGGTCCTAACTGTGTGATCAAAGACAGCACCTTGCGCAAAGGCGTCGTGGTCAAAGCCAACAGCCACCTCGACGGTGCAGTCATGGGCGAGGGCAGCGATGCCGGTCCTTTCGCTCGCTTGCGTCCGGGCAGCGTGCTCGATGCGCGTGCCCATGTGGGTAACTTCGTTGAGTTGAAAAATGCCCACCTCGGCGAAGATGCCAAGTGTGGACACCTGACGTACTTGGGGGATGCCGAAGTAGGGCCGCGCACCAACATTGGAGCGGGCACCATCACTTGCAACTACGATGGCGCGAACAAGTGGAAGACCGTGCTGGGCGCAGACGTGTTCATCGGTTCCAACAACTCCTTGGTCGCGCCTGTGGATATCTCCAATGGGGCGACCACTGCCGCCGGTTCGACCATCAACCAACACGTGGCAGCGGAGCAACTGGCCGTGGGTCGGGCGCGCCAGCGCAATATCGATGGCTGGAAACGCCCGGTAAAACTGCCGAAGGCGTAACTGAACCCTCCTTCCTGCAGGCGCGAGCTTGCCTCGCGCTCTTTTGATCTTCAAAAGAGTGCGAGGCCAAAAATTATCCACAAGGCTGGCAAGCGAAGTGTTAGAGATTTAAGTCATCGTATAACTGTTCTAAATCAAGATGTTACGCAAAGTGATATCAATGGCCTGTGGATAAGCTCCGATTTCATTGGTCAAAAATGACCGATCATTACCCCGGCAGACGGTGCTCTAAGTGAGTTATCCACAAAAATAATCTCCAACAATTTCTTGACGACTATTTCGAGATAGGGTTTCATTGCTTTCGTTATCTTTCGAAACGAAACTTAGAGTCGTTATGTCTAAACGCAACACGCCCCAGCGCAGACACAACATCCTGGCCTTGCTTACAGAGCTGGGTGAAGTCAGTGTGGATGAATTGGCCAAGCGTTTCGAAACCTCCGAGGTTACGATTCGCAAGGATCTGGCGGCACTCGAAAGTAATGGCTTGTTACTGCGTCGTTACGGCGGCGCCATTACCATGCCGCAAGAACTGGTGAGCGATGTCCCTCAGCCGGTTTCTCTTTATAAACAAGCCATTGCCCGTGCGGCAGTCGGCCTGATTAAAGAACATGCGCGCATCATTATCGATAGCGGCAGCACCACCGCTTCGATGATTCCCCAGCTGGGTCTGCAACCGGGCCTTGTGGTGATGACCAACTCCTTACACGTGGCCAACGCGCTCAGTGAACTTGAGCATGAGCCTGTGCTGTTGATGACTGGCGGCACGTGGGACCCCCATTCCGAGTCCTTTCAGGGGCAGGTTGCCGAACAGGTGTTGCGTTCTTACGACTTCGATCAATTGTTTATCGGCGCTGACGGTATCGACCTGCAGCGGGGCACGACAACGTTTAATGAATTGTTGGGTCTGAGCCGGGTCATGGCTGAAGTCGCGCGTGAAGTGATTGTGATGGTTGAGTCCGACAAGATCGGACGCAAAATACCGAACCTGGAACTGCCCTGGAGCAGTGTCCATACCCTTATTACCGATGATCGCTTGCCGCTTGAGGCACGCGAACAGATCCAGGCCCGGGGCATAACACTGTTATGCGCCGCCCTTGGTTAGGAGAACTTTATGTGTGGCATCGTTGGCGCAGTTGCTGAACGCAATATCACGGCCATTCTGCTCGAAGGCTTGAAACGTCTTGAATACCGCGGCTATGACAGTGCCGGTGTGGCCGTGTTTACCAACAACGGCACGCTGGAGCGAGTACGTCGCAACGGCAAAGTAGCCGAGCTGGAACAAGCACTGGCCGGTGAACCACTAATGGGCCGCCTGGGCATTGCGCACACCCGTTGGGCTACCCACGGCGCGCCGTGCGAGCGCAATGCTCACCCGCATTTTTCGGGTTCTGATCTGGCCGTTGTGCACAACGGCATCATCGAAAACCATGAAGCCTTGCGCGCACAGCTCAAAGGCCTGGGTTATGTATTTACTTCGGACACCGATACCGAAGTCATTGCTCACCTGCTGAACCACAAACTCAAAGAGCAAAACGACCTGACCGAAGCCTTGAAGGCCACGGTCAAAGAATTGCATGGTGCTTACGGTCTGGCCGTTATCAATGCCAAGCAACCTGATCGCCTGGTCGCCGCTCGCAGTGGCAGTCCGCTGGTCATTGGTTTGGGGCTGGGTGAAAACTTCCTGGCGTCCGATCAATTGGCATTGCGCCAAGTGACTGATCGCTTCATGTACCTGGAAGAAGGCGACATCGCTGAAATCCGCCGTGACAGTGTGCAGATCTGGGACGTAAACGGCAAAACCGTTCAACGCGAAGCCGTGCAATACCGCGATGGTGCTGAAGCTGCCGACAAAGGCGAGTTCCGTCACTACATGCTCAAAGAAATTCACGAGCAACCAAGCGTGGTGCAACGCACCCTGGAAAACCGTCTGGGTCAGGACCACGTTCTGGTTCAGGCGTTTGGTCCACAGGCTGCTGAATTGTTCGCCAAAGTGCGCAATGTTCAGATCGTCGCCTGCGGTACCAGCTATCACGCGGGGATGGTCGCTCGTTACTGGCTTGAAGCGCTGGCCGGTATTCCATGCCAGGTTGAAGTGGCCAGTGAGTTCCGTTATCGCAAAGTGGTGGTCCAGCCCGATACCTTGTTCGTATCGATTTCACAGTCGGGCGAAACAGCCGACACTTTGGCCGCCCTGCGTAACGCCAAAGAACTGGGTTTCCTCGCCAGCCTGGCGATTTGTAACGTTGGCATCAGTTCCTTGGTACGCGAATCTGACCTCACTCTGCTGACCCAGGCCGGTCGTGAAATTGGTGTGGCATCGACCAAAGCCTTCACCACTCAGTTGGTGGGCTTGCTGTTGCTGACCCTGTCTCTGGGTCAGGTTCGCGGCACGCTGGAAGCTGGTGTTGAAGCGCAACTGGTTGAAGAACTGCGTCGCCTGCCAGCCCGCCTGGGTGAAGCACTGGCGATGGACGCCACCGTAGAAAAAGTCGCCGAGCTGTTTGCCGACAAGCACCACACCTTGTTCCTGGGCCGGGGTGCTCAGTTCCCGGTGGCGATGGAAGGAGCACTCAAGCTTAAAGAAATTTCGTACATCCACGCCGAAGCGTACCCAGCCGGTGAGTTGAAACACGGCCCACTGGCCCTTGTGGATAACGACATGCCGGTAGTGACCGTTGCGCCGAACAATGAACTGTTGGAAAAATTGAAGTCCAACCTGCAAGAAGTTCGCGCCCGCGGTGGTGAGTTGATCGTGTTTGCTGACGAGCAAGCTGGCATGAGCAATGGCGAAGGCACACACGTGATCAACATGCCGCACATCCACGATGTACTGGCTCCGATTCTCTACACTATCCCGCTGCAACTGCTGTCGTACTACGTTGCCGTGCTCAAAGGCACCGACGTGGATCAGCCGCGTAACCTGGCTAAATCGGTCACCGTGGAATAACGTCTGCCGTGACTTAGAGGTGGAAGTCGCCCGCAGCCTCTGGCTGGTAGAGCACTTTCCTGATCTCAATCCGGCGGGTCCGATCTGAAATTCGCCAGTCGATGGCGTCACCCTCCTGATAGCCCAGGATGGCGGCGCCGATGTCGGAATACACGGAGTGCTTCCCTGCATGACTGTCTGCGTCTTGCGGGTAGACCAAGGCCACTTCGATCTCTTCGCCGTCCAGTTGCAGCAAGGCTCTGGAATTCATCGTGACGACATTGCCCGCCACCTGCTGCGGCTTGACGACAATGGCTCGCTCAAGCTCATGTTCGAGTTCAACAACGGCCGGGCCTTGCTCAAGCACGATGAGAGTCTCGAGCCTGGCCTTATCGATTTCAGTGATGTAGATCCGGGTGGAGTCGCCAACCGCGCCTTCGCGCAAGAGCTGGAGATAGCGCCCCGCCGTCATGGAAAATGACTTCAATGTCGGCGTTTCGCTCTCAAGTACAAACCCGCTGCGCAGAAAGGCTTTCAGCGAGCGCGTGTTGTCCGGGTGAATCTTGGCGATGAGTTTTTTGGCCCGCATGTCGAGGAATGCCAGTTTCATGCCTTCTTGGATCGTGCGGGCACCAAGGTTTCGGCCCCATTTCTCGCTGTCTCCGATGACTAGGACTATCTCGCAATCGGGGCCGGTTTTGATTAGACGGACAAAACCCACCGGGGCGTCATGCCTGTCAAAGGCCATGAAGAACCGACCGCCCTGGTTGAATAGGTGGCTCAGGATCGGCAATTGAGTCCGATCAATGGCTTGTTCAAGGGTGCGGGAGACATGGCGCGAATCGCTCAGATAGCAGGTGACGCGCTCATCCTCCAACCAATCCATCAACGTCAGCGCGTGCGCACGAGTAATTTCAGGGCACAGCGAAATGAAAGGCTTATTCATCTTAACCACACTTATTTGTAAAGAATGGAAGCCCTTCATGGCTCTGTTCATGACGGTTCTTCGGCAACCGGCTACTTTAAGACATATCGTGAGTAATGCCGAATCCGAACCTGCTTTTGGGAGGGGGGCGACCGTCTTCGGTGTGTTTTTACAGGGCTGCAGGCCCGGAAATACGAGCGCTCTTCGCAATTTTTTAATGCGCTAAGTTCAGTACCGCATTCGACCCGCGGTTCGGGTTGAAGGTTATCGGGAGGTTAATAATTGATGAACACTGCCTTTTCTCACATCAGCGAGCGCATGAATAATCGCCGCTTTGCAGTTGCGCAAAACGCTCACGGGTTATCCGATGTCAGCACCGTGTTTCACTACCACGTTGAGGATCATGCGATTACAGGCACTTACCAGGGCGGTCATATTCACCAAGGGCATCTGGTCGGACGCGCGACTGGCCCCGACACCATTGAGCTTCTTTATCAGTGCATCACCACTGAAGGTGAGCTGCTTGCCGGCTGGTCCCGTGGCACGGTAGGCGTTGATCACGCAGGGCGTACCACGTTGGCTTTCGTATGGGGCTGGCTGTCAGGCGCGACCGGAGGAGGGGAGTCGAGCTATGTTGAGCTGGACCCTTGAAGCGTGCTGTCAGGGTTGAGTGAATCCTGCACCTAAACCCGACAAGGAATAAACATGCTTCACACCAACCAGCAGGTGCGCTCGGTTGGGCGCAATTGGTCCCTGAACGTGAGTCGTCTGGGTAAAGATCTACCGATCAATGATTTGCTGGCGGGCGATACCGATGTCTGTTTTGGTTTCGGTGCGGGCTATCACCAACGACACCCGCTGCTGAGCTACAAAAGCCTCTGCGAAGATTCTTTTGTGTGCTTATCCAGCGTGAAAAACTATTGGCGACTTTGCATCTGCCTCCACAGATAAACATCCTCAAGCCGCCCGCTGGATTTCCGGCCTTCACCCTGGACATGATCTGGTGCAAGGAAAGAAACCTGTACAGCGATTTCCATCAACTGGAAGCGCTGATCGAAAAAATAAAAATTTGAATCCGCCTAAATTCAAAAGCCCTACCCGGACGATACGCACTAACCTCTCTCCCTGCAGGGTTACGTTCGGCGTAGAACTGAAATGGAACATTCAGTTCTGTTGTTGAGCCGGGTTTCGTTCCTTTACTGAGGCGTTTGTATGTTTAAGCATTTTTTTAAACCCGGCCGCACCGGCGCGGTTTTTTTACTGTCTTGCCTGGCGGCTTCCATCGCTTGTGCCGCCGATAAAACCACGTACCCCGATGCCGCCGCCAGTGATCCCAAGACGATGGGCTGGATGGTCGGCGCGCCACCGCCACCGGATCGCATTGTGCGTTTTGCCGATGGCAGTTATTTCCAGTTTCCGGCCATGCGCTGGAGTGTTTCCAACTTCCGCCAATTGATGCCCACCACCAATGTGTCCCGCGGGCTGGGTGCTCCTGTCCCGCTGCCGCGCGCCTTGCGCTCAGATATCGACGCCCTGACCTTTATACCGCTGGGCGCCAGCCAGCCGATGACGTGGGAGCAATCTCTGGCGGCCAACTACACCGACGGTATTGTGGTGCTGCACCGCGGAAAAATTATTTATGAGCGTTATTTTGGTGTGTTGACCCCTGAAGGTCAGCACGCCGCCATGTCAATGACCAAATCGGTAGTGGGTACCATGGGCGCCATGCTGGTGGCTGATGGCACCTTGGATGCCACAAAAAAAGTGGTCGAGTATGTGCCGGAATTGGCCACGTCAGCCTTTGGCAGCGCAACGCTGCGCCAAGTACTGGACATGACCACCGGGCTCAAATACAGCGAAGATTATGCCGACCCGAACGCAGAAGTCTGGAAACATGCGCAGGCGGGCAATCCACTGCCAAAACCCAAGGACTACACAGGGCCGCAAAGTTACATGGAGTATTTGCAGACTGTTCAGCCAGAGGGTGAACACGGTCAGGCCTTCGCTTATAAAACGGTGAACACCGATGTGCTGGGCTGGGTGATTGCGCGGGTAACCGGCAAGAATGTGGCGCAGCTGTTGTCGGAAAAAATCTGGCAGCGCCTTGGTGCTGAACAGGATGCGTACTTCAGCGTCGACTCCATCGGCACTCCGTTCGCAGGCGGAGGGTTGAACACCGGGCTGCGGGATATGGCGCGATTTGGCGAGATGATCCGCAACAACGGCCAGTACCTGGGCGAGCAAATCGTGCCCAAGGCGGTGGTCGATGATATTCGTGCCGGCGGCGATAAAGCCGCGTTTGCCAAGGGCGGTTACGACCTGCTCAAAGGCGGCAGCTATCGTGACATGTGGTGGGTGACCCACAACGCGGATGGCGCATTCATGGCGCGGGGTGTTTACGGTCAGCGTACTTACATCGACCCTAAAGCCGAAATGGTGATCGTACGCTATGCGTCCAACCCGATTGCCAGCAACTCGGCCAACGACCCGGTCACCATCCCGGCCTTCGAGGCCTTGGCTAAACAGTTGATCGCGCACCCGCAATAACGCCAGGGTTTGGTCGTGCCGGTGTTGATGCACCGACTGTGTAGTCGCTGCCGCAGGCGGCGATAAGGGGGCCCCAGGACCTTCAAAGCTGGGGTCACTGCACAACCAAACCCTACCCAAAGTAGCCTGCGGCATAGGCTACAACGTTATCGGCGTGCAGCCCCCCTATAACGCGCCATGGCGGACTGTCGCCCCTCTAAGACCTTGCGCACACCCCAAGATGAAGATCGCTGCCAGCCCGCAGAAGTTTCACATTGTTTGTTATATCGGAGCTATATATTTCAAATAGTGGAGCCTCCATGCGTGTCGATTTAGATGCCGAGGAGGGTGGCCTTGAGGAGCTGGCGTACCCGACGTCATTGGTGGTGGATAAAACCGGAGCCCTGACCTATGCCACTTTGCGTCTGCAAGCGATTGAAACCGAGCACGCAGACCACTCACCGCTGTTGCAACTGGCTGGCCATTGTTGCCGCTGAGGCGTTTTCATGAACCCCTGGAGGCACCTGCCAGCGTGACTCACCCTCAGCCACCAAGTTGATTGCACCGGCTCTAGACTCAGCCTTTCTGCTCCTGGAGCTGAAATTTTCCGCTTATCGTCTAACCTATAGTTTCGTTGTTCTGAATGAAGGGGGAATCACTGATGCTTGCGCAACTGCCACCAGCTTTACAGAAACTTCAGCTTCCATTACGGCTAAAACTTTGGGACGGACACGAATTCAATTTGGGGCCGGAGCCCAGTGTCACGATTGTGGTCAAGGACCCACAGCTAGTGGCGGAGTTTACACACCCCAGTCTTGACCTATTGGGCAGTGCGTTTGTCGAGGGCAAACTTGAGCTTGAGGGTTCTATCAGCGAAGTGATTCGCCTCTGTGATGAGCTAAGCCAAGCGCTGGTGCCGGAGGATGTCACCCTGCCTTCGCGCGTGCACCACGACAAAGAAACCGATGCGGCCTCTATTTCTTACCATTACGACCTGTCCAACGACTTCTATCAGTTGTGGCTTGATCGCGATATGGCCTATTCCTGCGGCTATTTTGAAACCGGTGACGAGACTCTTGATGAAGCCCAGCAAGCCAAGTTTCGTCTGTTGTGCCGCAAGTTGCGGCTGAAGCCGGGCGAGTATTTACTGGACGTGGGATGCGGTTGGGGTGGTCTGGCGCGCTTCGCGGCGCGCGAATATGGGGTCAAAGTATTTGGTATTACCCTGAGCAAAGAACAACTGGCATTGGGTCTTGAACGCGTCAAGGCCGAAGGCCTGCAAGACAAAGTTGACCTGCAACTGCTGGACTACCGTGATCTGCCACAAGACGGCCGCTTCGACAAAATCGTCAGCGTGGGCATGTTTGAACATGTGGGGCACGCCAACCTGCGTGAGTACTGTGAAATCCTCCACAACGCTGTACGCGAAGGCGGCCTGGTGATGAACCATGGCATTACCGCCAAGCACACGGATGGCCGTCCGGTGGGTCGTGGGGCAGGGGATTTTATCGATCGCTATGTCTTCCCGAATGGCGAGCTGCCGCATCTTTCAATGATCACCGCCGAGATCAGTGAAGCCGGTTTGGAAGTGGTCGATGTCGAAAGCCTGCGCATGCATTACGCGCGCACCTTGGAGCATTGGAGCCAGCGTCTTGAAAGCAATCTGGATGTCGCTGCCAAGATGGTGCCTGAAAAAGCCCTGCGTATCTGGCGGCTGTATCTGGCGGGTTGTGCCTATGCCTTTGCCCATGGCTGGATCAACATCGATCAAATTCTGGCGACCAAGCCGCATGCCGATGGCTCAATCGAATTGCCACCGACACGCGCAGATATTTATCGCTGACCGTGTGAATCCCAAGTAATTGCAACTGGGCTGTCTTCAGCGTTTTTTTCCTGGAGGTAAAGCCCATGTTGCAATGGGATGTTTTGATCAACCTGCGCCAGGGCTTTCTGTTCGAAGATCATTCCCTTCTTTCTAAAGACAAGATCATGACGAGCCACATTGCCTCCCCAGTCAGATGACGGGAATGAGATGTAGCTGATTTTGTACTCCTCATCGGTGAACGCCCCTTCAACCACATAAGCACCGTAGTGGTTTTCCCCCGGAGAAATGATTTTGTACAGGCCATTGTCGTAGTAGTAGAGGATGGCCTGCTCAAAGGGTTTCTCGCTGTACATCTTTTTGTAGTGCAACCGGTGAATGTACGTTGGCTTTCCGAACTCGACAGTAATAGAGGGCTTTACGGGCTGCGGGGCTGATTCGGCATGGGCCAGCGACGTGATGCTAAACAGAAGACCCATCAGGGAAAATTTCATGTGTGTTGCTCCTTAAGCTGAGAAGCTCGGCATTGCACCGAGCTTTTCAGCTTAAGGAGGGTCAAATCTTGTGTCTTACTGCTGGAAGCTTTTCAGCCATTACTGATCGCAGATAAAGACATCTCCTACGCGTGCTTATAAAACCGGTGAAACTAGACGCGCCACACGCATACCCAGTTGCTGTAAACGGTGTGTCGACTTGATGTCGTCATTGGTGATTTCGTGACCCAAGGCAAAGTCATCCAGCAGCATGTGTTCCACTTCGGTCGCGAACGCCTGGTCGACGGTCAGCAACATCACTTCGAAGTTGAGACGGAACGAACGGTTGTCCATGTTGGCGCTGCCAATGGCACTTATTTCGTTGTCGACCAGCACCACTTTCTGATGCACGAAGCCGGGCTGATAACGGAAGATGCGCACGCCTGCTCGCACCGCTTCGAAGGCATACAGGCTGGACGCCGCGAAGACAATTTTATGGTCGGGGCGAGACGGGATCAGGATGCGCACATCCACCCCACGCAGAACGGCGAGGCGCAATGCCGAAAATACCGCTTCGTCCGGCACAAAGTAGGGCGTGGTTATCCACACCCGCTGATTGGCGGCGTGAATGGCCTCGACGAAGAACAGTGAGCACGTCTCGTATGGATCCGCCGGCCCGCTGGCCATGAATTGGCAGAGCATGCCGCTTTCGGGATAACTCGGCGGTAGGATCAGCGGCGGCAATTGCCGTGATGCCCAGAACCAGTCCTCAGCAAAAGACTCCTGCAGGCAAGCCACCACAGGGCCAGTAACTTCGACATGGGTGTCGCGCCAAGGCGAGAGTGGCGGCTTGGAGCCGAGGTACTCGTCGCCTACGTTGTGGCCGCCGACAAACCCTTTCACACCATCCACCACCACCACTTTTCGATGGTTTCGGAAGTTCACCTGGAAGCGACTGATCCAGCCTCCGCGGGTGGCAAATGCGTAGGTTTGAACACCGCCCGCGCGCAGGGTTTCACTGTAGCTTTTCGGCAAGGAGTGGCTGCCGATGCTGTCGTACAGCACATGGACTGCCACACCTTCAGCGGCTTTCTCTAACAGCAGGGCGTGCAGCTGCATCCCAAGTTTGTCGTTGTGGATGATAAAGAACTGAACCAGTACCACTTCTTTGGCCGAACGAATGGCGCTAAAAATCGCCTCGAAGGTGGCCGTGCCATTGATCAGCAAGCGTACGTTATTGTTCGCCAGGCACGGCATACGCCCCAGTTTTGGCATAGCACGCAACGATGCGTAGGCTTTGGAGTTTCGAGCAGCGAGCGCTTCTTCAACCCACGGTCGCCAGTTCAGGTCGGTGATGGCTTCACGCATTTCCTGATTGGCATCGCGCCGGGCGCGAATGTAATCGTCAAAGGTGCTGCGACCAAATATCAGGTACGGGATGAGGGTTAAGTAGGGAATAAAGAACAGTGACATGGCCCATGCAATCGAGCCCTGAGCTGTTCGCACCGTCAATACCGCATGCACCGCTGCAATCAAGCCTAAGCTGTGGATGAGTAAAATCAGATAACCAATAACGTGTGGTCCTAAATAATCCATGCGTATCCTTTCTCCTGAATGCCCAACGCCTAAGTACAACAGACCGTGTTTCAGTGCGAATGTGCTATTTGGTTTTCAGTGCAACACCCGCTTTTTTTTAACGTCTAACGCGGACAATTCCGTAGGAGTGACATTGATGAATGTTCGTCTGCTTGGGCTGTTTATAGCCTGTGGTTTATCCATCCCTTTAGCCCAAGCCCAAATGCTGCAACCGGGTCTTTGGGAAGTGACCTCCAGCAATATGCAGGTGGACGGTCAACAGCTTCCTGACCTGCAGGTAATGTTAGGTCAGTTTCAGAACATGATGACCCCTGAGATGAAAGCGCAACTGGAAAGTCAGGGGTTAAGCATGGGCGGTAAAGGGATTCGGGTTTGCCTCACACCCGATCAGGTGAAGACGGATGACATTCCGCTTACCGACCCCAAGTCCGGTTGTACTCAGCAGATCACTGAGCGTAGTGGAAATAAGTGGAAGTTCCGGTTTAGTTGCCCAAAAGCCCAAGGTGCAGGGGTAGCCACATTCGCCAACGATCGTGAATTTACCACTCAGGTGATGGGTACTTTCAATGCCACCGGTGTTCAACAGAAGGGCAGTATGGACACACGTGCTCTTTGGCTTGGGCAAGACTGTGGAACAGTTAAACCACGCAGCTAACAACAAGCAGACCTTCAGGAGCGAGCTTGCTCGCTCCTGCAGTGATCAGTATTGCGCACCTAACAGAGTTGTTCTGCCGATTAGCGTGCGCTCCAGTTCCAGCGAGTCTCAGCCACAGCATCATGGCTGTGCAAACTTTCTGCGTGGACCACTTTCACGTTGAAGCCATTTACGCCCGACACTGCCTTTAACGCGACATTCAACCGACGCGCTGCATCCTCGCAAAACATCAAGTTCTGACCATTGGCCAACGCAAAGGCTTGCTCGTCGGCGCGCTTCACGGCGGTCTGTACGGCGGTCCCCAACGCGCTTTCTGCTTCATTAATGATCACGTTGATGGGTAGTTGCTGGCTATCTGCACTGAGCCGCGTCTGCAAATACGCCGTGCTTCTTTGGCTATGAGGTGTTGCAACAATACCGAGCGGACTACCAAGCCACGTTAATACCTCCGCATGCTGCAATGGCTTAGTGGCAAAGTCTTTCATGAATTGCTGCTGAATAAGTTGACGGGCCAAGGCCGCTGAGCATGGACAAGTCGAGGAATAGCTCACCTCCACTTTTAGTTCCACGTGGAACATTCCGTTTTTCAGAGAGGCATCGATGCTGACTGGATAACTCTTCCAGCCACTCAATGGGCTGACGAGTGCCGGGCGTCTTAGCAGCATCTGTGTGTGAATACGGAGGTAGGCGCAGATCGATAGATCATCGTGACTGTCGAGAAACTGCTGCAAAACTTTTTTCAAAAGTAGTGGGTTCAGGTCCTGCGACTCTAGTCCTTCGAGCGCTAGATAAAGTCGAGACATGTGGATTCCCCGGGCCTCACCGTCATCCAGGCTCACGCCCGCATCGACTGTAGCGGTGAGTCGTTGGCCCTCAATCACTATAGGCAGGGCAATACCGCACATCCCGACCCATTCCAGTGGAACAATTTGTCGAGCGTTTTGCGAAGCAATATCAGGGAGGGTTAGCGCGTTCATAAAATGGCTTCCGTCGGGAAAATGGGTTTGGCGTTACACAATAACAATTTCGGTGGGGTGTATTGTTATAATGTATCATTATCGGCAAGCCTAAAAGGCTTCCGCCAACAAGCGGGCGCTTTGACCTGCCAAACCTGATGAGGAACGTCCATGCGTAAACGCCTACCAGTGACCGTGTTGTCTGGTTTTCTCGGTGCAGGAAAAAGCACCCTCTTGAATTACATTTTGCGTAACCGCGAAAACTTGCGCGTGGCCGTCATCGTCAATGACATGAGTGAAATCAATATTGATGGCGGTGAAGTGCAACGTGATGTCAGCCTCAATCGCGCCGAAGAAAAATTGGTGGAAATGAGCAACGGCTGTATCTGCTGCACCCTGCGTGAAGATTTGTTGGAAGAGGTCAGCAAGTTGGCCACAGACGGCCGGTTTGATTATTTATTGATCGAATCGACGGGTATTTCAGAGCCTCTGCCTGTGGCAGAAACGTTCACCTTTCGTGACGAATCGGGCCAAAGCCTGGCCGATATTGCCCGCCTGGATACGATGGTCACGGTGGTGGATGGCCTGAATTTCTTGCAGGACTATCAGGCCGCGGAAAGCTTGGCCTCGCGTGGTGAGACCCTGGGTGAAGACGATGAGCGCTCGATCACGGACCTGCTGATAGAGCAGATCGAGTTCGCTGACGTTATTTTGATCAGCAAGATCGACCTCATCAGCAGTGTCGAGCGGCTGGAGTTAATCGCCATTCTTGAGCGTCTGAACGCTCAGGCCGAAATCATCTCGATGGTGATGGGCGAAGTCCCACTGAAAAAAATCCTCGATACCGGTCGTTTTGATTTTGAGCGAGCCGCTCAGGCGCCGGGGTGGTTACAAGAATTACGTGGTCAGCATGTGCCAGAAACCGAGGAGTACGGCATTGCTTCCACGGCCTATCGCGCACGACGGCCGTTTCATCCCGAACGTTTTTTTAACTTTATTGATCGCCCATGGACCAATGGCAAATTGCTGCGCTCCAAAGGTTTTTTCTGGCTGGCCAGCAAGCACCAGGAGGCCGGTAACTGGTCACAGGCGGGCGGGTTGATGCGTTACGGGTTTGCCGGGCGCTGGTGGCGTTTTGTGCCCCGCGACCAATGGCCGCAAGACCCGGAAAGCAAAGCCGAAATTCTTAAAAAATGGCTCCCGGATACCGCTGATTGCCGGCAGGAATTGGTGTTTATCGGCCAGCACATCGACTTTGCCCTGCTTTCGGCCGAGTTGGACGCGTGCTTGCTCAATGATCAGGAAATGGCCCTCGGTGTGGAGGGTTGGAAGCAATTGAATGATCCCTTTGGCGAATGGCACGAAGAGGTGGCTGCATGATGAATCTGGCCCGTACTGCGCAACCATTGGTGGGTCACGTGTGTGGGCAAACGCCCGATGTCATGGCGCGAATCTTGGACGACGACATCAATCTGGCGATTTGGCAGCGGCAATTGCCGTTGCATATCAGCAATTTTGCGGCTTTGTTGCTCTCGCTCGACGAGCCGCTAGCCGACGCTGTGGTGCTTGAAGTGGTCGATGAAAAGACCCCGCCCAATCTGAAAGGGTTGGCTGTGAGGTTCAATGACTTAGAAGGCTATGAGGGCTTCATTGCGGATGTTTCCTGGCTCGTCAGCGCCTATGCCTGCTTGTTGGGCGCCAAACGTGTTGGGCTGCGTCTCAGGGCCTTGGATAAGGCGATGTGCCCACGGTTTCACGTAGACCACGTGCCTGTAAGGCTAATTACCACGTATGTGGGGACTGGCAGTCAGTGGCTGCAGGAAGGCGTTATGGAACGCCGTCATTTGGGCCAAGTGCAGACAGAGCCAGTCGACCCTTCGTACATTGAGCGCATACAGGCCGGTGAGGTGACCTTGCTCAAGGGCGAGAAATGGCAGGGCAATGAGGGCGCGGGGTTGATTCACCGTTCTCCAGCCTTGGGAGACGGAGAGCGACGGCTAATTTTGACCCTGGATTGGTTAGCCTGAGGCATATTGCTTCTTTCGATCAAAACAGAAGCTGGCGATGATGTTGCAGAACATTCCTACCCACGTAATTGCCGGGCCGCTAGGCGCCGGCAAAACCAGTGTGATTCAGCACCTGATGACGCAAAAGCCTGAGCACGAACGTTGGGCGGTCCTGGTCAATGAGTTCGGTCAAGTCGGGCTGGATGCAGCACTAATGAGCGCAGGAGACGGTGCGATCGCCATTGCTGAAGTCGCGGGTGGATGCGTGTGTTGCGTCAACGGAGCACCTTTTCAAATTGGTTTGAGCCGTCTTTTGCGCAAGGCCCGACCCGATCGGTTGTTTATCGAACCTTCGGGTTTAGGGCATCCCGCACAAATCTTAAAACAGCTAAGCGAAGCTCCCTGGCGGGGTGTTTTGGCCTTGCAGCCATGCGTCATGGTGCTCGATGCACAGGCCATGGCCCATGGAAAAACACTGCCTGAAACGCAGCAAACGGCCTTGGAAAGTGCCGGTTTAGTGGTTATGAATAAATCTAATAGTGTGCAAAATGAGCAACGTGAGCAGATTGCATACAGCCTGCCAAAGTGCCCTGTTTTATGGGTCGAGCAGGGCCGAATCCCTTTAAATTCGCTGCCTGCAGCCAATATGAAAGATATTCATCCTGTGGATAACTCATTGATTTATAAGGATTTAAATCATATTGGCAGTGTTTTTTCCGACCCCAATACTCCGATTCAACTGACCCAGCTGCAACCTGAGGGCTGGAGTGTTGGTTGGCGCTGGCATGCCTCTCGGCAATTTGATGTGAACGGGCTGCAGCATTGGCTAAAGAGCCTGAATTGGCGCCGCGCCAAGTTGGTTATCCGGACTCCAGAGGGCTGGTTCTCAAGTAATTCTGTGGATAACTCTCTTGAGCTGTGGAAATCCAGCGAGTGGCGTCAGGATTCACGTATCGAATTGATATTTGAGGGTCTGCAAGACCTAGAATTGCTCCGTTGCGGTCTGGAAAACTGCTTGATCAAGGAAGAAGGGTGAGCTGTGCGGGCGAGAAACCCAGTATTTACGGCGAATCTGTGCTGGTAAAATTGTCTTACAATTTAAATTGTGTGCCGCAGTGCTTCTGCCAAAGAAAACGGCCTGAAGCGTCTAAATCAAGGGTTTTAGAGAAGTTATCCACAGGCGAGCTGATTACCCGACTGTGGGCGCTGCCGAAGGCTGCGATCTTTTGATGTTCAAAAGATCGCGAGCAAGCTCGCTCCTACAGGTGTTGTGAGGCAAGTCAGTGGCGTGTCTTGCTGTGCTCTTGGCGCCATTGGCTGAGTTGAATCACCTGAGCGCTGGGAACGACGCTTGGCTCAGGTTCGTCCTCGGTCTTGACCGGGTAGGGTGGCAGGTCGATTTTGGCGCTGTGAGCGCCGAACTGAGTGATGGTCCCGGTATGGCGTTGATCGCCGGTTACCGTGAACTCGAAGTTATACACACGGGCCAAGCGTTTCTGGCCGTTGGCATCGGCAATAAAACCGATTTTCTTGAGCGCCACGTTTTCATCCAACAGCTCGATGTCCAGTTTTTTGCAGTGCTGTTTGACCCGCTCCAACGCCCGTTCTCGCAGGCCGTGGTTGTGCCACAGCCAGGCAGCGCCCGTTGCCAGCAGCATCAACACAAACATATTTCCAAGGGTCAGCATTCAGTGCGCTCCAACAGATTAGGTTCAGCTTAACTGCGTCTTCAGTCTGTCGTACAGGTTGTGTTTAGTCGCATACTGCGCGGCTCGAATCCATCAGCAGTCTGGAATCCGGCATGAAACGTACACCTCATCTCCTCGCCATCCAATCCCACGTGGTTTTCGGCCATGCCGGCAACAGCGCAGCTGTTTTTCCTATGCAGCGTGTGGGCGTCAATGTCTGGCCTTTGAACACCGTGCAGTTCTCAAACCATACTCAGTATGGTCAGTGGGCGGGCGAAGTGTTGGCCCCAGAGCACATTCCTGCGCTGGTCGAAGGCATTGCCGCCATTGGCGAACTGGGTAACTGTGATGCCGTGTTGTCCGGCTATTTGGGCAGCGCCGCACAAGGTCGCGCGATTCTTAGCGGCGTGGCGCGTATCAAGGCGGCAAACCCCAATGCCTTGTACCTGTGCGACCCGGTAATGGGACATCCGGAGAAAGGCTGCATCGTGCCCCAGGAAGTCAGTGATTTTCTGCTCGACGAAGCGGCTGCCGTTGCAGATTTCTTGTGCCCCAACCAGTTAGAGCTGGACAGCTTCTGTGGTCGCCAGCCGCAATCGCTCTTTGACTGCCTGGCAATGGCGCGCAGCCTTTTGGCTCGCGGGCCGAAAGCGGTGCTGGTCAAGCACTTGTCTTATCCCGGCAAGCCCGCAGAAAGCTTTGAGATGCTGCTGGTGACTGCTCAGGGCAGTTGGCACCTGCGTCGCCCACTGTTGGCCTTCCCGCGTCAGCCGGTGGGCGTGGGCGATTTGACCTCGGGGTTGTTCCTGGCGCGCGTGTTGCTGGGGGACAGCCTGGTGGCGGCCTTTGAGTTCACGGCGGCGGCCGTGCATGAGGTGTTGCTCGAAACCCAGGCCTGCACCAGCTACGAGTTGCAACTGGTGCGTGCCCAAGACCGCATTGCTCATCCGCGTGTGCGGTTTGAAGCGACGCCGATCAGTTTGTAAGCCGTTCAAAACTTCACACCCACTGTGGGAACTGGCGAAGGCTGCGATCTTTTGAACGTTTAAAAGATCGCAGCCTTCGCCAGCCCCCACAGGGTCAGGGTTTACAGTGTTTCGTCTTTCAACTCACGGTAGCGTTTTTCCAGTTCCTGGCGGATCTGGCGACGTTGCTTGCCCTGGATAAAGCGGCGCTTGTCTTCGCTGTTCAGCGGCTGCAAAGGTGGCACAGAAGCCGGTTTACGGTCGTCATCCACCGCCACCATGGTGAAGAAGCAGCTGTTGGTATGGCGCACTGAGCGTTCACGGATATTTTCGGTGACGACTTTGATTCCGACTTCCATCGAGGTATTGCCGGTGTAGTTGACCGATGCCAGGAAGGTCACCAGTTCGCCGACATGAATCGGCTCACGGAAAATAACCTGATCCACCGACAAGGTGACCACATAACGTCCTGCGTAACGGCTGGCGCAGGCGTAGGCCACTTCGTCGAGGTACTTGAGCAGGGTTCCGCCGTGAACATTGCCAGAAAAGTTGGCCATGTCCGGGGTCATCAAGACCGTCATCGACAATTGGGAGTTTCCGGGTTCCATAGCAGCAGGCTCGCGGTTGTGTTGCAGCAGTGAAATGGGTATCTCTGCGGATACTTTGCGATTTTTTGAAACAGTTAATAACGGGACGTTGCCGTTTTGGCTGCCGTCACTCACTTACGTATCTGTTTCCATATATTGCACCGCCTTTCTGTCGGAAGTCGCGGTGTTAACCTGCAAAAGTCCTTTAATCGGACAATTCCTACATTTAAAACAAACGATATGCACGGCTAGGCTGTGTCTGTCGTTCTCTTGCTGGATAAAAATCAAAAAGGAGCGTCACGCCATGCATGCCATCAGCTTTATTCAGGATTTGGCAGTCATCATGCTGGTCGCAGGCGTGGTGACTATTCTGTTCCACCGGTTCAAGCAGCCGGTGGTGCTGGGTTACATCGTGGCGGGTTTTATTATCGGCCCGCACACCCCGCCTTTTGGCTTGATCCACGATGAAGAAACGATCAAAACCCTGGCCGAGTTGGGGGTGATTTTTTTGATGTTCTGCCTGGGCCTTGAATTCAGCCTGCGTAAGTTGTTCAAGGTCGGGGCCACGGCGTTTATCGCAGCGTTTATGGAAATTACGCTGATGATCTGGATCGGCTATGAAATTGGCCGCTGGTTTGACTGGAACACCATGGACTCGCTGTTTCTGGGCGCCATTCTGGCGATTTCCTCGACCACCATCATCGTCAAGGCACTTAATGACTTGAAGATGAAAAATGAGCGTTTTGCGCAGCTTATTTTTGGCGTGTTGATCGTCGAAGACATCTTGGGTATCGGGATTATTGCCTTGCTGTCGAGCATTGCCGTCAGTGGCAGTGTAAGTCCCGAAGAAGTCTTTTCGACGGTCGGTAAACTGTCGCTGTTCATGATTGTGGCGCTGGTCATTGGCATCTTGCTGGTGCCGCGGGTGCTGGCGTATGTGGCCAGGTTTGAAAGTAATGAAATGTTGCTGATCACCGTATTGGGTCTGTGTTTCGGCTTCTGCCTGCTGGTGGTCAAGCTGGAATACAGCATGGTATTGGGCGCATTTTTGATCGGTGCAATCATGGCCGAATCGCGTCAGTTGCTGAAAATCGAACGCCTGATCGAGCCGGTGCGTGATCTGTTCAGCGCGATCTTTTTTGTCGCCATCGGGCTGATGCTCGACCCTGCCATTTTGATGGAGTATGCGCTGCCAATCGTGGTGATCACCGTCGCTGTGGTGTTGGGAAAGATGCTTTCCTGCGGGCTCGGAGCCTTTATCGCAGGCAATGACGGACGTACCTCACTGCGGGTAGGGATGGGGCTTTCTCAGATCGGGGAGTTTTCATTCATCATTGCGGCGCTTGGAATGACCTTGCAGGTCACCAGCAGCTTCCTGTACCCCGTAGCAGTCGCGGTATCGGTTCTGACCACATTGATGACGCCTTACCTGATTCGGGCCGCTGACCCGCTCTCGTTGAAGCTGGCGAAGGTCGTACCCAGCCGGGTTTCGCGGGTTTTTGGATTGTATGGCGAATGGTTGCGCAGTATTCAGCCGCAGGGAGAGGGCGCTTTACTCGCGGCCATGATCCGAAAAATATTGCTGCAGGTGGGCGTTAACCTGGCGCTGGTCATCGCTATTTTCTTTGCGGGCGGTTATTTCGCCCCCCGCATCGGTCAGTATTTGCAGGGCTGGATTCTGGAGCCGAGCGGGCAGAAAGCACTGATCTGGGGTTTTGCCTTGCTGCTGTCGCTGCCGTTTTTAATCGCGGCCTATCGCAAGCTTAAGGCGCTATCGATGCTGCTGGCGGAGATGGGCGTCAAGCCTGAAGTGGCTGGGCGGCACACGCAGCGTGTGCGCAGGGTGATCTCTGAAGTGATCCCGATTTTGTCGTTGCTGGTGATTTTTCTGCTGCTGTCGGCGTTGTCGGCGAGCATTCTGCCCACTAACGAGTTGCTCATCGTGATTGCGGTAGTGGCGGCGGGGGTTGCGGCGCTATTGTGGCGCTGGTTTATCCGTATCCATACGCGCATGCAGGTCGCGTTGCTGGAGACGCTGGATAACCATAAGGAAGGCGGGCACTGACGTTTTCCTTGTAGGGGCGAGCGTGCTTGCGATCGTTTAAATCTCTAAAGATCGCGAGCCGGCTCGCTCCTACAGGGCGTGCATCAGCTTTCCAGCCAGACGTCCCGTGCCCAGTGCCAGACCGATTCCCAGGTCTCTTCGGTCACTAGCTCTTCTTCGCCCGACCACAGCACCACGGTGCCGTCTTCTTCGACGCAGTAGTAGTTGTCGCCGTCCTGACAGATCGGGATCATGCTGCGATCAACGCCAGCGTCCCAGGCGTTTGCGGCTACATCGGGCAGGTAAGTGTGCGACTGCGGGTCGGTCACAGTGACGGGTTCCAGGCTGCCGTACACGACGTCGCTGACGGTCAGCAAAAACTCTCTGAAGACAAAAGGAATGTCGATGAACAATTGTTCTTCGATTTCTACCAGTTGGTCTTCGTCAGGCAGTTCCAGGGGAACAGGCACAGGTTCATTGGCTTCACGCAATTGTTCGATGATTTCTTCCACGACCTCAATCCTCATGCTCTATGGCGCGGTTTATATGACGGGCTTTATACAGTAGCTCGTTATAAGTGCAATCGTGAAATGCAAAGCCCCGGACAAGTCCGGGGCTTTGGTTACAACGTGTGATGCCTGAGGAATCAGCCGTTTTGGCGGATACCGGCAACCAGCCAAGGCTGATTTTCGCCTTGTGGACGTTCCATGTTCCAGCTTTCGCTGAACACTTCGCCCTGGTCGAAACGCGAGGTTTTCGACACGCCGCTGAAGGTCAGGGTCGCGATAGTCTTGTCGGCGCGATCATCCACACCTTCGAGCTGTACGCGCAGGTCGTCGATGTAAGTCGACTGGAAGCCATCGCCCAATTCGGCACGTTCGCGCTTCAGGAACTCCAGCAGTTGCGGAGTCACGAACTCGGCGATTTTATCCATTTCGTTGGCGTCCCAGTGTTGCTGCAGGGACTGGAAGTGGTTGCGCGCCGCTTCAACGAAACGTTCTTCGTTGAACCAGGCCGGTGCGTTGATCACTGGACGGGCAGCAGCAGGTGCAGCCGAACCGCCGAAGATCGCGCCCATGGCAGGCTTTTGCTCGAACACTTCACGCTGCATAGGAGCGCCAGCCGCAGCCATGCCCTCTTGCTGTTTGCGACGGCGAGCAGCAATGAAGCGGAAGATCACAAAGGCGATGACCGCCATGATCAGGATGTCGAAGAACTGCATGCCCTGGAAGCCGCCGCCCATGAACATGGACGCCAGCAGACCACCGGCTGCGATACCGGCCAGAGGGCCTAACCAGCGCGAAGCACCGCCGGCTTTGGCAGCCGCGCCTGCGGCACCGGCAGCACCTGCGGTGGCAGCAGCACCGCCAGCACCCGCAGAAGGGGCCATTTGGCTAGTCTGGTGGCTCGGCGCTGCGCCGGAGCTTTTGCCGCCGCCGAAGCGTTTGGCGTTCGCGTCGAGGCTCATCGTCAAACCGATGCACAACGCCATGGCGATGCTAAGAAAACGTTTCATAAAGGGAATTCCCATTTGTGGATGACACGCGCGCCATGTTGCACAGGTGAGGTGTGACTGGCTAGCAGTGAAATGTTTCGGGCTTTTGCCTGAACAGTGGTAAGACTCTTCTCTGTATTTTGTGGCTTATATGGAAAATACAAGTTTGTAGGGCAAACACGGCCTCTTGTGACCGCTGCCGCAGGCTGCGATGGGGGCTTGGCACACCCGCGGGTTGAGCCGCAACGAAGGGCCTTCGGCCCTTATCGCAGCCTTCGGCAGCTTCTACAAACGCATGCCTAACGCTTGAGTACCAGCATCACCACGCCGGCTGTGATCAAACCAATTCCGCTCCATTGGCGCAGGTCGAGTTTTTCACCCAGCAGCAATACGCCAATGATAGCCACCAGTACCACGCTGAGTTTGTCCACCGGAGCAACCAGCGACGCAGGCCCCACTTTCAAGGCGCGGAAGTAGCAGATCCACGAAGCTCCGGTGGCTAACCCCGACAGCAGCAAAAACAAGTAACTGCGGGGCGAGATCGAACTCAGGGACTGGTATTGCCCGGTGGCATAGAGAATCAGCGCCAGACTCACCAGCACCACAATGGTGCGCAACAAGGTCGCAAAGTCGGAGTTGACGTTCTCGATGCCCACTTTGGCAAAAATGGCTGTCAACGCCGCAAAGGTGGCTGACAACAGGGCCCAGAATGTCCAGGAAGAAAAAAAACCTGAGCCCATGTTGCCTACCTTATCGTTGGATCGCTGTCGGGTTGCTGTCAGACGGCCTCAAGCTTGGCGTAGCCCATCATCAGCCACTTACTGCCCTCGGAGAAGTTCACCTGTACGCGAGCCTGAGCGCCAGCGCCCTCGAAATTGAGGATGACACCTTCGCCAAAGACTGCGTGCTTGACCAACTGGCCCAGTTTGAATTCGGTTTCCGGGATCTCCGAACCGCCAAACAGAGTGCTGGCGCTTTGTTTTTGACCTCCGCCGAAAGGACGGCTGACGCTGTTGGATAACCGAACTTCTTGAATCAGACCTTTTGGCACTTCACGTACGAAGCGTGAAACCTTGTTGTAGGTTTCGGCACCGTACAGGCGTCGTGTCTCAGCATAGGTCATGACCAGGTTGTGCATCGCCCGGGTGATGCCCACGTAGGCCAGACGGCGTTCTTCTTCAAGGCGCCCCGGTTCTTCCAGGCTCATCTTGTGCGGGAACAAGCCTTCTTCCATCCCGACCAGGAACACATACGGGAACTCCAGACCTTTGGCGCTGTGCAGCGTCATCAACTGGATACCGTCTTCGTGTTCCTCGGCCTGCGTGTCACCCGCTTCCAGTGAAGCGTGACCAAGGAAGGCCGCCAGCGGCGACAGTTCTTCGTCTTCTTCATTGTTTTCGAAGTTGCGCGCAGCGCTCACCAGTTCCTCAAGGTTTTCTACCCGGGCCTGGCCTTTCTCGCCTTTTTCAGCTTCATGGTAGGCAATCAGCCCGCTTTGCTCGATGACGGTTTGGGTCATCAAGTGCAGCGGCATGTCCATGACTTTGGCGGCGAGGTTCTCGATCAGTTCGACAAAGCCTGCGATGGCGCCAGAGGCGCGGCCGGGCAGGGCTTTATTGGCGATCAGCTGGCGCATGGCCTCCCACATCGACACATCGCTGTGGCGTGCGTGCTCGCGAATGGCTTCGACGGTCTTTTCGCCAATGCCGCGCGCTGGAACGTTGATCACCCGCTCCAGTGCCGCATCGTTGCCGCGGCCTTCCAGCAAGCGCATGTAGGCCATGGCGTTTTTGATTTCAGCGCGTTCGAAGAAGCGCTGGCCACCATAGATGCGGTACGGGATTCGTTCGCGCAGCAACGCTTCTTCAAGCACCCGCGATTGGGCGTTGGAGCGGTACAAAATGGCGATGTCGCTGTGGGCAAGACCGGTTTTCAAGGCGCTTTCGATGGTTTCGACCACGTAGCGCGCTTCGTCGTGCTCGTTGAAGGCAGCGTACAAATTGATCGCTTCGCCTTCACCACCGTCGGTCCACAACTCTTTGCCCATGCGCCCGCTGTTGTTGGCAATCAGGGCGTTGGCCGCTTTGAGGATGCCCGCCGTGGAGCGATAGTTTTGCTCCAGGCGAATGGTTTCGGCGTCCGGGAAGTCGGTCGAGTACTGGTAAATGTTTTCAATCTTGGCGCCGCGCCAGCCGTAAATTGACTGATCGTCGTCGCCCACCACCATCAAGCTGTCGCCGCCTTTGGCCAGCAAGCGTAGCCAGGCGTATTGAACGGCGTTGGTGTCTTGAAATTCGTCGACCAAGATATGGCGGAAGCGTTTCTGGTAATGCTCCAGCAAGCCGGGGTTGTCGCGCCACAGGTCGAGTGCGCGCAACAGCAGCTCAGAGAAGTCGATCACGCCTGCGCGCTGGCACGCGGCCTCGTAGGCCTCATAAATGCTGCGCATGGTGGCCAGGAACAGATCGCCACTGGCTTGAATGTGTTGTGGGCGCAGGCCTTCGTCTTTCTGGCCGTTGATAAACCATTGCGCCTGGCGCACTGGCCAGCGCTGTTCATCCAGCCCCAGCTCGCGCATCACGCGTTTGACCAAGCGTTGCTGGTCATCGCTGTCTAGGATCTGAAAGGTCTGGCTCAAGCCAGCCTCTTGCCAATGTGCCCGCAGCAGGCGATGAGCCAGCCCGTGGAACGTGCCCACCCACATGCCCGCCGGGTTGATACCCATTAGCTGCTCGATGCGGTGGCGCATCTCGGCAGCGGCTTTGTTGGTGAACGTCACCGACAGCACGGAGTGCGGGGACGCGTTCTCGACCTGGATCAACCAGGCGATACGGTGCACCAGCACACGGGTTTTGCCGGAACCTGCGCCGGCCAGAACCAACTGACGCCCGATACTGGCCGAAACGGCCTGACGTTGGGCATCGTTGAGGGTATTTAATAAGAGAGAGAGGTCTTCGCGCATCGACGCATTCTAGGGTGCTGGGTCCCACCGGGCAAACCCCAATCCTGTTCTATGTGCAGGTCTGCCTGGCCGTCCGTCGCAGCTGTGAGCCGAGTGTCAAAAATGAGCGCATATAGGATGTTAAATAGCCGGCTTAGCTCACTGGCTCTATTTAGTCTGTTTTTTGACGTTTCACCGTTTGGTAGAGGGCAGGGCTTGTGTATGCTCGCGCGACGTTTTGGCTCATTCACTTTAATAAGAACGCTGCCGATGAATCAGAGTTTTACCTCGCTGGGAGTTTATTCCGGTTTAGGGTTCGGGCTTTTTCTGGCGCTGCTGGGTGCTTTTGCCTGGCAAATCAATCTGATTAATCAGCGTCGCCTGTTACGTCGCCAGTTCCACCAGGGGTTGTTTGAAGACCTGCAGCAAGCCAATGTCCGCAGCGAACAGTTGAACGCGGAGCTCGCCCGCGAGGTAGAGCAGCGCCGATTGGCCTCGACCGTGTTTGAAGCGGCCAGTGAAGGCATTGTGATTCTCGACCCCACGTACAAAATGCTGGCGGTTAATCAGGCGTTTAGCCGGATAAGTGGTTATGAGGTGGATGATCTGGTCGGGCGTCGCGTTGATGAGCTGGCCTGTAGCCGTGACGCACATCGGCATTTTCCAATCATTCAGGCTTCACTCGATCTGCAGGACAGCTGGCAGGGCGAATTGGTTGAGACCCGCAAGAACGGCGAGCTTTACCCGCAATGGCTGCAACTCAAAGTGGTGCGCGATGCTGCCGCGCAGGTCAGCCACATCGTGGCTTTTATCAGCGATATTTCGGCGCGCCGACGTTCTGAGGCGCGGGTACGTCATCTCACGCATTTTGATGAGCTGACTGGCCTGGCTAATCGATTGTTGTTCAAAGAGCGTCTGGAAGAGGCGAATCAGCGCATCCGTCAGGGCACGTCGCGCAACCTCGCGCTGCTGCACATCGACCTCGACCGCTTCAAATTGCTCAATGACAGCCTGGGGCATGAGCTGGCCGATCAAGTGCTGCAAAAAATTGCCGAGCGCCTGACCAAGGCCTTGCCAGAGGCCGATACGATTGCACGACTGTCCGGCGATGAGTTTGCCGTGTTGTTCGATGCCTATGGCAGCCTGAGCAGTCTGGCGCGGGTGGCGACGCGGCTGCTCGGCAAGCTGGAGCGGCCGCTGGTGGTGGATGGCCATGAACTGGTGGTCAGCGCGTCAATCGGTATCAGTTTGTTGCCGGACAGCGCCCGTGACATTGCGCTGTTGGTCAGTCAGGCCAGCAACGCCATGCATCAGGCCAAGCACGTCGGCGGCGGCACGTTTCAGTTTTTCAGTCACAGCTTGCAACACAGTACCCTTGAGCGTTTGCAGTTGGAGAACCAACTGCGCAAAGCCATCACCGATCGCCAGCTCAGTGTTTTCTACCAGCCCAAGTTGTGCCTGCAAACAGGACGGCTACAGGCCGTCGAAGCGCTGGTGCGTTGGGATCATCCGCAGTTGGGCAGCGTCTCGCCGAGCGACTTTATTGCGCTGGCCGAGGAAACGGGGTTGATCGGTGCGATTGGCGAGTTTGTATTGCGCCAAGCCTGCTGCCAGGCCAGTGAATGGAGGCGTGCGGGGCTGGCGCCTATACGGGTGTCGGTGAACCTGTCGGGCCATCAATTGCGCCAGGGCAACCTGGTCAGTCTTGTGCGGCAGGTACTCGAAGACACCGGGCTGGCGCCGCAATCTCTGGAGCTTGAACTGACGGAAAGTCAGTTGCTTGAGAATGTTGAATACGTGATTGCAACCTTCCAGCAACTGCATGAGCTGGGTGTGAAACTGGCGATTGATGACTTTGGCACCGGCTACTCATCGCTCAGCTACCTCAAGCGGTTTGCAGTGGATTACGTGAAGATTGATCAAATGTTTATTCGTGGCGTCGGGACTTGTGCCGAGGACGATGCCATCACCAAAGCAATCATCGCCATGGCCCACAGTCTGGAGTTAAAAGTGGTGGCCGAAGGCGTTGAAAACGAGGTGCAACTGGCGTTTCTCAAGGCGCACCAGTGCGACGAAGTGCAGGGGTATTTGATCAGTACCCCGATCAACGCCGCAGCGCTAGGTGACTTGTTACGCACCGGTGTCACACTTTTGTAGTGTCCTTGAAGGCTACAAAGTACCGATATTGCTGTATTTAGCGGGTCAGGTTGGGGATATGGCGACGTATTGGTTGGGCAAAAAACGAATTCTTGTAGTATAACTACAAGATTGCTACATCCCCGGCGCCCGCCGCTTACAGACCGAGTCCTGCCCTTTGAACCTGCTGCAACATATCGCCCAGTCACGCCACTTGTTACGTAAATCGGAACTCAAGGTCGCCGATCACGTGCTGCTTGATCCTGCGGCTGTAATGCACAGTTCCATGGCAGACCTTGCTCACAGTGTCGGCATTAGCGAACCGACCATCGTGCGTTTTTGCCGGGCGATTGGCTGTTCCGGGTTTCAGGACTTAAAACTCAAGCTGGCGCAAAGCCTGGCGGCGGGGGCCAGTTTTGGTCAGTTCGCGATCCATGAAGACGACTCGGTTGCGGACTACAGCCTGAAAATCTTCGACACCACGCTGCACACGTTGATGGACGTGCGCGAAAAACTCGACCCGGTAGCGTTGCAGCAGGCCGTGACCGCGATGTCGCAAGCGCAGCGGGTTGAGTTCTATGGGTTTGGCGCCTCGGGCGCTGTGGCTGCGGATGCCCAACACAAGTTTTTCCGCCTGTTGCTGACCGCAGCGGCGTACTCCGACCCGCACATGCAAGCCATGTCGGCCGTGACCTTAAAGTCCACTGACGTCGCGATTTGCATCTCGCAGTCTGGGCGCTCCAAGGACTTGCTGATCACAGCCAACCTGGTCCGCGAGACGGGCGCGACCTTGATCACCCTGTGCCCGAGCCAAACGCCACTGGCTGAGCTAGCGACCGTGAACCTGGCGATTGACGTGCACGAAGACACTGAAATCTACACCCCGTTGACGTCGCGTATCGCTCACCTGGTGGTGATCGACGTGCTGGCGATGGGCGTTGCCATGGCGCGTGGTCCGAGTCTGGTTAACCACCTCAAGAGCGTCAAACGCAGCCTTCGCAGTCTGCGTCTGTCACCCAAGTCGCTAAAAAACCACGACGACTAAGCATTCGTACAGCACTTGCAGGAGCGAGCTTGTCTCGCGATCTTTTAAAGATCAAAAGATCGCGAGACAAGCTCGTTTCTACAGTTAAGGCACCTCGTCAGCCTTCATTTTCCTGTCATCCCCCTTTCCCCAAGTCGTCATAAACAAAGTCCATCGTAAAACTCCCGTACACGCCTTGGGAGACTCGAAATGGCTCAGCCTTACGAAGAACGCAACAGCGCCGTCAAGACCCGCCGTCAACAAGAAGACCAGCGTCGCATGGCCTTTCGTCGTGCGATTGAAGACCTTACGGACCAGCGCCAGCTGCGCCTGGAAACCGCCGATTACCCTGACCTCGGCGTCATCAATTATTGGCAGACTGCGTCGGCAAGTGGCCGTCGAAACGCTCAACCAGCGTACTGATCTGTTGGCGTTCACTGCGGATAAATCCCAGAAACGCATGCGCTACCGGTGACAGGCGCTTAGCCTTGGCCTGCACCACGCACCAACTGCGATACAGCGGCAACTCTTCGACCGGTAGCTCGCGCAGCAGGCCGGTCGCTAGCTCCAGGCTAACGGCGTGGCGCGTTAACAGCGCCACGCCTAACCCGGCCACTGCACATTCACGTTGAGATTCGTTGGACGACACTTCCAGCGTTTGATTGAAGTGCACGCGCTTCTCTTTGAAGTACTCCTCACACGCCAGGCGCGTCCCCGAACCTTGCTCGCGCATCAGCAAGGTATATGGCTCCAGGTCCTGCAAGCGCAACGGTCCGCGTTCGCACAGCGGGTGGTCGTTCGGAGCGACGGCGACGATGGGGTTATTCAAAAACGGCAGAAACTCCAGGCCCATGTCCTGCGGCACCATCGACATGATCACCAGATCATCGCGGTTGTCTGAAAGCCTGCGTACGGCCTGCGCACGATTGACCACCGTGAGCTGCAAATTGACTTCGGGGTGCTGGCGTTTGAACGCGGCAAACAGGTGCGGAACAAAATATTTAGCGCTCGATTCGATGGCCAATTTCAACTGACCCTGGAGCGAGCCCAGCATGTCCGACAGCTGCATATCGAGGTTTTCGAGGCGCCCAAAAATGTCTCGGCTGGCCAGCTTAAGCGCTTCAGCCGCCTCGGTCATGTACAGCTTTTTGCCTACATATTCGAACAAAGGCTGGCCAATCAGCTCTTCCAACTGCCGAATTTGTAGGCTTACGGCGGGTTGCGTCAGCGACATTTCTTCTGCCGCACGGCTGTAAGAGCGTAAATCACAGACCTCGTTGAACACCTGAAGCTGTCGAAAAGTGATACGCATCAATGACTTACGCATTTTATAAAAATCTTCAGAGAGACAGGTCGCATGACTATAAGTCTTTACTTATGCACGACCCAAGAAATATTGATTTTTGTTTATTCATGCAGAGGGCTAGTGTGACAACGCAACGGTTCAGACACATTTGGACACGTGCTGACCTGGTCTAGCAGGTCGTTTGTTCCATGGGCTTTAGGGAAAAATCCAAGTGATAAAAAAGATCCTGATCGCCAACCGCGGAGAAATTGCCGTGCGCATCGTGCGAGCCTGCGCCGAGATGGGCATTCGCTCCGTAGCGGTGTATTCCGACGCTGACCGTCATGCATTGCATGTAAAGCGTGCCGACGAAGCGCACAGCATTGGAGAAGATCCGCTGGCCGGTTATTTGAACCCGCGCAAGCTGGTGAACCTGGCGGTTGAAACCGGCTGCGATGCCTTGCATCCGGGCTACGGTTTCTTGTCAGAAAATGCTGAGCTGGCGGATATTTGTGCCGAACGCGGCATCAAGTTCATCGGTCCGGCTGCAGAAGTCATTCGCCGCATGGGCGACAAGACAGAAGCTCGCCGCAGCATGATCAAAGCCGGTGTGCCGGTAACGCCGGGCACCGAAGGCAACGTGGCCGACATCCACGAAGCGCTGATCGAAGGTGATCGCATTGGCTACCCCGTCATGCTCAAAGCCACCTCGGGCGGTGGCGGTCGCGGTATTCGTCGCTGCAACAGCCGTGAAGAACTGGAACAAGCCTTTCCACGAGTGATTTCCGAAGCCACCAAAGCGTTTGGTTCGGCTGAAGTGTTCCTCGAAAAATGCATCGTGAACCCCAAGCACATCGAGGCGCAGATCCTGGGTGACAGCTTCGGCAATGTGGTGCATCTGTTTGAGCGCGACTGCTCGATCCAGCGTCGCAACCAAAAGCTCATCGAAATCGCTCCAAGCCCACAACTGACCCCTGAACAGCGCGCCTACATTGGCGACCTTTCGGTGCGCGCAGCCAAGGCCGTGGGTTACGAAAACGCCGGTACTGTGGAGTTCCTGCTCGCCGAGGGCGAGGTGTACTTCATGGAGATGAATACCCGTGTGCAGGTGGAACACACCATCACCGAAGAAATCACCGGGATCGACATTGTTCGCGAACAGATCCGCATCGCCTCCGGCCTGCCGCTGTCGATCAAGCAAGAAGATATTCAGCATCGCGGCTTTGCCCTGCAATTTCGGATTAACGCCGAAGACCCGAAAAACAACTTCCTGCCGAGCTTCGGCAAGATCACCCGTTATTACGCGCCCGGCGGGCCAGGCGTGCGTACCGACACGGCGATCTACACCGGTTACACCATCCCGCCCTATTACGATTCCATGTGTTTGAAACTGGTGGTGTGGGCGCTGACGTGGGAAGAAGCGATGGACCGTGGTTTGCGCGCCCTCGACGACATGCGTCTGCAAGGGGTTAAAACCACCGCTGCGTATTACCAGGAAATCCTGCGTAACCCGGAATTCCGTAGTGGCCAGTTCAACACCAGCTTCGTAGAAAGCCATCCAGAACTGACCAACTACTCGATCAAGCGCAAACCCGAAGAGCTGGCCCTGGCCATCGCCGCCGCCATCGCCGCCCACGCAGGCCTGTGAGGAATATTTTTATGTCCAAGAAGATCTTTGTAACTGACACCATCCTGCGTGACGCCCACCAGTCGCTCCTGGCCACCCGCATGCGCACCGAAGACATGCTGCCCATCTGCGACAAGCTCGACAAGGTCGGCTATTGGTCGCTGGAAGTGTGGGGCGGCGCGACCTTTGACGCCTGCGTACGCTTTCTGAAAGAAGACCCGTGGGAGCGTCTGCGCCAACTGCGTGCCGCATTGCCTAACACCCGTCTGCAAATGCTGCTGCGCGGTCAGAACCTGCTGGGCTATCGCCATTACAGCGACGACGTCGTTAAAGCGTTCGTCGCCAAAGCCGCCGTCAACGGTATCGACGTGTTCCGCATCTTCGATGCCATGAACGACGTGCGTAACCTGCGCGTGGCCATCGAAGCTGTAAAAGCCGCTGGCAAGCATGCTCAGGGCACCATCGCCTACACCACCAGCCCGGTGCACACCGTTGATGCATTTGTGGCTCAGGCCAAGCAAATGGAAGCCATGGGCTGCGACTCGATCGCGATCAAGGACATGGCTGGCCTGCTGACACCGTTCGCCACGGGCGACCTGGTCAAGGCACTGAAGGCTGAAATCAGCCTGCCGATCTTTATCCACTCTCACGACACGGCCGGTCTGGCGAGCATGTGCCAACTCAAGGCCATTGAGAATGGCGCTGATCACATCGACACCGCGATCTCCAGCTTCGCGTGGGGCACCAGTCATCCGGGCACCGAATCCATGGTTGCGGCTCTTAAAGGCAGCGAATACGACACCGGTATCGACTTGGCACTGTTGCAGGAAATTGGCTTGTACTTCTATGCCGTGCGTAAGAAGTATCACCAGTTCGAAAGCGAATTCACCGCCGTCGACACCCGCGTACAAGTGAACCAGGTGCCGGGCGGGATGATCTCCAACCTCGCCAACCAGCTTAAAGAGCAAGGCGCTCTGAACCGCATGAGCGAAGTGCTGGCCGAAATCCCGCGTGTGCGTGAAGACCTGGGCTTCCCGCCGCTGGTGACACCGACCTCGCAAATCGTGGGCACGCAGGCGTTCTTCAACGTGCTGGCGGGTGAGCGTTACAAAACTATCACCAACGAAGTGAAGCTTTATCTGCAAGGCGGCTACGGCAAAGCGCCAGGTGTTGTGAACGAACAACTGCGTCGTCAGGCTATTGGCAACGAAGAACTGATCGACGTACGACCTGCAGACCTGCTCAAGCCAGAAATGGTCAAACTGCGTGCCGAAATTGGCGCACTGGCCAAGTCCGAAGAAGACGTCCTGACCTTCGCCATGTTCCCGGACATCGGTCGCAAGTTCCTGGAAGAGCGTGCAGCGGGCACCCTGGCCCCAGAAGTGCTGTTGCCGATTCCTGAGGCCGGTGGCGTGAGCAAGGCTGGCGGCGAAGGCGTACCGACTGAATTCGTGATCGACGTGCACGGCGAAAGCTACCGCGTCGACATCACGGGTGTCGGCGTCAAATCCGAAGGTAAGCGTCACTTCTACCTGTCCATCGACGGCATGCCGGAGGAAGTGGTGTTCGAGCCGCTCAACGAATTCGTGGGCAGCTCCATCGGCAAGCGTAAACAAGCCAGTGAGCCGGGTCACGTGAGCACCACCATGCCGGGCAACATCGTTGATGTACTGGTCAACGTGGGCGACGTCGTCAAGGCCGGTCAATCGGTGTTGATCACCGAAGCCATGAAAATGGAGACCGAAGTACAGGCTGCCATCGCGGGCAAAATCATCACCATCCACGTCATCAAAGGCGACCGCGTGAATCCGGGCGAAATCCTGATCGAAATCGAAGCCTGATACCGCCTTTGATCCAAACGCTTTAAACCTCGGGGGAGCATGTGCTCCCCTTTTTTTTACCCGAGATTTGACCCCGACCCTTAGGAGCGAGCTTGCCTCGCGATCTTTTCAAGATCAAAAGATCGCGAGGCAAGCTCGCTCCTACGCAGGTGTGAAATCAGGCATTTCGTACGACGTTTCCCTTTCAATTCACAGAAACTTCCGAGAAGATCCGCATCGCTTGCGCCAGCCAAAATCGGGGTCTAGTCTCGGCCCGTCGCTGCACATCAGCGATCGGGTTTAGTCGCCCGGTTCTCACTAGGCGCAATGCGCCACCTCTGCGAGGCGCTTTTTTTCGGCCTCAGCTTTATGGTGGCCGTGCGCAGGGCGCCTTTGGGCGCGCCGGGTTTCCTAGTGTGCCGGTCGACTAACCTGCGTGCGGCTGCCACCCCATCGTTTATTTTGGTGTCTGGGCTTAATTTAAAGGTTTACGCGCGTCTTAAACATGTACGTCTGAGTTAAATTTCGATACATATGTATCGAAATTTAACGTGTCTGTGCGCGTACAGTTAGTCGGTGTCATAGCGTATAACTTCAATAGTCAATCGTTTTTTTTGCTCTGCCTAGATATTTTATTGAAAAGCAATCCAAGAATATTTATTAGGATTAAAGGAAATAACTGTGCCAGAAGAAAAAAATATTTTAGTCGATCGCGGTATACCTATGAAACCCCAGATCATAAGTAATAACTACGTAGTTGACTCAACTAATAGTCCAAGTGGTCGTCCCAGTGCTATGGATTATATTGGGCGTAGAACAGTCTCCCAATTTGAAGCAGATTGGGGAGACTTGTCTAACTTCGATCTTAGGCGCATGACGAAAGATCTTAATGTTCATCATCTGCGCGGGAGAATAATACCTGCGCTCGCCCAAGCTCAAAATAATATTGATAGCCTGTATGCCGACACATCTGCCCTCACAGATCTTATTGTGGAGCAAGAGCTTTCTAAGTCTGGCTATTCCCACAGCGACGCTCGAGGAAATATAGCGAACAATAAAAAAATTGTTGATGGCTTGGTCAGTATCAGTGGGCAGAATTTGGCCGCTTTTATTGCAACATCCCATCTTTATTCCGGGAGCGATCCGCTGACGCTCACACAATCGCAGCGAACACAAATTGCTATGAAAGGCATGGGATCTACTATAGGTCTCTACCCTCAGCGTGCCAGAGAGCAACTGGATGGTTACGCAACCTCCTACGTGGCGGCTAAAGACGCCTTCTTGCTGAGACAAGTTATTAACCAGCTTGTAAGTCAGTCAGCGGCACTATCACTCCAGTTGGCCGCCGCTGACGCTGCGGCTTTAGAGGCTGCGAAAGAGCTGGTCCGATTAGGAAAATTTCCTGGTGCTCCACCGGGAGTCTCTTTAGATAACAATATGCAGGAGGCTTTGGAACACGATCAGTTTTTTCCATCCCGTGGCTCTGCGCATTTTTATTCTTGGTTTTATATGAAAGTTAGAAACGGAGGTCCGTGGGATTACAAAAAAGGACAGCCTCAATATGAAAGTTTTGGTAATTTTCATTATGGGGCAGTTGGTACGGCTGCCAAAATTCCAGAGGCGGTACTTTTGAGAGCTGCTGGGGCCGCGCAGATGAAGGCGGGTACTTCTGAAGAAATTTTTGGTTACTTTTGGGGTGATGCGCCTTATGGGGATGATCCGGTTGACCAAGTGTGGATTAAGGCGGGCATAGATTATGCAAAATCAAAGGGCTATTAAGTGGGCGTTCTGGGGGCTTTTGGTTATTTGCCTGGTACAGGCGCTCTATATCTTTATATCTTCTCCATTCAGGCCAGACCCTAGCAAAGTGGTATCAGCCACCAACGTTAGCGGAGGTGGAGCCGTTTATGAAGTGCTGTACGACACTGGAGGCGCCACTGTGGCGGACACTTATAGGTATTTCCTCATGGCGGTTCAGCCCAGTGACGAAGCAGTCCTTGAGAAATCCAAAAAGATGGAGCCATTCCTCGTTACCAAGAGTGGCAATGCTGTTAGTGAAGTTACAGGAGATAAGGTGAAATTAAAGACTAATAATACGATTTATAAGTTTCATAGTGTCTCAATATTTAAATTAAATGGAGAGATTCAGATGGTAAGGTTTGAACTTGATGCTACTGCCCCTTAGGGATGGGCTGCTGCCGATTCCTGATGCGGGTGGCGTGAGCAAGGCGGTCGACCGCGTTAACTCGGGCGCAACCCAGATCGAAATCGAAGCTCGATACGCCATTGATTCAAACGTTTTAAACCCCGTGGGAGCATGCGCTCCCCTTTTTTTAACCCGAGATTTGACACCGACCCCGTAGGAGCAAGCTTGCCTCGCTATCTTTTAAAGATCAAAAGATCGCAAGGCAAGCTTGCTACTACGCGGGGGTGAAATCAGGCATTTCGTACGACGATTCCCTTTCGGTCTTTGGAGGCTTGCGGGTCAATGTATTTCTCTGGTGCTTTGGTGAGTGGAGTGGGCAAACGCTGATCTGCGGCAGACTCGATCAGGCCAAGGTACAGCCCTTGGGCGATTAATTGCTTTACGGGGATATTGATCCAAGTGCCAACGCCTTCTTTATCAACCACCGCAGTCAGCACAGCATCGCCAGGGCACTTTAAAGTCACCGCTGTTTAGCTGATCGGGTAGATCAAGCGTCTGATTGCGAAACTCAATATCACGCCCAGTCAAATCCAGAAACGCGACCTGACGTTCGACTGAGGTAAATGATCCCGAGGCATCGAATGCAATATTTGAAAGCGAGAGCCTGTCCAGTGCCTCGAGTTGGTGTGGTTCGTCTGCCGCGATAGTTTTAATCCCTTCTGTACAAAAAACGCCCAACAGTCCTTGTTGGGCGCATTGATCATTTTATGTGCACGTTAGGCTCTGCATTGTTCGAGCGTCTTGATTTGGCCGCTTTTGGGTTGGTTATCCAGTGCCAGCCATTTTTCAAAGCCTATCGCGATAGCGGGCCATTCCGTACTGATAATGCTGTACCACGTGGTATCACGATTCTTGCCTTTGGCGACCATATGCTGGCGGAAGACACCTTCGTATGTGTACCCCAATCGTACTGCTGTACGTTTGGATCGGGCGTTTTCGCTGTTGCACTTCCATTCCAGGCGGCGGTTGCCCAGGGCGAACGATTCCTTAGCGAGCAAGTAGGCCGCCTCGGTACTTTTCGGCGAGCGCTGCATGGCGGCGCCGAAGGTCACGTGGCCTATCTCGATGCGCCCGTGCTCGGGCACGATGGACATCAGGCTGAGCAGGCCTTGCGCCTGGCCATTGGTTGGGTCGATGACGGTGTAGAAGTAAGGGTCGAGGCTTGCGGCATTGCTGTTGAGCCACTCATCAAATGCCGCGCGTTCTGTGAAAGGGCCGTAGGCCATGTAGTCCCAGAGTTTGGGGTCGCCTTCAGGCCCTTCCAAGGTTAGCCATAGGTCATCGCCATGACGCTGCGGGTCTAGTTTTTCCAGACGAATGTAACGTCCCTCAATTAGCTGATTGTGTGGGCGCTTGGCGGGCTGCCAGTCTTCTAGAGATTGAGGCATCACGGGTTCCTTATTTATGACAAGGCTTTGCGAAACTGGATAAAGCCAGGGCGTTCGGCAATGCGCTCGTAGAGTTGGATCGCGGTGGCGTTGGTTTCATGGGTCAACCAATGGACCTTGGCGCAGTGCTTGTCGCGAGCCTGGGCGTAGACGTGCTCGATCAATAGGCGACCGGCACCCGTGCCGCGCATGTCGGGGCTGACAAACAGGTCTTGAAGGTAGCAGGAGTCGCCAATGCTCCAGTTGGAGCGGTGATAAATGAACTGCACGATGCCCACCGCCCTGTCGCCCTGCCAGGCAATAGCCAGATGGGTGGGTTCGGCCGGGTCGAGAAAGCGCTGCCAGGTCGATTGGCTGACGTCAGTGGGCAGTTCGGTTTTATAGAACGTCAGATACGCCTGCCACAGGGCTAGCCACTGGTCGTGATCGGCGCCAGTGGCGGGTTTTATCTGTAGTTGCTGAGCCATGTTGCTATTCCTTAGCCATTAATTGAGCGAGTGCGTGGTCGTGTGCAGTGCTGTTGGCCAACAGGCCGTCGCGCACCCCGATCTGGTCGGCAACGCTGCGGTTTTGGCTGAGTTTGCGTTTACCGATAAGCCGTGAGACGGGAATGCTGAAACCCACAATGGCTTTGAGCATGCTGTCGATGTAGTCGCGCGGAGCGTCGCTCACCGCCCACGGCTCGGGTCGATTGGCTTCATGTTTGCTGCTCAGCCGGCTGACCAATGCCAGCAAACGGTCGTGATCGTCGAACACATCGGGCTGGCCATAGGCATGCACGGCCAGGTAGTTCCAGGTAGGCACCGCCTTACCGTGTTCGGCTTTGCTCGGGTAGAACGACGGGCTGATGTAGGCCTGTTCGCCCGCAAAAATCACCAGCGCCTCGACCCCTTCGGCCAATGCCTGCCACTGTGGGTTCGCCCGCGCCAGGTGCCCGTATAACGTGCCATGGGTGCCTTCGGTCGGGTTGAGCAGTAACGGAACATGGCTGGCGAGAAGGCCTTGGCTGCCGTGGGTGATCAGCACGGGCAGGGGCGAGGCTTGCATCTGTTCGTGCAAGGTGGCGGTGTCGTTTTCAGCGAAGGCGTGGGGGACGTACATAGAAATTTTCCTTGGCGTATGGCTGCATCCTAGGCAGGCTATTGGTTGGTTGTAAGAGCCATTTCGGGTCATTTTTATAGGTCCAATCCATGCCTGATTCAGCGCTATCCATTGCTTTCAATCCGGCCGGAATCGAGCTGGACCCCAAAAAAGGTTTGAGCGCTCAGCTGTATCAGGCGCTGCGCCAAAGGGTGCTCGACGGTCGTCTTAGCAGTGGCTCGCGGTTACCGGCCACTCGCGACTTGGCGGCAGCCCTTGGGGTTTCGCGCAACAGTGTGGTGCGCGCTTACGATCAGCTCTATGCCGAAGGTTTTATCGAGGGGCGGGTAGGGGACGGGACCTATGTGGCTCGATTGCCCGAAAAAGCGTTACCCCTCAAAAAGTTGTCCACCAAGTTATCCACAGGGTTTTCAACAAGCTTACCCACAGGTTTATCCACAAAAACGGGCGATTTACCTGTAATTACATCCAGTAAAGTTATCCACAGCGCTGCCTTGGGGAGGGTTACTCAGCATCCTTTACCGTTGCCAGCCAAAGGAGCACCACGGGCATTTCGGGTGGGTGTTCCAGCCTATGATTTGTTCCCGTTTGAGGTCTGGAGCAAGCTCCAGGCGGCTTTTTGGCGCAAACCAGATTTGCACTATCTGTGCTACGGCGACCCGGCAGGTGAACAACGGCTGCGAGAATTAATTGCAGTCTATTTGCGCACCTCGCGTGGTTTATCTTGCACGCCTGAGCAAATTTTGATCACCAGTGGCGCACAGCAGGGAATTAGCCTTTGTGCACAGCTGTTAGTAGAGCCTGGGCGGGGTGTTGCTGTGGAAAACCCAGGCTATCGTGCGGCGGCTCAAGCTTTTGCGATTGCGGGGGCGCATGTACAGGGTGTGGCGGTCGATCAGGAAGGCATGAACTGTGCGGCGCTGGCGGGGTTAAACGATTGCACGCTGGCCTACGTGACCCCTTCACATCAGTACCCGACGGGCGTCACGATGAGCCTGGCTCGGCGTCTTGAACTGTTGGCGTGGGCAGAGCGCGTAGAGGGCTGGATAGTCGAAGACGACTACGATGGCGAGTACCGGTATTCGGGCGCGCCGTTGGCTCCGCTAGCGGCATTGGACCGTCAGGGCCGGGTGATATATGTGGGTACTTTCGGCAAGGTGGCGTTTCCGGCGTTGCGCTTGGGTTATGTGGTATTGCCGCCTGCATTAGTGGAGCCATTTGCCCAGCGGCGTGCATTGGACATGCGCCATTCAGAAGTCAGCACGCAAGTGGTGATGGCGGAGTTCATGTCGGCGGGGCATTTCCAGCGCCATATCCGGCGTATGCGCCGCGCTGCATTGGCACGGCGTAATGCCTTGCTGGCGGATTGGCCAACCGATATTCCAGGGCTGGGCGCGGCACCGTGCGTGGTGGCGGGCTTGCACATGGCCGTGTCGGTCAGCAGCTTCGAACGCGAGCAAACCTTGCTGGCGCAGGCTGCCCAGGTAGGGGTTGAGGTCAACGGTTTAAGCCGTTACTGGTTGGACGACTCGGTGGAGCCTGTGGATAAACGGGCGGGGCTTGTGCTGGGGTTTGCCGCGGTGCCGGAGGCGGATATCAAAGCGGCGCTGGGGCGATTGAGAAGGGCATGGAGCAAAACCCTGTAGCCGCTGACGAGGTACGAGGCTGCGATGGGTTGCGCAGCGACCCTAAACGGTGGTCCTGCGGCCTGCATTGCAGCCTCGTGCCTCGGCAGCGACTACAAGGGATGTTTTAGCCTTTAGACACCTTCAAAAACCCTTCCAGCACGTTGACCGCATTCACGCCGATTTCCTCTACCGCGTAGCCGCCTTCCATCACAAACAACGTCGGCTTGCCCAAGCGAGCAATACGCTCACCCATGAGCAGGTAGTCCGGGCTGTCGAGTTTGAACTGCGAAATCGGGTCGTTCTTGAATGTATCGACACCCAGCGAAACCACGATGACGTCGGCGTCATAGCGCTCAATCTCAGCGCAGGCTTGCTCAAGGGCTGCGCTCCAACGATCCCAGGCTGAACCGGCCGCCAACGGGTAGTTGAAGTTGAAGCCTTCGCCCGCGCCTTCACCGAGTTCATCGTCATAGCCCAGAAAAAACGGGAACTCCGCCTCCGGATGGCCGTGAATCGAGGTGAACAGCACGTCGCTGCGATCATAAAAAATCGACTGGGTGCCGTTGCCGTGGTGGTAATCCACGTCGAGGATTGCGACCTTGCTGCGGCCCTGATCAAGGAACGCTTGTGCGGCAATGGCAGCGTTGTTGAGGTAGCAATATCCGCCCATCAAATCGCTGGCCGCGTGGTGGCCCGGCGGACGGCATAGCGCAAATGCACTGTGAGCGCCGTTCTGGATGGCGGCCTGCGCGGTCAGCGCGACTTGCGCTGCGCTGTAGGCTGCGCGCCATGTACCTGCTGTAATCGGTGCGCCACCGTCAAAGCTGTAGTAGCCGAGTTGGCCGTGCAGGGTGGTGGGCAATACGGCGCGCAGTGTGCGAGCTGGCCAGGTGTAGGGGAGCAAGTCGCCCTCGCGGCCATGCTCGGTCCAGCGGTCCCAGGCGCCCTGGAAAAAGTCCAGGTAGGCCGCGCTGTGTATGCGCTGGATCGGATCGCGGCCGAAGTCATGCGGGGCTTGCACGGGACCGAGTTCGCGGGCCTGTACCCGCTGCAGAATATGGTCTGCGCGTGAGGGCATTTCGAAGCAAGGCAGCAATTGCCCGTCGATCAACTCGCAGCGGCCATGATGCAGATGGTGATCATCAGAATAGATAGTCAGCATTTTCTTATTCTCCGTAGGCTTGATCGGTGGCCTACAGTTTTGCGGTGCCGGATGTTTCAGAGAACGGCAGGAGCGGCCAAAAGGAGATCAATATGGCCGAAATAGCTGTCCGAAATTCGCCCCCTTTCAGGGCATTTATGCCCGAAATTGGCTCGGCGAGACGCCGCTCCAGCGCACGAACGCATGACGAAAGCTCGCTGTTTCGCTGAAACCCAATGTGTCGGCAATTCGATAAATTGGCCATTCGGTCTCGTGAAGCAACAGCTTGGCGCGTTCAAAACGCAGCTCGTCGAGCAGCCCTTGATAGCTGCACCCGGCGTCATGCAGGTGCCGACGCAGGGTGCGCGGCGAGCAGTTCATTTGTTCGGCCAGGCCTTCGAGTCCCGGTGCGGCATGCAGTTGGGCGGCGAGCAGTTGGCGGATGCGCGATAGCCAGGTTTGGCGACCGGTGAACTCCAGGTTTTGTTTGCGGCAGCGCTCAGCCATGGCTTGGTGGGTGATGGCATCGGCCAGCGGTAACGGGTGATCAAGCCACTGTTTGGCAAAGGCGAACCCGTTGTCGGGCGCATCAAACAGACGCGGGCAATTGAAGGTGTGCTCGTAGCGGGCGTGGTAGTCGGGCTTGCTGTGTGCGAAGCGTGCGGCCACTAACGGCAGTGACTGCCCGATCAGGTCTTCGCAAATAACCTTGAGCGACACCATGCACAATTGCGCATTGAACACGGCCAGTTGCGGGTCTTCTTGGTACTGGTCTGCACAGAACCAAACCTGATCACCTTCGACTCTCAGGTTTAGCTCAAACAGTGTTCCCAGCAGTGCCGGGTAGCGTATGGCCAAGCGCAAACCGTCACCTAAGGTGGCACTTGTGAGCAGGGCATAACCCAGCATGCCGTAGGACGACACATGCATGCGGCGACCCAGTTCCAGGCCGATTTCGCGCCGCAGGGCGACAGCGTTGGCGCACACGCGCATTTCTTGATTGGTGGTGATGCGAATGTCTGCGCGGCTCAAGTCCGCGGCCCGTATGCCGCTGCCTGTTAGCAGGGCCTCGCTGGGCAAGCCTTCGGCCTCGAAGGTGCTGAGTACCAGCGAAACAGCATTAAGCGTGGTGAGGTGTGAATGCAGCATGCTCGCTTCCTGCGTGGAGGTGCTGGAAGCGAGCAAGTTGTGTGCCGGAGCAGTTAAGCCAACTCGCCACACAGGTCTAATTCGACCAGACGGCGTACATCAGCCACCGACAAGCCCGAGCCCAGCAAGGTATTCAGTTTGCCGAACGCTGCTTCGCGGGTCATGCCGCCGCCCGAGAGCACGCCAACCCCACGCAAGCGGCTGCCTGCTTCGTACACGTCCAGTTCCACACCGCCTTCATGACATTGTGTAATGGCGACGACCACGATGCCTTTTTCGTACGCCCCTTGCAGGCTGGCCAGGAACGCCGGGTTGTCGCTGGGGCCAGTGCCGCTGCCGAAACATTCCAGCACCAAGGCCTGAATACCGCTGCCCAGAATGGCGTCCAATTGTGCGGCGCCGATCCCCGGCACCAGCGGCAATACTCCGACGCTGGCTTCTTGCTTGGGCTGTTGATAAGTCAGTGCGAGCGGCAAGGATTCGGCCTTCGCGCTGCCACCGTTACGTTTGAGCGCAACAAACGGGTGGTGGCCGAAGCTGCGTACTTTGGCGCAGCGAGTCGGGGCTAGCAGTTCGCCGTGGAAGTACAGTTGCACACCATGAGGCTGGCCTTGGCCCAAAGCACTTAATGCTCCGCTGACGTTTGGCCAGGCATCGCTGTCGGGCACGCCCGCAGGCAGCATGGAGCCGGTAAACAGTACGGGGGCTTGCAAGCCCAGCAGTTGGAAGCACATGGCGGCTGCGCTGTAGGCCAAAGTATCGGTGCCGTGCAGGACCAATACCGAATCGCAGCCATCCTGCTCAATGGCTTCGATGATCGCTGCGCGCAGGCGCAGCCAGTAAGCGGGCGTCATGTTGGCGCTGTCGATCAGCGGGCTCATCTCACGAAAACGCCATTGTGGTACGTGCAGTTGCGGTTGGCTGGCCAGGTAGTCGTTCATGCGGGCTTCAAAGCCAGATGCAGGGGCTAGGCCGTTGGCGCTGGCTTGCATACCAATGGTGCCGCCGGTGTAGAGCACCATGACACGCTGGGCAATGTGATGAGTGGCTGTCATTTAAAGTCCCCATAAGCAAAAACGCGGCGGTTCTGTCAGAACCGCCGCGTCGTTATTAGCGTTTTGTTTCTTCGGTCTTGGCCGGTGGCAGAGGCGGCCAAGCCTTTAAGTCCAGATCCAGATCCGGGAATTTACTGGAATCGAACACGGGTGTCTTGATCCCTGCACGGCGCTGGTCATCGTAGTCCTTGAGCACGCGCATGCAAATCTTGAACAGCATCGCCAGGGCGATCAGGTTGACGAAGGCCAACATTGTCATGGTGATGTCTGCAAAGGCGAAGACGGTTTGCAGGTTTTCAATCGAGCCCCAAACAATCAACACCAAGACTAGGATGCGATAGCCCAGCAGCGCCTTGCGGCTTTCACCGACCAGGAAGCGCAGGTTGTTTTCGCCCAGGTAGTAGTTGTAGAGCATCGAGGTGAACACGAACAACGCCAGTGCCACGCTGATGAACACCCGGCCCCATTCGCCGACGACAGCGGCCAGCGAGTTTTGGGTGAGGGCAATGCCGTCGCCTTCAAAGCCCGGGGTATAGAAGCCGGACAACAGAATCAGCAACGCGGTGCAGGTGCAGATCACGAAGGTGTCGAGGAATACGCTGAACGCCTGGACCACGCCTTGGGCGATCGGGTGTTCTACGTCGGCCACCGCGGCTACGTTCGGGGCGCTGCCCAGACCGGCTTCGTTGGCGAAAACACCACGTTTTACGCCCATCACAATCGCGCTGCCGATCAGACCGCCAAACACCGGGTCCATGCCGAAGGCGCTTTTCACGATGTGGCCGAGCATGGCGGGTACTTGATCGAATTGCAGCACGATCACGTAAATCGTCACGGCGATGTACGCCAGGGTTTTGACGGGTACCAGCAGGTCCGCGACCGAAGCGATACGCTTGATACCGCCGATAAACACCAGGCCCAACAGCACGGCAATGACCACACCGGTGTAGTTGACGTCAAAACCGAAGGCGTTTTCCAGCGAGTGGGTCACCGCGTGCGCTTGCAAGCCCATGAAGGCAAAACCAAAGGTGACCAGCAGCAAGACGGCCATCAATTTGCCCATCCAGCTTTTGCCCAGACCGTGCTTCATATAGAAGGACGGGCCACCGCGCAGTTGGCCTTCAGCGTCGCGACGCTTGTACAGCTGGCCCAGCGAGCATTCGATCAGGCTGCTGGACATGCCGACCAGGGCGGTCACCCACATCCAGAACACCGCACCGGGGCCGCCAAGGGTCACGGCGATACCGACACCGGCAATGTTGCCCGCGCCTACGCGGCCTGCCAGGCTCAGCATCAATGCCTGAAACGAGCTGAGTTGGCCGGCGCTGCTGCGCAGGCTGTCTTTGAAAACGGCAAACATGTGCAGGAAGTAACGAAACTGAACGAAACGCGAGCGGATCGTGAAGTAGCCACCGAGCCCAACCATGAGCACGATTAGTACTTTCCCTGAGAGGAAGTCATTGATGACTTCTAGCATGGATTATTCCTCGCTGTTTTTATCTGATGGCAAAACGGCCGGATCGAGATCATGCATTACGCCCGTCAAGACAGGGCATAAACGTAGGCGATCAAAGTGAAACAGGCCATGTTGCTGCTTGGTTTACGATGCTGTTTGCACGCTGCTGATGGCCGCTATTGCGGGGCCGACGCATGGCAAGAGGGCGGGCACTATACCTAGGAGCGTAGGAAGCGTCTCTATAAGTGACTGATTTTTCATGTGTGAGTCGCCGGATGGGCGTTTTGAACGGCTCATGAACGCGTGTTTGAGCCGGTATTTGCTGCGTATTTCGGGCCGGGCAGGTTCCGTTTAAGGCGTCAGCCGCACCAAGGTAACACTAACTTGCGGAGGGTTCAGCTTCACTTTCCATAGGTCACGACGAGCAAAATTATAAATGGGGCGAAGGGGGAGGCTGCTGTTTATGCGGGAGACTGAGTTCACAGGTTTTTTAGTGAGCAATACGAGCCACTGATCAGGATCGGCATAGTTGCGAATAGGGAGGATGCCCTGTGGTTCTACTGTTGCGGGCGCGGGCGCTGGTATGCGAGTGCTTTTGCGGGGGGGTGGGCCTATGGGCGGGGGTGGTGTCTGTCGATGGCTTGCTTGATGTTCTTGTTTTTTCAAGTCTCGGCAGTGTATCTGCCTTTGGTTTTTCAGCGCGAGGATGTGTTGTTTTTCTAGTTTTTTGTATGCTTCCCATGCTTTTTTTAACCCGAGTGTTGGCGTCGGATATGTCTAACGCCTGGAAAAGCCTGCGCTCTAAGAAGTAAAGCTTTATGTGTCCCGAGGGGTCTGCATAATTAATCGGATCATTTTCGCAGTACGCATAGGTATTAAAGCCACCTTCCCCGAATGGACTTAACGTATCCGGACTGTTAAATCGCATCAGCACTGGGTTGTAAGCTCGGTAGCCCTGTCCTAATAAGTAATGACCTGTTATCGGGTCTGGGTAGTCGCCATTAAAACCCAATAGCAAGCCGCGCTCCTGTTCGGGCGGCCCATAGCCAAAAGGGTTGAAGCTGCGTGTGATGTGCCCCTGTTGAGTGACGCTCTCAATCACTGACCCCTGAAAGTCGGTTGTCATTAACGCTGTGGTGCGGGTGCCTGGTTCTTGTTGAAACTGTGCGAGGGCTTGAGTTTCATGTTGAAAAACGCAACGTGTAATACCCTCCATCGTTTCGGTGGTTAAACGAGAGCCTAGATAAAAGCGTTTACCGGAGGGCGTATCGACCAAGCGGTCTAGGGGGTCATATCTGTAAATAAGGGCGTGTTTTCTCAGTGAGTGATTCATAGCCAACGACCTATGGCTGAAAGAGGTTTTACAGTTGTATTACCTTTTTCTCAGGCTGAATACCTAGCAGAAGTAATAGGTAGGGGCTGGAAGGGGTAGCTCTGGGTGCAAGGCAGCGCCTACGCGCAGGTGTTAGCTCAAACAGCGGGCAAAAAAAAGGGCCTGCAAACGTATTTGCAAGCCCTCAAAAGGTGAGAGGTGTCTAGTCCCTCGACCTGGTGAGCAATAAATCGGTAGCGCGTGTTACAGCATCAGGCCTTCAACGGCACCAGACGCGGGGCAATCATGTTTTCCGGGCGCAGGATGTCGTCGAGCATGGCGTCGTCGAGCAAGCCTTCTTCGCGCACCAGTTCCAGCACGCCACGGCCGCTTTCAAGGGCGATACGGGCGATGCGGGTGGCGTTTTCGTAGCCGATGTACGGGTTCAGGGCTGTCACTAGACCAATGGAGTGTTCGACCAGTTCGCGGCAGCGTGCTTCGTTGGCCGTGATGCCGGTGATGCAGTGCTCGCGCAGCATGTCCATGGCGCGTTGCAGCAGACGGATCGAGTCGAAGATCTTGAAAGCGATCAAAGGCTCCATCACGTTCAATTGCAGTTGGCCACCTTCAGCCGCGATGGTCAGGGCCAAGTCGTTACCGATGATCTGGAACGCCACTTGGTTAACCGCTTCCGGGATAACCGGGTTGACCTTGCCTGGCATGATCGAGCTACCCGGCTGACGCGCTGGCAGGTTGATTTCGTTGATGCCGGTGCGTGGACCGCTGGACAACAGACGCAGGTCGTTGCAAATTTTCGACAGTTTGACCGCCGTACGCTTGAGCATCCCGGAGAACAGAACGAAGGCGCCCATGTCCGAGGTGGCTTCGATCAGGTCGGCAGCCGGTACCAGTGGCTGACCGCTGATGGTTGCCAGACGTGTCACGGCCAGGTGCTGGTAGCGCGGGTCGGCGTTGATGCCGGTACCAATTGCAGTGCCGCCCAGGTTCACTTCGGTCAGCAGCTCTGGCGCCAGTGTTTTCAGGCGGGCCAGGTCTTCACCCAAGGTGGTGGCAAACGCGCGGAACTCTTGACCCAGAGTCATCGGTACGGCGTCTTGCAATTGAGTACGGCCCATTTTCAGGACGTGGTTGAACTCAACGCCTTTGGCTGCGAACGACTGGATCAAGCTGTCGAGGCTGGCCAGCAGTGCGTCGTGACCCAACAGCAGGCCCAGACGGATGGCCGTCGGGTAAGCGTCGTTGGTCGACTGCGCCATGTTCACGTCGTTGTTCGGGTGCAGGTATTGGTACTCGCCTTTCTGGTGGCCCATGGCCTCCAGTGCGATGTTGGCGATGACTTCGTTGGCATTCATGTTGGTTGAAGTGCCAGCGCCGCCTTGAATCATGTCTACCACGAACTCTTCGTGGAAATCACCGCGGATCAGGCGGGCACAGGCTTCGCTGATGGCAGCGTGCTTGGCGTCGCTCAGGTGGCCCAATTCGCGGTTGGCGTCAGCTGCAGCTTGCTTGACCATGGCCAGGGCCACGACCAGCTTCGGGTAATGCGAAATCGGAACGCCGGAGAGACGGAAGTTATTCACCGCTCGCAGGGTCTGGATGCCGTAATACGCTTGAGCGGGTACTTCGAGTACGCCAAGCAGGTCTTTTTCGGTACGGAAAGATGCAGCAGAGGACATGATAGAAATCATCTCGATAAGAACCCGGTCTGGGCCGGAACGCTGCGGATCCTAGGCTTGCAGACTATTTTGGGCCAATGCCTTTAAACACTATCCTATGCAGAAACGGCATAATACCGACGTGACGCGACGGCCGCGTCGAACGTGTGACCCAATTTGGTGCGCGTCCGGGAGGACTCGATGAATCTCGAAAGTAAATGGTTAGAGGACTTCAGTGCCTTGGCTGCTACCCGCAGTTTTTCTCAGGCGGCGGAGCGCCGTTTCGTGACTCAGCCTGCCTTCAGTCGGCGTATTCGCAGCCTGGAAGCGGCGCTGGGCTTGACCTTGGTGAATCGTTCCCGCACCCCGGTTGAGTTGACTGCGGCCGGTCAGCTGTTTTTGGTCACGGCACGTACCGTGGTGGAGCAGTTGGGTGAGGTGTTGCGCCACCTTCATCACTTAGAAGGCGGGCAGGGTGAGGTCATGCAAGTGGCTGCAGCGCACTCGCTGGCGCTGGGTTTTTTCCCGCGCTGGATTGCTCAATTGCGTAACGAAGGGCTGAACATCGCCACGCGGCTGGTTGCGACTAACGTCGGAGACGCGGTGCATGCATTACGTGAAGGTGGCTGCGATTTGATGCTGGCTTTTTACGATCCGGATGCGGCATTGCAGATGGACCCGGAGATTTTTCCGTCCTTGCACTTGGGCAATACCGAAATGCTGCCTGTGTGTGCTGCCGACGCGGACGGTCAGCCGCTGTTCGATTTGGAAGGTGAAGCCAGCGTGCCGTTATTGGCTTACAGCGCCGGGGCCTTTTTGGGGCGTTCGGTGAATTTGCTGCTGCGCCAACGCAGTCTGCGCTTTACCACTATTTATGAAACGGCCATGGCTGACAGTCTCAAAAGCATGGCGCTTGAAGGGTTGGGTATTGCCTGGGTGCCGCATTTAAGTGTGCGGGCTGAGTTGGCGCGCGGTGAGTTGGTGGTGTGTGGAGGCTCGCAATGGCACGTGCCGTTGGAGATTCGCCTGTATCGCTGTGCGTTGGTGCGCAAGGCGAACGTGCGGCTATTGTGGCGCAAGCTGGAAGGCGGATCGTCATCAACCAGTTGAATGAAGGCCGAGCGTGATGGCCTTCATTCATTGGCTTGCAACTAAACGGGGTCAGCCCAATGGGCTGACAGACTTGCGCATGTGTTCTCGGTTCTTATCGCTGAAGCGAAAAGTGCGCAAGTAAGGGGTGATGGGGCGTTACCCTGACAGGGTCAGGGACACAGGTATTAATATTAATCGGGAACATCGCCAATACCTCTAGCAAAGAGGGGGGTAACAGGGTGAGAGATTGATGAGTTATGGGGCATCGCTCAGGAAGGCTTTAATGTGCTCTCGGTTTTTTCGCGTATAGCGGTAACACTTACCTCGGACATTAGAAATGTGTGGGTACATGAACGTCTCGCATTCCCCGCCCCAGGCATTCCAGCCCAGTTCGGCATCTTCATGGGTCGCGTTGAAACTGTGACCGACTTCATGGGCGATCACTTGATAGGATTGGGTGCTGGCAATGACGGCAGGTTTGCCGGGATAGGCGGACCCTAGAACAGCCTCGTTGATCGGGTCTTTGGTGACCAGAATATAGCGTTCGGTTTTACCCCACTCCAGGCCTTTGTCATTTTTGTATCCGATGGCGGCTATTTGCCAATTGCGTAACACTTCATCTGTGTTTTGGCTTTTATAGTTCAGGTCTGTCACACCGCGTACTCGACGCACTTCATTGAAAACGAAAGTTCTCCCGGTAATGGCCGAAATCTCATCGGTAAATTCTTTGAAATAGCCGCGGCCCAGCGTGTTGGCTATGCTGTCGGGGACATCGTCGTGAACAAATATATAAAGCGTGATTGGTTTCATGTTAATCATCCTTAATTAAGGCCCTGACAATCTTTTTAAGGTTGTGGGAGCCACCTGCATTCCTTGCAGGGGTTTAGTTTTGTGGGTGTCACATAAAGAGTTAAGGCGATGGTGCGTTATTTTGTGATGCGTAGAATTCGATTAGACAGGTAATAAACATCACCTCGGATTGTAAGTTTTGCGGTAGGTGAGAGGAGTGTTTTATATAGGTGCGGGGTTTTTTCAGACCCTCCCTAAGGCGGCCGATTATTGACTTTAAGGTCAGTGAAATCGGCCGTTAGCGGGTTTGATTTGCATGCAGACAGATGGTCGCCAAAGGTGCTTTCAAGCGGCATGTTTGGGGTATACTGCGCGGCCTTCGGCTGGCTTGACCGGCCTTAATTTCTATAACAAGCCACGTCGGATCCTCCACGTGGCTTGTTATTTTTTGACGCGCCTGCGGGCGCCCAAGAGAAGAGGCGCGACGATGAGTGCACTGGTAGGCGTGATCATGGGCTCCAAGTCCGATTGGTCCACCCTCAGCCACACCGCCGATATGCTGGAGAAACTCGGCATTCCTTACGAAGTGAAAGTGGTCTCTGCCCACCGTACTCCGGACTTGCTGTTCCAGTATGCCGAAGAGGCCGAAGGCCGCGGGATCGAGGTCATTATTGCTGGAGCCGGTGGCGCAGCCCACTTGCCAGGCATGTGTGCCGCTAAAACCCATTTGCCAGTGCTCGGCGTGCCGGTGCAGTCAGCGATGCTCTCGGGCGTCGATTCGCTGCTGTCCATCGTACAAATGCCGGCCGGTATTCCGGTTGCCACTCTGGCGATCGGCAAAGCGGGCGCGATTAACGCTGCCTTGCTGTCAGCGAGCATTCTGGGCGCCAAGCACCCGCAGTTTCACACCGTATTGAAAGCATTCCGTGCTGAGCAGACTGACAGCGTGCTGGACAATCCAGACCCGCGCGAAGCCTGAGGTTTTTGACGATGAAAATCGGTGTAATCGGTGGCGGCCAACTGGGCCGCATGCTGGCTCTGGCGGGAACTCCGCTGGGTATGAACTTCGCTTTTCTGGATCCAGCGCCTGACGCCTGCGCAGCAGCGTTGGGTGAGCACCTTCGTGCGGATTACAGTGACCCTGATCATTTGCGTCAGTTGGCCGACGAAGTCGATCTGGTGACCTTTGAATTCGAAAGCGTTCCGGCTGAAACCGTGGCCTTCCTCTCGCAATTCGTCCCGGTTTATCCGAGTGCTGAAGCGCTGCGCATCGCGCGTGACCGCTGGTTCGAGAAGAGCATGTTCAAAGACCTGGGCATTCCGACGCCTGCGTTTGCCGACATTCAGTCCCAGGCGGATCTGGACGCCGCGGTGGCCACTATCGGGCTGCCTGCCGTCCTCAAAACCCGCACCTTGGGCTATGACGGCAAGGGTCAGAAAGTGCTTCGTACACCGGCTGATGTTGTGGGTACGTTTGCCGAACTGGGCAGCGTAGCGTGCCTGCTGGAAGGTTTTGTACCGTTTACGGGCGAAGTATCGCTGATTGCTGTGCGCGGCCGTGATGGCGAAACACAGTTCTACCCGTTGGTGCACAACACTCACGACAGCGGCATTCTCAAGTTGTCGGTGGCAAGCACCGATCACCCGCTCCAAGCCTTGGCCGAAGATTATTCCAGTCGCGTGCTCAAGCAACTGGATTATGTCGGCGTGATGGCGTTCGAGTTCTTTGAAGTCGACGGTGGCCTCAAGGCCAACGAAATTGCCCCGCGGGTGCACAACTCCGGTCACTGGACCACCGAAGGCGCCGAGTGCAGCCAGTTCGAAAACCACTTGCGTGCCATCGCTGGCCTGCCGCTGGGTTCGACGGCCAAAGTGGGTGAGAGCGCGATGCTTAACTTTATTGGCAGCGTGCCGCCGGTTGAGAAGGTCATTGCGATTGCCGACTGCCATTTGCATCACTACGGCAAGGCATTCAAGGCTGGCCGCAAGGTCGGCCACGCAAACCTGCGCTGCGCCGACATGGCGACCCTGAAAGCGCAGATCCTGCGTGTTGAGGCGCTGATCGACGAGGCATAAGCCGGCAGTCCATGGAACCATTCGGTTCTTGTTGCTCTCTGATGGCGTGATACCAAAGTGCTGACTAGGCTTTGGTTAACGCCATCTAAAGAGAGGACGCGTCTATGGGTATCATCGGAACCATTTTTATCGGCTTGATCGTCGGCCTGTTGGCTCGTTTCCTGAAACCCGGCGACGACAGCATGGGCTGGATCATGACTATTTTGCTGGGTATCGGTGGTTCATTGGCGGCGACGTATGGTGGCCAAGCGCTGGGTATCTACCAGGCAGGCCAGGGCGCCGGTTTTATCGGTGCCGTGATTGGCGCGATCGTCTTGTTGGTGATTTACGGCCTGGTAACGAAAAAGAGCTGATTCAAGCCTTTGGCTCTCTCTGTCTGAGTGACAGAGAGAGCTAGAATGCGCGCCGTCATCAGCCCTCTTTTACTGAGCCCTTCATGCGTCGTCTTGTAGCGATTTTTCTTTTGCTGGGCTGCGGCCTGGTACACGCGGCAGAACTGCCCGAAACCGACTGGCTTGATCTGATGCCCAAGTCGGATCAAAAAGCCCTCGAAGAAATGCCCGAAATCGATCACGACTCCCCTGAAGCCCAGGGCACGTTTACCGATAAGGGTGGCTTGAAACAAAGCAAAGGTCTGCCGGCCGTGATGTATTCCAACAAAACCGTCGCCAGCATGAACGGCAAAAATATCCGTTTGGGCGGTTATCCGGTGCCATTGGAAACAGATGCCAAGGGCCGCAGCACCTTGTTTTTCTTGGTGCCTTACCCAGGTGCCTGCATCCATGTGCCACCGCCGCCACCGAACCAGTTGGTACTGGTGCGCTATCCAAAAGGCTTGAAACTGGATGACATCTACACGCCGCTGTGGGTGATGGGCACGCTGAAGACCGAGAAGGTCAGTAATGACTTGGCGGATACCGCCTATGCGCTGGATGCGAGCAAGGTGCGGGTTGTGGTTGAGGCGGATTTGTAATCCGGGCCAGTAAGGTATGCCCTGTAGTCGCTGGCGCAGGCAGCGATAAGGCCCGCAGGACCTTCGCTCTTGTCGGGCCGCTTCGCAGCCTATCGCAGCCTGCGGCAGCGGCTACAGGGTCTCTATCAGGCTTTAAGCTGTTTGCTGCCAATGCTCACGCCCAGCGTATGACTCGCGCCCGGTACCAGGGTGATCACGTCATTCATCACGTTGGCGGTTTCGATGCACAGCATGCGCTGCCAGCCATCGGGCGCCATGTCGCTGAAGGTGGCGGTCTTGTCGGTCCACGGGTTCCAGATCACAGCCGTGCGCGAGCCACGGCTGGTCAGTTCTATGCTGCGGTGCCAGTCGGTATCGACAATGCTCAACTGCTGCGGTGTGTCGAGGTAAATACGGTCGGTCTCGCCGCTGAAGGTCAGGGCGCCGTTTTGCTGGACGTGTTTCCAGTCGTCGAGCGTTTCGATGTACGTCAGCCCGTCTAAGCCGTCGACGTGAACATTACGCACATCACTGACTGCGAAGTAGCTGTGCAACGCTTGGCTGATGCTGACCGGTTTATCGCTGCGGTTATGGCTGGTAAGGCTGACGTGCAACTGGGTATCGAGACGGATGCTCAGGGTGAGTGCCACGTCGTGCGGCCAGCCAGGCAGACCACCTTCGATAGGGGGCAGGCCCAATTCAATGTGCAGCGCTTCGCCGGCATCATCGATGTCCAGCATTTCCCATTCACGGGTGCGCACCAGGCCGTGAGCGGTGGCGGGCTCATCGTTGACGCGCATGGCCTGTACGCTTTGCGGGTTACGCGCCAAATTACCGAACCATGGCCAGCACACGGGCATACCCGTGCGGATGCCTTTGCCTTTTTTGTACTGGGCTTTTTCATTGAGCCAGACAATCGGCGGCTCATCGCCAACCTGATAGCTGAGCACTTGCGCGCCCTGTTTGGCGACCAGTAGCTGGGCCTGGCCATGCTGAAAGTGCCAGCACTCCAGTTCGTCCAGGGTGACAGACTCAATGTGGTGCATGGCAGGCTCTCTTTATTCGGGGCGGGTTAGCGGCGTGGTGGCACAGAGCGTGTACGGCCGCTGCCATCAATGGCGACGAACACAAACACGGCTTCGGTGACTTTACGCCATTCGCTGGAGAGCGGGTCGTCGCTCCAGACTTCAACCATCATCTGGATCGAGCTGCGGCCGATTTCCAGTGCCTGGGTGTAGAACGACAACTGTGCGCCGACGGCCACAGGCACCAGAAATGCCATGCGATCAATCGCGACAGTGGCAACACGTCCACCGGCGACCTTGCTGGCCATTGCGGTGCCTGCCAAGTCCATTTGCGAGACTAGCCAGCCGCCAAAAATATCGCCGAAACCATTGGTTTCGCGTGGCAGGGCGGTGATTTGCAAGGCCAGGTCACCTTGCGGGATTGGATCTTCTTGTTCGAGCTCTAGCATGCCAAAGGGCCTCTGACCCGTGATTCATCATGTGTACTGCGGGTGAAAAGACGTCTTTAGAAAAACGATTCAGCCCGAACATACTACGTTCGTCACGTTCTTCATAAGCCGCGCGAAGGGAAACTCAGCGAAATCGGCTGGAGTGTGCCCAGCAGGCGTTTCGCACAGCAACTTTGGTAGTTGCTGAATATTTCTTACGGCCTGCGAGTATATCGGGCCATCGCCCGCCCGACGACCTCCTCATACGCCTTTTTGAGCACGCCGCGCGTCTAGCTCTGTGCTTTTGCAAACAATTTGTTATCTTTCAAAACCTGCCAAGCCCTGCCGGCGTTGATGCAACTTTTCGTCGAGCCTAATAAGAGAAGTATTACCCCATGATGACTGAGCCCTCCAGCGCAGCGCCGCCTTCGAGACCGTTAACCCGTAATGACTACAAAACGTTGTCGCTGTCTGCTTTGGGCGGGGCGCTAGAGTTTTACGATTTCATTATTTTTGTGTTCTTTGCCACGGTGGTCGGCAAGTTGTTTTTCCCAGCGGACATGCCGGAGTGGCTACGCCTGATGCAAACCTTCGGTATTTTTGCCGCAGGTTATCTGGCGCGCCCATTGGGCGGCATCGTCATGGCACACTTCGGCGACCTGCTGGGGCGTAAAAAGATGTTCACCTTGAGCATCTTCATGATGGCCGTACCGACCCTGATCATGGGCCTGCTGCCCACCTATGCGCAGATCGGGATGTGGGCACCGATTCTCTTGCTGCTGATGCGCGTCATCCAGGGCGCGGCCATTGGTGGTGAAGTGCCCGGTGCATGGGTATTTGTGGCTGAGCACGTGCCGCCACGTCACGTTGGCTACGCCTGCGGCACCCTGACCTGTGGTCTGACGGCGGGTATTTTGCTGGGCTCATTGATGGCCACAGCAATCAATACGATTTACACCCCGGCTGAGGTCTCTGATTACGCTTGGCGGATTCCTTTCTTGATGGGCGGTGTATTTGGGCTGTTCTCGGTGTACCTGCGCCGCTGGCTGCACGAAACCCCGGTGTTTGCCGAGCTGCAACTGCGTAAGGCATTGGCCGAAGAAGTCCCCCTCAAAACCGTCCTGCGTGACCATCGTGGTGCGATTGTGGTCTCAATGTTGCTGACCTGGTTGCTGTCGGCCGGGATCATCGTCGTCATCTTGATGACGCCAACTGTGCTGCAAACGGTGTACGGCTTTTCGGCTACCACTTCGTTACAAGCCAACAGCCTGGCCATCGTCTTTCTGAGCTTGGGCTGCATCGCTTCGGGTGCTTTGGCTGACCGGTTTGGCGCCGGTAAAGTATTCGTCGTGGGGTGTGCTGCATTGCTGGCGACCACGTGGGTCTTCTATCACAGCCTGTTGCAGCACCCTGATTGGCTGTTCCCTCTGTATGCCTTGAGCGGTCTGTTTGTAGGCACCATCGGCGCGGTGCCGTATGTGATGGTTAAAGCCTTCCCGCCTGTGGTGCGTTTCAGCGGTTTGTCGTTCTCGTACAACCTGGCTTACGCCATCTTTGGCGGCCTGACGCCTATGGCCGTGACCTTGTTACTCAAAGAAAGCCCGATGGGCCCGGCGTATTACGTGGCGATTATTTCCCTGATGGGCCTGTGTGTGGGCGCTTATCTGTGGAAAAAGGGGCGCTGATCGGCTTACTCGCTCTACATTTTCTGCCTCTCCTCGAAGGCCATCATTGTGTAACTCAATGATGGCCTTTCATCTAACTGTCACAATCGGTTCATAGAGTGGTCACATGGCCTGCTGATACTGGCCCCGATTCATCTAACCCGGTTTGCTAGGAGTAAGGCATGAAACTGAAGCGTGTGATGGCGGCCCTGACTTTTGTCGCCGCGGGTGTTGCGGCTGCTAACGCAGTTGCGACGGGTGTAGATCCGACTATCCCGGCTTACACCAAGACCACCGGTGTGTCTGGCAACCTCTCCAGCGTTGGTTCCGATACCCTGGCGAACCTGATGACGTTGTGGGCTGAGGCTTACAAGAAAGAATATCCGAACGTAAACATCCAGATTCAGGCCGCTGGCTCTGCCACCGCGCCACCTGCGCTGACTGAAGGCACCTCTAACCTGGGCCCGATGAGCCGCAAAATGAAGGACACCGAACTGGCTGCTTTCGAGCAGAAGTACGGCTACAAGCCAACCGCAGTGCCGGTGGCTGTGGATGCCCTGGCGGTGTTCGTGCACAAGGACAACCCGATCCAGCACCTGACCATGGAACAGGTTGACGCCATTTTCTCGTCGACTCGTCTGTGCGGCGCTAAAGCTGACGTGAAAACCTGGGGCGACCTGGGTGTGACCGGCGATCTGGCCAACAAGCCCGTTCAACTGTTCGGTCGCAACTCGGTATCCGGCACTTACGGCTACTTCAAAGAAGAAGCCCTGTGCAAAGGCGACTACAAGCCAAACGTGAACGAACAACCCGGTTCTGCGTCGGTTGTGCAGTCGATCAGTTCCTCGTTGAACGGCATCGGTTACTCGGGCATCGGTTACAAAACCGCTAGCGTGAAAACTGTAGCGCTGGCCAAAAAAGGCAGCACTGAGTTCATCGAAGACTCCGAAGAAAATGCACTGAACGGCAAATACCCATTGTCGCGTTTCCTTTACGTGTACGTGAACAAGGCGCCTAACAAGCCGTTGAACCCGCTGGAAGCCGAGTTCATCAAGCTGGTTCTGTCCAAACAAGGTCAGGAAGTGGTCGTCAAAGACGGCTACATCCCGCTGCCAGCCAAAGTGGCTGCCAAGGCCTTGACTGATTTGGGCCTGCATGAAGGCAAGTAAGACGCCGTAAACGCCTGAACGTGGTTTCAGGCGTGATGCAGGGGGCGGGTTAACGCGTCCCTGCATCCACTAATATTTCACTTAGCTGCCAGCACTATTGCGCGGCGGCTTTTTTGCGTCACCGCTTTGTCATCTTTCTGTCATATAGGACCGCTAGGGTGTGCGCATGAATGATCTGGCCAATTCCACAATGACTACGACATCCGCTCCCAAGCGCATTGACTTCAATACGCCGCAATTGCAGCGCAAGCGCCGCATTCGCGCGCTCAAAGATCACCTGACCCGATGGTATGTCTTTATCGGCGGTCTTGCCGTGCTGGGCGCAATTACCTTGATCTTCTTCTTTCTCGGTTATGTGGTGTACCCGCTGTTTCAGGGCGCAGACCTGAATGCCAAGCCGGCGATTACGCCTGTCTGGATGCAGGACGCTGGCAAGCCGCTGATGATCTCGGTTGAGGAGCAGAATCAGGTAGGGATGCGAGTGTCCGACAAGGGCATGGTGTTGTTCTTTAGCGTGAAGGATGGCAAAGAGCTTTCACGGCTGGATTTGCCACTGCCAGCTGATACGCATGTGACGTCGCTCGGCGAAGATCAGCCCGGCAGCCCGGTGGTGATTCTGGGCCTGTCCAATGGTCAGGCGCTGGTGTTCCGTCACACCTATAAAGTCAGCTACCCGGATGGCAAAAAGACCATCTCGCCGGCCATTGAATACCCCTATGGCCAAGACCCGATCACGCTTGACCCGCAAGGGCATCCGCTGGATCACGTGAACCTCAGCGTCAACGATTCAACGCTGGTGATTGCGGGTTCGTCGGGTTCGCAGCTGAGCGTGCTGTCGTTGAGCAGCGAAGAAAACGCGATGACCGGCGAGGTCACGAAATCTGAGAACCGTATCGACTTGCCGCAGATGACCGAGAAGGTCAAGGCGCTGTATGTCGATCCGCGTCAGCAGTGGTTGTATGTGGTGAACGGTCGTGCCCAGGCTGATGTGTTCAGCTTGCGCGACAAGAGCCTGAATGGTCGTTACAAGTTGCTGGAAGATGCCAACACCGAAATCACTGCCAGCACGCAGCTGGTGGGCGGTATTTCGTTGATCTTCGGTGATTCGAGCGGCGGCCTGAGCCAGTGGTTCATGGCCCGTGATCCGGATGGTGAGCAGCGCTTCAAGCACATCCGCAGTTTCCATATGGGCACTTCGCCGATTGTTGAGATTACCGCTGAGCAACGTCGCAAGGGCTTCCTGGCCCTGGATGCCGCCGGTGAAATCGGTGTGTTCCACAGCACTGCGCACCGTACCTTGCTGGTCGAAAAAGTTGCTGAAGGCCCTGGCGTCATGGCGCTGTCGCCACGCGCTAACCGGATCATTGTGGAAGAGGGCGGCAAGCTGCTGCCTTTGACCTTGAAGAACCCGCACCCGGAAGTGTCCTGGAGCGCGCTTTGGAGCAAGGTCTGGTACGAGAACTACGACGGGCCTAAATACGTGTGGCAGTCGACCGCAGCCAACACCGACTTCGAGCCGAAGATGAGCCTTGCGCCATTGACCTTCGGTACGTTGAAGGCGGCGTTCTACGCCATGCTGCTGGCCGCACCGCTGGCCGTTGCCGCTGCAATCTACACCGCTTATTTCATGGCGCCGAGCCTGCGCCGCAAGGTCAAGCCGGTCATCGAGCTGATGGAAGCCATGCCGACGGTGATCCTGGGCTTCTTCGCGGGCCTGTTCCTGGCGCCCTATGTTGAAGGTCACTTGCCGGGTATTTTCAGCCTGCTGGTGCTGATGCCGGTTGGCATTCTGGTGGCGGGCTTTGGTTGGAGCCGCCTGCCTGAATCGATTCGCCTGCGTGTGCCAGAGGGCTGGGAAAGTCTGATCCTGATCCCGGTGATTCTGTTTGTGTGTGGCCTGTCGCTGTACATGAGCCCGCACATGGAAACGTGGTTCTTTGGTGGCGACATGCGCCTGTGGATCTCCCATGACCTGGGCATTACCTATGATCAGCGCAACGCTCTGGTGGTGGGACTGGCGATGGGTTTTGCGGTTATTCCGAACATCTACTCGATCGCTGAAGACGCCGTATTCAGCGTGCCGCGCGGCCTTACCCTGGGTTCGCTGGCGTTGGGGGCCACGCCGTGGCAAACCATGACCCGCGTGGTCATCCTGACCGCCAGCCCGGGGATCTTCTCGGCACTGATGATCGGTATGGGCCGTGCGGTCGGCGAGACCATGATTGTGTTGATGGCCACGGGTAACACCCCGGTCATGGAAATGAACCTGTTCGAAGGCTTGCGCACCTTGGCGGCGAACGTGGCAGTAGAGATGCCGGAGTCGGAAGTGGGCGGCAGTCATTACCGCGTACTGTTCCTCTCGGCGCTGGTGCTGCTGTTGTTCACCTTCATCATGAACACCCTCGCTGAGCTGATTCGTCAGCGTCTGCGCAAGAAATATTCGTCGCTTTAAGGAAGGTAGAAGTCTGTGAAACAGAACTCCCTCAAAGGCTGGTTCAAGAGCGGCGCCCCCGGCGTCTGGATCAGCGGTGGTGCAGTGTCCATCGCCGTCATCATGACCATCGGCTTGCTGTCGGTGATTGCCGTGCGCGGTCTGGGTCACTTTTGGCCCGCCGATCTGATCCACGCGCACTACGACGTGCCCGGTGATGCCAATCATCTGGTTATCGGCGAAGTGGTGCAAAAAGAAGAAGTGCCGCGTGAGCGCCTCAAAAGTGCTGGCTTGCCGGTGCCTGCACAAGGCCCGGAGTTCATGACGCGCGAGCTGATCAAGGTGGGTAACCGTGATCTGAACGGCAACGACTTTACCTGGGTGGTCGGTGAATGGTTGACCGGTGAGACCACGCCGCCTGAACTGATGGCCATTGAGCGCCGCGAGTGGGGCAATTTCTACGGTTACCTGGTCAATGTGAAAGAAAACGGCAAGGTCGTGGCAGAAGGTGCGGCGGCATGGCCTGAGCTGCAAGCCCGAGTCAAACGCGTTAATGATCTGGCATCGCAACTCAGCCAGTTGGAAAAGAAAGACATTGGCGCCATCAACGCCGGGCTTGAACGCATTCGTCTACATGGCCGCAAGCTGGAGTTGGCCGGCAATCTGGATGCGGCAGCGCAAGCCGATATGGACGCTGGCCGTGCCGAGCTGAATGCGCGTTACAAAGCCATCGAAGAGCGCTTGAGCGACTTGCACACCCAGTTCAACCGCGACAGCCTCACGGCCCGTGATGCCAACGGCAAAGAGCTGGAAATCAACATTGGCAAAGTGGTCCAGGCTTACCAGCCGAATGCCATGAGCAGTTGGCAGAAGCTGGCGATGTATTTCAGCAACATTTGGGCGTTCCTGAGCCAGGACCCACGTGAAGCTAATACTGAGGGCGGGATTTTTCCGGCGATTTTCGGCACCGTGATGATGACCTTGATCATGGCTGTGATCGTGACGCCATTCGGCGTGCTCGCGGCGGTGTACCTGCGTGAATACGCCAAGCAGAACACGTTGACCCGGGTGATTCGCATCGCGGTCAACAACCTCGCTGGCGTCCCGGCGATTGTTTACGGGGTGTTTGGTCTGGGGTTCTTTGTTTACGTACTGGGCGGCTCGGTTGACCGACTGTTCTTCGCCGAAGCCTTGCCGGCGCCGACCTTTGGCACGCCGGGCCTGTTGTGGGCCTCGCTGACCTTGGCGCTACTGGCAGTGCCGGTGGTAATCGTGGCCACCGAAGAAGGGCTGGCGCGCATCCCGCGTACGGTGCGTGAAGGCTCACTGGCGCTGGGCGCGACCAAAGCCGAGACGCTGTGGAAGATTGTGCTGCCGATGGCCAGCCCGGCCATGATGACCGGGATGATTCTGGCGGTGGCCCGTGCGGCCGGTGAAGTTGCGCCGCTGATGCTGGTGGGCGTGGTCAAGCTGGCGCCTTCGCTGCCGCTGGATGGCAACTACCCCTACTTGCACCTTGATCAGAAGATCATGCACTTGGGCTTCCACATTTATGACGTTGGCTTCCAGAGCCCGAACGTTGAAGCGGCCCGCCCGCTGGTGTATGCCACCGCGCTGCTGCTGGTGCTGGTGATCGCGACGTTGAACCTGTCAGCCGTGTGGATACGCAACCACTTGCGCGAGAAGTACAAGGCGCTGGATAGCTGATAGATAAGCCCCAGGCGGCAAGCTACATGCGGCAAGTTCAATGCCGCCGCCGCTTTTGCTAAACACTTGCAGCTTGCAGCCAGAAGCCTGCAGCTACGAACGGAGTGAGCCCATGCAGCATGATTCCTCAGCCCACGGCATCAATATGTCGGCCCTGGGTCGCAGCAAACAAAGCCTGAGCCTGGCTGACGAAACCGTCGCCATTGAAGTGCCGGGCCTGAACCTCTTCTACGGCGAAAAACAAGCGCTGTACGACGTGAGCCTGAACATTCCCAAGCAACGGGTAACGGCGTTTATCGGCCCGTCTGGCTGTGGCAAGTCCACGCTGCTACGCACGTTCAATCGCATGAACGACCTGGTGGATGGTTGCCGCGTAGAGGGTGAGATCAACCTGTACGGCCACAACATCTACCGTAAAGGCGAAGACGTGGCTGAACTGCGCCGTCGCGTGGGCATGGTGTTTCAAAAGCCTAACCCGTTCCCCAAGACCATCTACGAAAACGTGGTGTATGGCTTGCGGATTCAGGGCATCAACAAAAAGCGCATTCTTGACGAAGCGGTTGAGTGGGCACTCAGAGGCGCGGCGCTGTGGGATGAGGTCAAAGACCGTCTGCACGAATCGGCGCTGGGTTTGTCCGGTGGCCAGCAACAGCGTTTGGTGATCGCCCGGACCATCGCAGTCGAACCCGAAGTGTTGTTGCTCGATGAGCCGTGTTCGGCACTCGACCCGATCTCGACACTGAAAGTCGAAGAGCTGATCTACGAGCTCAAGTCCAAGTTCACCATCGTGATCGTGACGCATAACATGCAGCAGGCAGCCCGGGTTTCGGACTACACCGCGTTCATGTACATGGGCAAAATGGTTGAGTACGGTGATACCGACACCTTGTTCACCAACCCGGCCAAAAAGCAGACCGAAGACTACATCACTGGGCGCTACGGCTAGACGCAGCTGCAAGCCGTGGCTGTAAGCGGCAAGAGAAAGCAGATCGGCGTAACGACACCATTAACTTGTAGCTTGAAGCTTGTCGCTTGAGGCTTTTGCGGAGCAAGACCATGATTTCAAAGGATGGCCTCACCCATCACATTTCCGCTCAGTTCAACGCGGAACTCGAAGACGTGCGCAGCCACTTGCTGGCGATGGGCGGTCTGGTCGAGAAACAGGTTAACGACGCTGTCACTGCGTTGATCGAGGCTGACTCAGGGTTGGCTCAGCAAGTGCGTGAGATTGATGAGCAGATCAATCAGATGGAACGCAACATCGACGAGGAGTGCCTGCGCATTCTGGCTCGTCGCCAACCGGCGGCTTCTGACTTGCGTTTGATCATCAGCATCTCCAAGTCGGTGATCGATCTGGAGCGCATTGGTGATGAGTCGACCAAGATCGCCCGCCGAGCGATTCAGTTGTGTGAAGAGGGTGAAGCCCCACGCGGCTACGTGGAAGTGCGCCACATTGGCGATCAGGTGCGCAACATGGTGCGCGATGCGCTGGACGCGTTCGCCCGCTTCGACGCTGAGCTGGCGTTGTCCGTCGCGCAGTACGACAAAATCATCGACCGCGAATACAAGACAGCCTTGCGTGAGCTGGCCACCTACATGATGGAAGACCCGCGTTCGATCTCGCGTGTATTGAGCATCATCTGGGTGCTGCGTTCGTTGGAGCGTATCGGCGACCATGCGCGCAATATCTCGGAATTGGTGATTTATCTGGTGCGCGGCACTGACGTACGGCACATGGGCCTCAAGCGTATGCGCGAAGAGGTTGAGGGCACTGGCGCCAATAAAGTTAATGTTGAGTCGCTGCCTGACGATAAATAAGATTGCCCGAGACAAAAAACGCCCGGCTCATTGCCGGGCGTTTTGGTTTCTGGTGTTCATATTCGAGGCGCTTCGTGAACCGTCGGGTTGTCGGAGGTGCTGATCGGTCTTGGCAGTTAGCCATCATTGGGCGCATGGTTGTCAGGATTTTAAAGGAGCAGTCGATGAGCAAGGTCAGTGTGTTAGTGGTGGATGACGCGTCGTTTATTCGCGATCTGGTGAAAAATTGCCTGCGTAACTATTTTCCCGGTATCAGGATTGAAGACGCGGTCAACGGCCGCAAAGCCCAGGCCTTGCTGATCCGCGAGCCATTTGACTTGGTGCTGTGCGACTGGGAAATGCCGGAGATGTCCGGCCTTGAGTTGCTGGCGTGGTGCCGTGAGCAGGACAGCCTGAAAACGTTGCCCTTCATCATGGTCACTAGTCGGGGTGACAAAGAGAACGTGGTGCAGGCGATCCAGGCGGGCGTTTCGGACTTTGTCAGCAAGCCGTTCACCAATGAGCAACTGCTGACCAAAGTGAAAAAAGCCTTCACCAAGGCTGGTCTGTTGGAAGCGGTGATGGCCAGCGCGCCGACGCGAGTCAGCACGGCCCTGGCAAATGATTCACTGAATGCGCTGACGGGCGGCAAGGCGCAGGTTGTGGCGCCTTCGCCAGCGGCGCGTTCAGCACAGGCACCCGCTCCCGTGGCCAAACCGGCTGCCCAGACACTGGCGGGTCGTGGTCAAGGACAACTGCGTTTGCCCTCGGGCACCCAGCCTTGTGTGATTAAAGCCCTGAGCCTCAAGGAGGCGCTGCTGGTGGTGCGTCGTGGCGAAGTACTGCCACAGGTGCTGGCCAGCGCGGTATTGGACCTTGAGCAAGGCGAGCGGGGCGAGGTGGCGCGTTTGAACGGCTATCTGCATGCCATTGTGGCGTACGAGCCCAAACCTGACAGCGACTGGTTGCAACTGACCTTCCGTTTTGTGGATCAGGATGCCGAGAAAATGAATTACCTGTCGCGGTTGATCGCCCACGGCACAGCGCAAAAGCACTTTGTGCCGGGTGCATAACGTGTGCGACGTCAATCCTGTGGGCTACGGGAGTTGCAGGCCACCCGAGGCTTTATGAATCGCGCGCAGGTGTTCTGCAATCTGTTTGACGTTGGCTTCGGTGGCGGCGATTTCGGCGGCTCGGGCAGGCTCCAGCAAGCTGCGCACTTCTTTGTCCAGATCACCCGTCAGGCGCAGCAGTTGTTTCTGGCGCTGGCTGCTTTCGGATTCAAGCATTTCCCATTCTTTGGCTTGTGGCAGGCCATAGCCGCTGCTGCCAAGTAGCTCGGCCGGGCGGCTGAGGAAGCCGCTGCTGGCGAGTATTTCTTGCAGGGTTTTGTTGGCTTTATCCATGCCGCCATCTTTGATCCCGCGCGCGCCCAGGTACTTTTGTTTCACTTCGTCTTGAGCCAATAACAGCTGGCGCCGGAAGCTGGCTTGTTCGAGTAGCAACATGGCCGCGCTGGCACGCAGGTCGGCTTGTTCAAACCAAGGACGACGCGCGTCGGCATTCAGGGCCATCCAGTCTTCGACTGTTTTTTGCTGGATCGGCAGGCGGGTTTTCAAAACGTTGAACATGGCTTGATAGCGGTCGCGGTAGGAGTCAAAGCGATAGCCCATGCGCAGGGCTTCGCGGGGATCGTCCAACACGCTGGTGTCTGCCAGACCTCGGGCCTTGAGCACTTCAAGCAGGCCGTTGGGCACGATGCTGTCCAAGCCTTTGAGTTGTGCGTTGTCGCTGCCGCTGCGCAGTAGTTTCAGGGTTTCGACTGCGCAGTTGTTGGACACAAAGTAGTAGTTGCCGTCATAGCTCCAATGCATCTCGGCGGCGTGCTCAACCACTTCTTCGATTTCCGGGCGGCTCAAGTTGAGCGGCACCGAAGCAAGGCTGCGCAGTTCGGTCTTGGTGTATTCGTCGATGACTTGAGCCAGCGGCAGTACAAACAGCCGCGAAGGGTAGGCGCCCGTTAGGCCGTCCCAGCTGGAAAGCTGTACGTCGTTAACGAATGCCCGGTAGGACAGCACCAAGTGTTCTTGTAGGTCGAGTCGGCAGTCCGGGCCGCGTGGACGACCGGGAGCACAAATCACCAGGCGCAGCATGCTGTGACCCCAACGGCTGGCCCATTCCTGATTGGCCTCGGCCAGCAGGTAGTCGACGGCGTACACCCGCTCTGGGTCGACGCTGCCGAGCGGTTGTTTGCCAAAGTCGTTGCCGGCATTCAGGAAGGGGAAGGCTTTGGGGCATTCGTCCTTGGCGGCGGGGGCCCAGCCGAATCGTTCTTTGTAGTAGCGATACAGTGCGGGTCGCCGACAGGCATAGGCTGGGTCAAGGAGGAAGTACTCCATGTTGACCGCGACGAATTCTTTGGGGTTGCTGACTTCATACAGATCGGGGCTGCGCACGATCTGGTGGTTGTCTTGTTCGCGTTCACCACGGCGACCTACATATTGTTGCCAGCCGGCCAGGTCAAGCAGGCGAGGGTCATCGCTGAGGGTGTAGCGGCGCTCGGTTTGTCCGCGGCATTGGTCTGGCAGGCCAATCAGCCCCGCGCTGCTGTTTTGTCGTGTGCAGCGCTGGATGACGGCACGCTCTGCAGCTGGCCAGAAGCGAGCGCGGTCGTAGAGGTGGGTCAGTTCGTGCAGCACGGTGGCAAGCATTTCCTGGCGCACGGTGCCGTGAGGGCGGTTGGTCTTTTGGGCCGCGGCCGAGCCATCGGTCAGGCCGGCCAGCAAGCTGCGATTCAAGTCCAGCTCAGATACCAATGACGCCTGGCCGTAAGCGTTGCTGGGCATGTCATCGCTCCAGCCAACCACAATCTGACGATCCAGTTGCTCGATAAAGCGCGGTGGAAGCTTTTGCATGGCTTCGTTGAGCAGCGCCTGGCTGGCTTGCTGCTCCGCAGGTGTGAGGCCATCTGTCTTGAGCTGCAAATGGAGGGCTGCGTGCGCGCTATTGGCGATAAGCAGCAGGGCGCATGCCGCAAGCCAGCCAGTCAGTTGTTTCACAGAGCGAGGATAGCTTCAGCGAGATCGTGGTCGCTGGCGTTACGCGCTTCAGGCACCCGGTCACGCAGGGTGTTGAAGGCTGACTCCAGTTGCGCACCGCGAATAGTGCCTTCGCTGGCAACGAATGTGGCTGCGTCGTCGTGGGCTTCACGAACTACTTTAGAGTCACGAATGGACGTGGTGGTGTCGGATGTGAAGTCGATGGTGCGACCAAACGCGCGCACGATGATGTTACTGGTCTGCACGACGGTGTGTGCCTGCGCCATATCGGCGATCAGCAACAGACCGAGGGTGGCGACAATTAAAGGGTTACGCATGAAACATCTCCAGAAAACGCGGGTGCTTATTGGACGAGAATTGCTTGTGCCAGTTCAAGGTCGGAGGCACTCAATTTTGGCTGATTCTGGCGCAGGTAGCGCAAGGCAGACTCCAGCTGTGCTCCTCGTCGTTGGCCATCACTGGCAATAAAGACGGCGGCGTCATCCTGGGCGGCACATATCAGTTTGTTATCGAAAGGGGCGGACGTCACTTTACTGGTGACGTAACCACTGAGCACCACATTTTGGGTGGTCGTATCGAAGGCGAAAGCTGAGTGGGTCCAGCAGAGTGCAAGCAGAGCTAATAAAGAAAAACGCATGGGTCTCGTTCTGTGTGATCGAGGCCCAAGGCTAGCGCAATGGCCGGGGCAGAACCAGTACGGGGCCGGGATCTTCATCTTTTCGGTGACACGAGGCGTGGCGGTGGTGCGAAACCTGTGGGGTCTGGCTTGGCAGCGATGCAGACGGCACGTTTTTTCTGTTAAATCGCGTCGATACCATTGCGGTCAAGCCCGCTCCCACAAGTGATGAAGCGGGCATGAACCATCAGATCGCCAGAATGGCCTGCGCCAGTTGGGCATCGGTGGCTTGCAGTTGAGGTGCTTGCTGGCGAATGGTGTCAAATGCGCTTTCCAGTTTCACACCGCGAATAACGCCTTCGCTTGCGACGAAGCTGGCAGCGTCGTCCCGGGCTTCGCGCACAATTTTGTTGTTGCGCAGGGAGCCGGTGGCGTCCGAAGTCAGGTCGGAGGTGGCTTTGAGAGCGTTCACGATGGCATCGGTAGTGACGATGAAGCTGGATGCGCTGGCGCTAGCAGCAAGTGTCAGCAAAGCAGCGGCACCAAACAGGCGAAGAGTGGGCATGGTGTTACTCCAGAATATGAACATATAAAAATAGACGGTTATGAAGCCAACGTGGCCCTTGTAGAAGCGAGCACAACATTTCGGTTATGGGGCGAATAGTAGGCGCAGGGCTGATTGGCGCAAAGGTTGTTTTGACAATTGGCGTAGGAATAATGCTCTGGATCAGACTTTTGGTTAACTGTACTTATTGTTTTTTGATTTGTTAAAACTGTATCTATCTGCTGGCACGCCTTTGAAATCAGGCGTCTGAAACGACAAAACCCGTCGCGATTGCCCGCGACGGGTTTTGTTTTTTCAATTCTGGGTGCTGGCAGTGGACCGATGGTCAGGGCCAGCGAGCGCTCATTAGCGCCAGAACGGCTTGCTCAGTTCTTCGTAACGCTGTGCTTCGCTGATACCGGCATCAGCCAGAAGACGCGAATCCAGGCGAGCTAATTGATGGCGGCTGGAGATACGGCGCTGCCACAACATCAGGTTGGCAAGTACGCGCAGAGGCATCGAAGCCTTGGTGTTGACAGTGTTGCTTTCGCTGAACAGATCGGAACTGAGTGTACGTTCCATGACGGCATCCTTCCGCTTGTGGCGGCATTGGCTAGTGGTTTAACTGATGCCAATGATCCTCCTCTCTGTCCAGGCTCTGTAGATACAGTTCAACTGTATTGCGATGGGCCAGTTAACTGTTTATAGGTGCTGTACGGCCAAAAATGAGCACAACTGTACCTGTCAGCACTAATTTGGTGCGAGATTGGCTTTTTTAGTAGGAGGAAGGCCTGATCAGGGTAGGAAATTACCAGTACAGCAGTACAGTTTTTGTCTGTTTGGCATAAAAAAACCGCCGGGAAAACAGTGTTTTCTCCGGCGGTTGTCTAGTCCGCGTGTTACGGCAGCATTTTCCCGGTTTCTTCCAGGTTGATGTGCCAGCTCAAGGCTTCACGCAGGATGTGCGGGGTGTGGCCGCCAATGGCGCAAGCTTTAGTGAAGTAGTCGTTCAGGGCTTCACGAAAGTCTGGATGCACACAGTTGTCGATGATCACGCGAGCGCGCTCACGCGGTGCCAAGCCACGCAAGTCGGCCAGGCCCTGCTCGGTCACCAGAATGTCGACATCGTGTTCGGTGTGGTCAACGTGGCTGACCATAGGCACAACGCTGGAAATTGCTCCGCCTTTGGCGATCGACTTGGTCACGAAGATCGCCAGGTGCGCGTTACGTGCGAAGTCGCCCGAGCCGCCGATGCCGTTCATCATCCGTGTGCCGCACACGTGGGTGGAGTTTACGTTGCCGTAAATGTCGAACTCCAGCGCGGTGTTGATTCCGATGATACCGAGGCGGCGAACCACTTCAGGGTGGTTGGAGATTTCTTGCGGACGCAGCACGAGTTTGTCTTTGTAGCGCTCAAGGTTGCCGAACACGTCGGAGTTGCGACGCTCGGACAAGGTGATCGAGCTGCCCGATGCAAAGCTCATCTTGCCTGCGTCGATCAGGTCGAAGGTCGAATCCTGCAGTACTTCGGAGTACATAGTCAGGTCTTCGAACGGCGAGTCGATCAAGCCACACATCACCGCGTTGGCGATGTTGCCGATGCCGGCCTGAAGGGGGCCCAGCTTGTTGGTCATGCGGCCTTCGGCAACTTCCTGTTTGAGGAAGTTGATCAAGTGGAAAGCGATGCCATCCGTTTCATGGTCGGGTTCGGACACGGTCGACGGTGAGTCCGGTTTGTTGGTGATCACGATCGCGACGATTTTTTCAGCCGGGATCGGGATTGCAGTGCTGCCGATGCGGTCGTCGACTTTTACCAGTGGGATCGGTGTGCGAGTCGGGCGGTAGGTCGGGATATAGATGTCGTGCAGACCTTCCAGGTTCGGGTTGTGCGCCAGGTTGATCTCGACGATCACTTGTTTGGCGAAAATCGCGAAGCTGGCGGAGTTGCCGACCGAGGTGGTGGGCACGATGTGGCCTTGCTCGGTAATGGCAACGGCTTCGATGACGGCGATGTCCGGCATCGTGAGTTGCTTATTACGCAGTTGCTCAACGGTTTCGGACAAGTGCTGGTCGATGAACATGACTTGGCCGGCATTGATCGCCTTGCGCAGTGTGCTGTCGACCTGGAAAGGCATGCGTCGTGCGAGTACACCGGCTTCGGTCAATTGCTTGTCGAGGTCGTTGCCCAGGCTGGCGCCGGTCATCAGGGTGATTTTCAGTGGTTCGAGCTTGGCCCGCTCGGCCAGAGCCTGCGGGACGGCTTTGGCTTCACCGGCACGGGTAAAACCGCTCATCCCGACGGTCATGCCGTCTTTAATAAGGGCGGCGGCTTCTTCGGCGCTCATAACCTTATCGTGCAGGGAGTTCAGGCGAATACGTTCACGGTACATGGATTGTTATCTCGGGCAACGGAAGCAAGATGCGCAGTCTATTCATTTTCAAAGCGCAGCGTCCCGCTACCATGGTCGAATGCCGCAGGCCGATTTAGAGCCTTTGGTCGGGATGTTTCGGGAAATAAAAAACCCCGGTTAATTAAGCGCCGGGGTTCTCGTTGTTGCAAGGTCTGGATGTTACTCGACGGCTTTGACCATATCTTCAATCACCTTCTTCGCGTCACCAAAGACCATCATGGTTTTATCCAGATAAAACAGTTCGTTATCCAGGCCTGCGTAGCCGCTGGCCATGGAGCGTTTGTTAACGATGACGGTTTTGGCTTTATAGGCTTCTAGGATCGGCATGCCGGCAATCGGCGATTTCGGATCGTTTTTAGCGGCCGGGTTGACCACGTCGTTGGCACCGAGCACCAACACCACGTCGGCTTGGCCGAACTCGGAGTTGATGTCTTCCATTTCGAACACTTGGTCGTAAGGCACTTCTGCCTCTGCCAGCAGAACGTTCATGTGGCCAGGCATCCGACCTGCTACTGGGTGAATCGCATATTTCACAGTAACGCCGCGGTGAGTCAGCTTTTCGGTCAGCTCTTTGAGGGCGTGTTGTGCCCGCGCCACGGCCAGGCCGTAACCCGGAACGATGATCACGGTGTCAGCGTTAGTCAGCAGGAAGGTTGCATCGTCAGCCGAGCCGGATTTGACCGGACGGGCTTCTTGAGCGCCGGCCGGGCCGCCCGTATCTGCTGCGCCGCCAAAGCCGCCGAGGATCACGTTGAAGAACGAACGGTTCATCGCTTTGCACATGATGTACGACAGGATGGCGCCTGAAGAACCCACCAGCGAACCGGCGATGATCAGCATCGAGTTGTTCAGCGAGAAGCCGATGCCGGCTGCGGCCCAGCCCGAGTAGCTATTAAGCATCGACACCACGACCGGCATGTCGGCGCCGCCAATCGGGATGATGATCAGCACACCCAATACAAATGCCAGGGCCAGCATCAGCGCGAATGCGTTGAGGTTGCCGGTGAGCATAAAGGTGATGCCCAAGCCCAGTGTGGTCAGACCCAGCACCAGGTTCAGTTTGTGTTGACCGCTGAACTGTACAGGGGCGCCCTGGAACAGGCGGAACTTGTATTTGCCCGACAATTTGCCGAACGCGATAACCGAGCCAGAGAAGGTGATCGCACCAATTGCTGCGCCCAGGAACAGCTCCAGACGGTTGCCCGCCGGGATAGCGTCGCCCAAGTGCTTGACGATGCCCAGCGATTGCGGCTCTACCACGGCGGCGATGGCGATAAACACTGCTGCGAGGCCGATCATGCTGTGCATGAAGGCGACCAGTTCAGGCATTTTGGTCATTTCAACGCGCTTGGCCATGATCGAGCCAGCAGTGCCGCCGACTAACAGGCCGACAATCACATAGCCGATGCCTGCGGTCGCAATCTCGGCGCCCAGCTTATAGACCAGCCCGATGGTGGTCAGAACGGCCAGGCCCATGCCGAGCATGCCGAACAGATTGCCGCGGCGTGAGGTGGTGGGGTGCGACAGGCCCTTAAGGGCCTGGATGAAGCAGATTGACGCAACCAGATAGAGAACAGTGACCAGGTTCATGCTCATGGCTTGCGCACCTCTTCTTTAGCTTTAGGTGCTTTCTTCTTGAACATTTCCAGCATGCGCCGGGTGACCAAAAAACCACCGAATACGTTTACGGCTGCCAGTGCAACCGCCAGGGTGCCCATGGTTTTACCCAATGGTGTGACAGTCAATGCGGCGGCGAGCATGGCGCCGACGATGACAATCGCAGAAATGGCGTTGGTGACGGCCATCAACGGGGTGTGCAGTGCAGGGGTTACGTTCCAGACCACGTGGTAACCGACATAGATAGCCAGTACGAAAATGATCAGGTTGTAGATACCGGGGGAGATGAGCTCTTCCATTATTTTTATCCTCAGCCGTTTTTGCGCACGACTTGACCGTCGCGGCACATCAGGCACGCGGCGACGATGTCGTCTTCAAGGTTGATCTGGAACTGTCCTTCGGGGGTGAAGACCAGCTTGAGGAAGTCCAGCAGGTTGCGGGCGTACAGCGCTGATGCGTCAGCGGCAACTTCTCCGGCCAGGTTAGTCGGGCCGACAATGATTACGCCGTTTTCGACGACCACCTGATCAGCCACGGTCAGCGGGCAGTTGCCGCCTTGAGCTGCGGCGAGGTCGATGACCACTGAGCCTGGCTTCATTTGCGCAACGGTTTCGGCGCTCAACAGCACAGGCGCCTTGCGGCCGGGGATCAGCGCGGTGGTGATGACGATATCGGCCTGTTTAGCGCGTTCGTGCACGGCCAGCGCCTGGCGTTGCATCCAACTGGCGGGCATTGGGCGCGCATAACCGCCAACACCGACGGCGCATTCGCGTTCTTCGTCAGTCTCGTAAGGGACATCGACAAACTTAGCGCCCAGCGATTCGATCTGCTCTTTTACCGCAGGCCGCACATCAGAAGCTTCGATGACAGCACCCAGTCGTTTGGCCGTCGCAATGGCCTGCAACCCGGCAACACCTGCGCCGAGAATTAGCACGCGGGCGGCTTTTACTGTGCCTGCGGCGGTCATCAGCATTGGCATGAAGCGCGGATAGTGATGCGCGGCCAGCAATACGGCTTTGTAACCGGCAATGTTGGCTTGGGATGAAAGCACATCAAGACTTTGCGCACGGGAGGTGCGGGGAGCGGCTTCAAGGGAGAAGGCGGTGATCCCACGCTCGGCCAGTTTGGCAATGGTTTCATTGCTGAACGGGTTGAGCATGCCAATCAGCACGGCTGCTCTATTGATCAGGGCCAATTCGCTGTCGCTTGGGGCAACTACTTTGAGGATCAGCTCAGCGCCAAAGGCGTCTGTAGCGCTACCAATAGTTGCGCCTGCGGCTTCATAAGCGCTGTCAGTTACGCTGGCGTTAATGCCTGCGCCAGTTTGAACAGTCACCTTATGGCCTTGGCCGATCAGCTTCTTGATGGTTTCCGGGGTTGCAGCAACCCGCGTTTCACCCGTTTGGGTTTCGAGAGGAACACCAATGTGCACGTCATATCTCCTGCGTGATCTTTTATAAGAAAGCCAGCGCACTACGGGTGGTGCGGCTGGGGCGGCCGATCAGCACGATCCCACCAAATATGAGGTGGGGCGCGGCATTCTGCTGGCGATTTTTGGGGCTTTCAAGAACTTATGAAGGGTGACGGAATTTAAACTACAAGTCATGCAGTGACCGAATGTCGCAATTGTCGGCTGTAAGCCTTGTTGTACGGGGGCTGTAGAGATTTGAGGTTGTTTTTGATTTTTTTTCACATTTCTTTTGGTTATCGCTGCATAACTTTCAGAAATACCCTGTAAGCCGCGTGGTTACTGGCCTTCAGGGTTGTCCAGTTAGACTTAAGTCATGCGTGTTAAAAGGCGACATTTATGTATATCTGTAGGTGTTTTTAAGGTGTCACTACATAACTTGTTTGGACGATGCGAGCTTTCAAATCAGGCTGTAGGCCTCGGCCTGCTTGATAAGCCAGTCGCGAAAGGCCTGCAGCGAAGCAGACTCGATCTTGCGTTCGGGAATCATCAGGTAGTAAGCCTTGGTGCTTGGCAATGTGTGCTGATTGGCAATCACCAGGCGTTTTTCGGCCAGTTCGCGCTGAATGAGGAAAGGAGGGATCAGTGCGACGCCCATGTCGTGTATGGCCGCTTGGGCCAGCATCGAAAACAGTTCGTAGCGGGGGCCGGTCATGTCGCGCGGTACGCTGATGTCTTGCGCGTTAAACCATTGGCGCCAGGCGTAGGGGCGGGTGGTTTGTTGCAGCAGGGGCAATTGGGCAATGGTCTGGGCACTGAGGCTTTGATGTGAGCCGAGTAGTGCAGGGCTGCACACAGGGAGTGGGTTTTCCCCCATCAAGCGGTGAGACGATGTACCCGACCAGTCGGCATCGCCGAAGTAGATGGCGGCATCGAAGTCGGTGTCGGCAAACAGGAAGGGGCGCGTGCGGTTTGTGAGATTGACGGTGACGTCGGGGTGCTGTTGCTGGAAGTCTTTGAGGCGAGGCAGTAGCCATTGCGTGCCGAAGGTTGGGACGACGGCCAGTTCTATGGTGTTGGCGCCTTGTTGGCCCATTACGGACAGCGTATCCCGCTCTACCGCATCGAGTTGGGTCGCAACGCGTCTGCTGTAGGAAAGGCCTGCTTCGGTCAGTTTTACGCCACGTTTGGAGCGTTTGAAGAGTTCTACACTCAGGAATTCTTCGAGGCTGGCTATCTGTCGGCAAATGGCGCCTTGAGTGAGGGAAAGCTCGTGTGCGGCTTTGGTAAAGCTTTCATGGCGTGCGGCCGCTTCAAAGCTGATCAGGGCTGTAGTGCTGGGGATCTTGCGGCGCATGTACGGCTTCCTCACTAATGGTGGGCAGAAATGGCGTTTAAGCTCGTCACGGAGTGAGAAATTATCACAACGCCGTGCTGAATCCTCGTTTGTGCTTCCTATATAGAGGGGCCTAGGATCGGCCAACGACATTTGATCTATTTCGCGAGGGTTCTTTCATGGCGGGTAAAGCAAGCTTCAACTGGATTGATCCACTGTTGCTGGATCAGCAGCTCACTGAAGAAGAGCGCATGGTGCGTGACAGCGCTGAGCAATTTGCTCAAGACAAGCTGGCGCCGCGTGTGCTTGAAGCTTTCCGTAATGAGAAGACCGATCCGGCGATCTTTCGCGAGATGGGTGAGACGGGCTTGCTGGGGGCGATGATTCCTGAGCAGTACGGTGGCAGTGGTCTGAACTATGTCAGTTACGGCCTGATTGCTCGTGAGGTTGAGCGCGTTGACTCGGGTTATCGCTCGATGATGAGTGTGCAATCCTCCTTGGTGATGGTGCCGATCAATGAGTTCGGTACTGAAGCGCAGAAGCAGAAGTATTTGCCGAAGCTGGCGTCGGGCGAGTGGATTGGCTGCTTTGGTCTGACTGAGCCTAACCATGGCTCTGATCCTGGCGCGATGATTACTCGTGCGCGCTCGGTGGATGGCGGCTACAGCCTGACGGGCAGCAAAATGTGGATCACTAACAGTCCTATTGCCGATGTGTTTGTGGTGTGGGCGAAAGATGACGAAGGCGACATTCGTGGCTTTGTTCTGGAAAAGGGCTGGAAGGGGCTGAGTGCACCGGCGATTCATGGCAAAGTCGGTCTGCGCGCGTCCATCACTGGCGAAATCGTCATGGATAACGTGTTTGTGCCGCAAGAGAACATCTTTCCGGATGTGCGCGGGTTGAAAGGTCCTTTTACCTGTCTGAACTCGGCGCGTTACGGAATCTCGTGGGGCGCTTTGGGGGCTGCCGAGTTTTGCTGGCACACAGCGCGCCAATACACGCTGGACCGCCATCAGTTCGGCCGTCCGTTAGCGGCGACGCAGTTAATCCAGAAAAAGCTGGCTGACATGCAGACCGAGATTACGCTGGCCCTGCAGGGTTGCCTGCGACTGGGGCGTATGAAGGATGAAGGCACTGCGGCGGTTGAGATTACGTCGATCATGAAGCGCAACTCGTGCGGCAAGTCGCTGGATATCGCCCGTATGGCGCGTGACATGCTGGGCGGCAATGGCATCTCGGATGAGTTCGGGGTGGCGCGTCACCTGGTGAACCTGGAAGTGGTGAATACCTATGAAGGGACGCATGACGTGCATGCCTTGATTCTTGGGCGTGCGCAGACGGGTCTGCAGGCGTTCTATTAATAGGAGCTTGGCTCATGGGTGCTTTATCGCATTTGCGGGTGTTGGATTTGTCGCGAGTATTGGCCGGGCCTTGGGCGGGGCAGATTCTGGCGGATCTGGGCGCCGAGGTGATCAAGGTGGAACGTCCGGGCAATGGTGACGACACCCGTGCCTGGGGGCCACCCTTCCTCAAGGATGCTTATGGTGAGAGCACGGGCGAGGCGGCTTATTACCTGTCGGCCAATCGCAATAAGCAATCGGTGACGATCGACTTCACCAAGCCTGAAGGTCAGCGCTTGGTGCGAGAGTTGGCGGCGAAGTCCGATATTTTGATCGAGAACTTCAAGGTGGGCGGCTTGGAGGCGTATGGGTTGGACTATGCGTCGCTTAAGGAGGTCAATTCGCAGCTGATTTATTGCTCGATTACCGGGTTTGGTCAGACGGGGCCTTATGCCAAACGCGCGGGTTACGACTTCATGATTCAGGGGCTGGGTGGGCTGATGAGTCTGACCGGTCGGCCTGAGGGTGAGGAAGGGGCTGGGCCGGTGAAGGTCGGTGTTGCGCTGACGGATATTCTGACGGGGCTGTATGCTACGGTCGCGATTTTGGCGGCGCTTGCTCATCGGCAGCATGATGGGGGAGGGCAGCATATCGATATGGCGCTGCTGGATGTGCAGGTCGCGTGCCTGGCGAACCAGGCGATGAATTATCTGACGACAGGTGTTTCTCCTAAGCGCCTTGGTAATGCTCACCCGAATATTGTGCCGTATCAGGATTTTCCGACTGCTGATGGTGACTTCATTCTGACGGTGGGTAACGACAGTCAATTCCGCAAGTTTGCTGAAGTGGCGGGTCGGCCGGAGTGGGTGGATGATCCTCGTTTTGCGAGTAACAAGCAACGGGTGGCCAATCGGGCTGTGCTGGTGCCGCTCATCCGGCAGGCAACTGTCTTCAAGACAACGGCGGAGTGGGTCGCACAGTTGGAGGCTGTAGGGGTACCTTGCGGGCCGATCAATGACTTGGCGCAAGTGTTTGCGGATCCTCAGGTACAGGCTCGCGGGCTGGCATTTGATTTGCCGCATGTGCTGGCAGGTCTGGTGCCGCAAGTTAGAAGCCCTATCAGGCTCTCTGAAACACCTGTGGAATATCGCAATGCTCCGCCTTTATTGGGTGAGCATACCCAAGAGGTTTTAGCGCGGGTGCTTGGGTTGCGACCCTGTGTGTTGGAGGCTTTGCGACAGTCGGGTGTGCTGTAGCTATATAGAGGGGGCGTTAGCCCCCTCTATATAGGTATATTTTCGTCGATTTGAAGTTAATTGATAGAGTCGCTCAATTAGCCCTTGACTCAAATTTTCAACGGCCTATAATTCGCCCCACTTCCGGCGCAGTCGAAACGGAAAACTCCTTGTGTATCAATGAGTTGG